>NZ_JBEXJT010000010.1:0-182555 GCF_040609255.1 Kitasatospora sp. NPDC004723 | reverse complement strand
AAAAGTCTCCCCCGCGGTGCGGCCGGGGGGCCCCCCCGCCGCTCCCCCCCGGGCCCCCCCCCCGCCAATCTCGCGCAGCTCCCACCGTGCGGGGCCAGGAGTAGGAAGTCGGCCTCGCCGACTTCCTACTCCGCATCCGCCGCCGGCCCCTTGCGCAGAGCAAGGGGCCGGCGGAAACCGTGCTCAGTTCGGCTGCGCTGTCCCAACCACCACGCACAGGAAGTCGGTCCCACCGACTTCCCAGCGCGCGCAAAGGTGACAGACCAGACCCGCCCCACGCCTCCGGAACAGGGGGGACCCGTCGATGTCGGTGGGCCTCAGGCAGCCAGATGGCAGCCCTCGGAGTGGGAAGTCGGCCTCATCGACTTCCCACTCCGCCTTGCTCTGGTGGGGAACGGTTGCTGTCGGCGGCAATCACTCGGGCCGAGCGATCGCCGCCGAGGTCTTCGCGCATGGCGGTGAAGGTGGGGGCTGAAGGCGCGGAGTGGGAAGTCGGACCGGCCGACTCCCTACTCCGCTTCCACCGGTGGCCGCTTGCACGGAGCAAAGGGCCGCCCGATGCCATGCTCGGGTTGGCTGTGCGGTCCCTGCCGTCAGGAGCAGGAAGTCGAAGGGGCCGACTTCCTGCTCCAAGCACCCATCCGTCTACGACAGCCGCAACGTGTGGCCGCCGGTCCCTACTCGGATTGAGCGAGTACCGGCCGGAGCAGGTGTGATGATCAAGGGACGGGCTCTGCAGGTGGAGTGAGAAGTCAGAATGGCCGACTTCCCACTCCACACCGAGCATTCCGCAGCCAAGACATGCAGCGGCGAGGCGCAGCCGAAGCCGCCAGGGCGAAGCCCCCGGCCAGCGGCGAGGCGCAGCCGAAGCCGCCAGGGCGAAGCCCCCGGCCAGCGGCGAGGCGCAGCCGAAGCCGCTGGCCGAGGGCCAGGAGTGGGAAGTCGGCCCCGTCGACTTCCCACTCCCAATCACCCATCCGTCTACGACGGACGCAAGGTGTGGCCCCCGGTTCTCGCTCGGATCGAGCGGGGCCGCCGGGAGCAGGTGCGGAGTGCGAAGTCGGAATGGCCGACTTCCTACTCCGCAGCGGCAAGGCGCAGCGACGGAGCGGCCTGGGCTTCGAGAGGGGTCTCGAAGGCCCGGCCGCCGCGGGTCAGTTCTGGGTGGGCGAGAGGGTGCCGGACGTGGTGGCGGAGGCGGTGCCGGAGGCCGTGGCGGCGTTGGAGCCGGTGGCGGTGGGCGAGCCGGTGCCGGTGGAGGCGGGGGTGCCCGAGGGGGTCTCGGTGGGCGTGCCCGTCGGCGTTCCGGTCGGGGTACCCGTGGGCGTTCCGGTCGGGGTGCCGGTCGGCGTGGACGTCGGCGTCTCGGTGGGCGTGCCCGTCGGCGTGGACGTCGGGGTCTCGGTCGGCGTGCCGGTCGGCGTGCTCGTGGGCGTGCCGGTCGGGGTCCCCGTCGGCGTACCGGTCGGCGTGGAGGGGTCCGGGGTGCCCGTCGGCGTGGCGGTGGGCTCGGGGGTGCCCGGGGCCGCCGGGGTGACGGGCGGCGGGACCGGGGTGCCCGGCGGGATCGGCGGCTGGTTGAGCGGGCTGGGCGCGATCGGGGTCACCGAGTCCCAGCCGGCCGGCAGGTCGGGGACCTTCCAGGCGCCGCCCGCCTCGTCGGCCGCCCCGTCCGGGTCCGGCCGGACGGCGCCGAGGATCGGGTTGGCCCCGATCGGCCCGACCTTGACGTACGAGCCCGGCCGCGGCGCGTGCACGACGAGCCCGCCGCCGATGTACATCGCGACGTGCGTGGCGCCCTCGAAGTAGATGATCAGATCGCCCGGCCGGAGCTGGTCGAGCGGGATGCGCCGGAGCTGCGCCCACTGCTCCTGGCTGGTACGCGGGATCGGCTTGCCGGCGTGCAGCCAGGCCTGCGAGGTGAGCCCGGAGCAGTCGAAGACGTCCGGCCCGGCGCCGCCCCACACGTACGGCTTGCCCAGCTGGGCGAGCGCGTAGGCGACCGCGGCGCGGCCGGCCAGCGACGGGGTGCGCTCGCCCTTGCCGAGCACGCCGGTGGCGAGGAAGGCGAGCTGGGCCTCGTCGGCCTTGGCCTTCTCGACCTGCTCCAGCTCGGCGCGCTGGGCACCGGTGAGCGAGGAGACCAGCTGCTCGACGCTGGCGAGGTCGGCGGCGACCTTGGCCTTGGCGGCGTCCTGCTGGGTGACCAGGGTCTGCGAGGTGGCGAGCGCCTCCTCGTTCTGCTTCTGCAGCCCGCCGAGCGCGTCACGGTCGGCGGTCAGCTTGTTGAGGAAGTCGTTCTGCGAGCGGCTGGCGGCGGCGAGCAGCTCGGCGATGGTGACGGCCTCGTACGGGTCCTTGGAGAGCAGCAGCTCCGCGTAGGCGGACGCGGCGCCGTTGCGGTACTGGGCGGCGGCGAGCTGGGCGGCGATGTCGGTGCCCGCGTCGACCTGCTTCTGCTGGCGCTCCAGCTTGGCCTTGAGTTCGGTGAGCGCGGCCTGCTGCACGGCGACCCGGTCGACGGCCGCGTTGTACTGCTCGGTGGCGGCCTCGGCGCCCTGGTAGAGCGCGTGCAGCTGGTCGAGCAGCGGGCCGAGGGTGGCCTTGGCGGCGGCGAGCGGGTCGGCACCGGCGGGATCGGCGACGGGTGCTCCGGGTGCGGTGGTGGCCGGCGGGACCGGGTCGGCCCAGGCCGCGCCGGAGGCCAGCGGCAGCGACAGGGCGGCTGCCGCGAGTACGGCGCCGCAGCGCAGCGCGGCCCGGACCCAGGCCGGTCGTCTGCCGCCCGCTCCGCCCGCCGGTCGTCCGTCCGTCAGCTCCGCGCGCCGTACCGCCCCGCCCATGGGTCTCGTCCTCCCCGTCCGCCCGCGCTCCGGGGTACCCGGACCTCCGGCAGATCCTGCCACGGGTTACTCGCCGGAAACAGGCCGCGCCCGTACGACGCGATGAATTTTTCACCCTTCCTGTGAGGCAACTCTCAGCAAAACGGGCGAAGCGGGCGGATCTCCACTAATGTCCAGCTCAGCGCGGCGGGCGCAACCCTTCGGAAAGGTCCCGGCAACCCCTACGACACTGTCGGAACCTTGATTCAGACGCCAGTTCACCTTCCGTTCACCAAGCGTCCCTAGCGTCGCGCACGACACCAACGTCAGTGCGACAACTACGACGATTGTTTGGGTATGGAACACATCTCGTTCCTGGTGGCCGTTGTGATCATCACGGCGCTCGCCTTCGACTTCACCAACGGGTTCCACGACACCGCCAACGCGATGGCCACCTCCATCGCGACGGGAGCCCTCCGGCCGAAGATCGCAGTCACCATCGCGGCCCTCCTCAACTTCGCGGGCGCGTTCCTCTCCGTGAAGGTCGCCACCACCATCTCCGGCGGCATCGTCAACGAGAAGGCCGGTATCCATCCGGAGATCATCTTCGCTGCACTGGCCGGCGCCATCCTCTGGAACCTGCTGACCTGGCTGCGCGGCCTGCCGTCGAGCTCTTCGCACGCGCTCTACGGCGGTCTGATCGGCGCCACCGTGGTCGGTGTCGGTGCCAACGGCGTCAACTTCGACACCGTGGTCAGCAAGATCCTCATCCCGGCGATCGCCTCCCCGCTGGTGGCCGGCCTGGCCTCCTGGGGCGCCACCAAGCTGGCCTTCGCGATCACCCGCAAGAGCGACGAGAAGACCGTCGGCAAGGGCTTCCGCACCGGCCAGATCTTCTCCTCCTCGCTGATCTCGCTGGCGCACGGCACCAACGACGCCCAGAAGACGATGGGCATCATCACCCTGACCCTGGTCTCGGTCGGCGCCCTGCCGAAGGGCGCGCTGCCCCCCACCTGGGTCATCGTCTCGGCCGGCGCCGCGATCGCTCTCGGCACCTACATGGGCGGCTGGCGGATCATCCGCTCGATGGGCAGCGGCCTGGCGGACATCACCCCGCGCCAGGGCTTCGCCTCCGAGTCGGCCTCCGCGACGGTCATCCTGACCTCGTCCAGCATGGGCTTCGGCCTCTCCACCACCCAGGTCTGCTCCGGCGGCATCATGGGCGCCGGCCTCGGCGGCCCGAAGGCCGAGCTGCGCTGGGGCATGGTCCGCCGCATGGTCTACACCTGGGGCCTGACCCTGCCCGCCGCCGCCACCGTGGGCGGGCTCGCCGCCTACCTGGCCGAGCGGGGCAACTGGGGCGTCGCCCTGGTCGGTGCCGCCCTGGTGGCCGGCTCGGCCGCGATGTGGGTCATCTCCCGCCGCCAGCCGGTCCACGCGGACAACGTCAACGACGCCTCCGACGTCACCCCGGTCGAGGTCGGCCCGGCCGAGGCCGACCCCGCCGCCGTGCCCGCCTCCCCGACCCCGTCCTCGACCACGGTCGCGGCCTGACCGCCGCCGGCTGAGGAGCTCGAATCACCATGCACATCAAGTGGAACGCCCTGGCCCAGACCGCCGGTGTCAGCTTCGGCATCACCGTCGCCGTGGTCGCCGTCTTCGCTCTCGGCATCCTCGCCCTGTCCCGCCGCGAGGCCGCGCTCACCGCGCGCCGCGAGACGGCCGGTGCCGGCGCCGCCCCGGTGACCGGCGGCCGGCTGGCCCTGGCCGGCGCGTACGCCTGCTTCGCCGTCTGCGGCGCGGTGGTCCTCTACGGGCTGAGCCTGATCGCCCACAAGTAGCGGCACGCGGTACGCCGGAGGGCCGGGAGCGCCACCCCCGCCCCCGCCCCTCCGGCGTTCCACGACGCGCCGGCCAGGACGCGACGCGGCCGGTCACGGCCTGGCCGGCGCACGGGGCCGCCCCTCGCACCGACGGCACGCCGGCCCGCACCCGGCCCTTCGGTGATCGACGAACAACGCGGCGTGGGGGGTACCTCCCGGCCGTCGGGCCGGGGACGCGTCGCCCGGCAGGCGGGAGTTCGCGGACCGCCGCCGCAGCCCGGCCTCCCGAACGCACCGCCCCGCACGACGACCATGGCCGGCGCGACACTACGCCGGAGGGCCGGGAGTGGTGGTCCACTCCCGGCCCTCCGGCGGTGCCGTCCCCGGCGGGTGTCACTCCTGACCGGTGCGCAGCACGGTCTCCCGGATGAACAGCACGGTGACGAAGGCCAGCAGCGCGAACGGCGCCGCCACCAGGAAGATCATGCCGACGCCGTGTCCGAAGGCATCGGTGACCAGCGGCACCAGCTGCGCGGGCAGCTTGTGCAGGTCCGGGATGCCGCCGCCGAGCGAGCCGCCGCCCGCCGGGACGCCCGCGTTGGCCAGGTTCTCGGCGAGGTAGTGGCCGACCCGGTTGTTCATCAGCGCGCCGAGCGCCGAGACGCCCATCGCGCCGCCCATGGTGCGGAAGAAGGTGACCACCGAGCTGGCCGAGCCGAGCTCCGCGCGCGGCACGGTGTTCTGGACGGCGAGGACGAGGTTCTGCATGGTGAGGCCGAGGCCGATGCCGGTGACCGCCATGTAGACGGAGAGCAGGCCGTAGTCGGTGTCGGCCCGGGCGGTGCCGAGCAGGCCGAAGCCGATGGCCAGCAGCAGCGTTCCGCTGACCAGGTAGACCTTCCACTTGCCGTACTTGGTGATCAGCTTGCCGGCGACGGTGGAGGAGACGGCCAGGCCGAGGATCATCGGCAGGGTCATCAGGCCGGCCACCGTCGGGGACTTGTCCCGGGCGAGCTGGAAGTACTGGCTGAGGAAGGTGGTCGCGCCGTACATCCCGATGCCGACCAGCACGCTGGCCAGCGCGGCCAGGGTGACCGTCCGGTGCTTGAACAGGTGCGGCGGGATGATCGGCTCGGCCGCGCGGCGCTCGACGACGACGGCGAGGGCGCCGAGCAGCAGGCCGCCGCCGACCATGACCGCGGTCTGCCAGGAGAGCCAGGCGTAGTTCTTGCCCGCCAGGGTGATCCAGATCATCAGCAGGCTGACCGCGCCGGTGATCACCAGGGCGCCGAGGTAGTCGATCTTCACCTTGCGCTTGACCACGGGCAGCTTCAGGGTGCGCTGCAGCACCAGGATCGCGGCCAGCGCGAACGGGATGCCGACGTAGAAGCACCAGCGCCAGCCGAGCCAGGAGGTGTCCACGATGACGCCGCCGATCAGCGGGCCGCCGATGGTGGCCAGCGCGAAGACGGCGCCGAAGTAGCCGCTGTACCGGCCGCGCTCACGCGGCGGGACCATCGCGGCCAGGCAGATCTGGGCGAGGGCGGTGACACCGCCGGCGCCGATGCCCTGGAGGGCGCGGCAGGCGATCAGCTCGCCGGTGTTCTGGGAGAGGCCGGCCAGCGCGGAGGAGGCGATGTAGATCACCAGCGCGATCTGCAGCAGCAGCTTCTTGCTGGCGAGGTCGGAGAGCTTGCCCCAGATCGGGGTGGAGGCGGTGAGGGTGAGCAGGGTCGCGGTGATCACCCAGGTGTAGGCGGACTGGCCGCCGTGCAGGTCGGTGAGGATCCGCGGCAGCGCGTTGGAGACGACGGTCGACGAGAGCACGGCGACGAAGAGGCCGAGCAGCAGGCCGGAGAGTGCCTCCATCACCTGCCGGTGCGTCATCGGTTGGTCGGTCGTGTCGGCGGCTCCGGTCGCGGCAGGCGTGGCGGTGACGGTCATCGAGGTCCTTCGGAATAGTTGCCTGTGGCAACCATAAGGCCGATGGTTGACCTAGGCAACATTCGTCAAGAACAAGTAAAGCCCGGACCGATCCCGGCCCGGGCCCCTTGCGCCCCCCCTGCCCCGCACGTCGGCTCCCGCCCCGCGCGTCCGCCGCTCAGCCGGCCGGTGCGGCCGCCGCCTCGCCGACCACGTCGTTGAAGCGGTGCAGCAGCTCGGCGAAGCGCACCACGTCCTCCTCCGGCCAGCCGCCGATCAGCTCCCGCACCCGGGTCATCCGGGCGGCCCTGGCCGCGAGGAAGCGCCGCCGGCCGTCCTCGGTGAGCGAGACCCGGGCGGAGCGGCGGTCCTGCGGGTCCACCTCCCGGGCCAGCAGGCCCAGCTCCTCCAGCGCCCGGATCTGCCGGCTGATCGTCGCCTTGCCGACCGCGAAGTGCACACCGACGTCGGTCACCCGCACCGACCCGGCCTGCTCGACGTAGCTCAGCAGGCTGTACGCCATGCCCTCCAGCTGCGGGTGGACCCGCCGGGAGAGCTCGGACATCCGGGCCCGGCCGCGCCGGAACAGCACCCCCACCTCGCGCTCGACCGCCAGCAGCGGGTCCTCGTCCTGCGGGGCCTCGTCGCGGCCCTCGTCCTGCGTACTCACCGCGTCAGTATCCCGCAGCCCGTCCGGAGCGCCCCGGCGCGGGAGAAACCTCAACGAAACTAGTTCATGCTATTAAGTACCCGGTTTCCCCCGATACGCAAGGAGATGTGCATGACCGCCCCAGGGCAGCAGGGACCCGAGCCCACCGAGGCACCGGAGCGCACGGCCGAACCGGCACCGAAGAAGGGCTTCGCCGCCGAACTGAAGGGCGCGGTCACCCCGCGGGCGGCGCTGCTGGTCATCGGCGTGCTGCTCCTCCAGCTGGGCTTCGTCACCTCGTACGTCGGCGCGCTGCACCAGCCGAAGCCGCACGAGCTGTCGATCGCGGTGGTCGCCCCGCCGCAGGTCGCCCCCAAGCTGGTCCAGGGCCTGGAGTCGGTCCCGGACGAGGCCGTGAAGGCCGTCACCGCGCCGGACGCGGAGGCCGCCACCCAGCAGATCAAGGACCAGAAGATCTACGCCGCGCTGGTGGTGAACCCGGCGTCCACCGAGGACGTGCTGCTGGTCGCCAACGCGCGCGGACCGTCCGCGGCCCGGGCCGCCGAGTCCATCGTCACCGGCCTGGAGAACAGCCAGGACCGCACGGTCGTCGTCCAGGACGTCGTGCCGCTCGCCACGGGCGACGCCAACGGGCTCTCCTCCTTCTACCTGGTGATCGGCTGGTGCGTCGGCGGCTACCTGGTCGCCTCGATCCTCGGCGTCAGCGCCGGTGCCAAGCCGTCCAACACCCACCGGGCGCTGATCCGGCTCGGCACCCTGGCGGTGTACTCGGTCGCGGCCGGCATCGGCGGTGCGATCATCGTCCAGACGGTCCTGGACGCGCTGCCCGGCTCGTTCTGGGCGATGTCCGCCCTCGGCGCGCTGGTGGTCTTCGCGGTCGGCGCGTTCACCATGGCCCTGCAGTGCCTGTTCGACATCATCGGCATCGGCATCGCGGTGCTGATCTTCGTGGTGCTCGGCAACCCGAGCGCGGGCGGCGTCTTCCCGCCGCCGCTGATGCCGCCGTTCTGGCGGGCGATCGGCGCCTGGTTCCCGAACGGCGCCGGTACCGACGCGGCCCGCTCGATCGCCTACTTCGACGCCACCAACCTGACCCAGCCGCTGCTGGTCCTGCTGGCCTGGGCGCTGGTCGGCATCGGCATCACCTTCGCCGCCGTCCTCGGCAAGCCCTCGCGGCTGAGCCGCGAGCTGGTCAAGGACTGACGGCCGGGCCGCTAGGGCGTGTCTGACAATTCGCGTCGGATCAGCGGGCGGCGTCAGGGTGCGTGCATCGCAAGGCGGAGGAGGGAGTCCATGCGGTGGGGGCACCTCCCGGCCGTCAGGCTGGGGGCCATCGGCGACCGACGACAACGCGGCGAGGTGCGTGCCCTGACGCCGCCCGCCCGGCGGGAATTGTCAGACACGCCCTAAGGCTCCTCCAGCCGGCCCGGGTCGGCGAGCAGCGACCGGACCACGCCGACCGCGGCCCCCAGCAGGGGGCCGCGGCGGCCCAGCCGGGAGACCGTCAGCCGCTCCTCCGACCAGGGCCGGACGGTCACCCGGGCGGTCAGCTCGGCCCGCATCGCGGGCAGCAGCCAGGGCGCCAGCTGGGCGTAGCCGCCGCCCAGCACCACCTCGGCCGGGTCCAGCAGGTTGACCGCCCCGGCCGCGGCGATGCCCAGCGCGGCACCGGCGCCGTCGAGCGCCGTCCGCACCTCCTCGTCCCCGGCCTCGGCCCGCTCCGCGAGCAGCGCCACCCAGTCGCCCCGGACCCCCTCCAGCCCGGCCGCGCGCAGCACCGCCGACTCCCCCGCGTACTGCTCCAGGCAGCCGTGCGCCCCGCACGCGCAGCGCGGCCCCTCCGGGTGCACCGGGACGTGGCCCAGCTCGCCCGCGTAGCCGCGCGCGCCGCGCAGCAGCCGGCCGTCGACGACGATCGCCGAGCCGACCCCCGCCTCGGCGGAGACGTGCAGGAAGTGCTCCGGACCGTCGCCCAGCCAGAGCTCGGCCAGCCCGCCGAGGTTGGCCTCGTTGTCGGCCCGCAGCGGGAGTTCGGCCAGTTCCTCGGCGTTGGCGGCGCGCAGCGCCAGCCGCAGCTCGGCGACGGCCGCGACGTCCCGCCAGTCCAGGTTGGCGGCCCGCTGGAGCAGCGCGCCGTCGGCGCCGACCAGTCCGGGCACGGCCAGCGCCAGCCCGGCCGGGCGCAGCCCGGCGTCCGCGACGGCCCGGCGGAGCAGCTCGGCGAGGTCGGCCATGACGGCGGCGGGCTGCCGCCCCCGGTTGCGGATCTCCTGGCGGCGCCAGGCGCGGACCTCGCCGCGCAGGTCGACCACGCAGGCGCCCAGGTGCTCCACCCCGATCTCGGCGCCGAGGCCGGCCGGGCCGTCCGGGTCGAGCCCGAGCGCGGTGCCGGGGCGGCCGACCTTGCCGCTGGGCGTGGCCGGGCCCTCCTCGACCAGCAGTCCGGCCGCGATCAGCTCCTCGGCGAGCGAGGAGACGGCGGCCCTGGTCAGCCCGCTCTCGGCGGCCACCTCGGCGCGGGAGCGCGGGGTGCGGGAGACGATCCGCAGCACCAGCGCCAGATTGGCCCGGCGCATGCCCTGCTGGCTCGCGGGCCCGGCCCCACGCGGACCGTCCGGCTCACGCATCGCCCTCACCCGCTCCGGCCTCCGCCGACCGCACCGAAGGGCCCAGGGCGCGCCGGCCCTCGGGGCCCGGGTCGGCGAAGACCCCGGCGGCGTCCGCGACGGGCTGCTCCATCCGTGTGAAGACCCAGCGCCGCATGGCCCAGAAGCGGAACAGCATCGCCGCGAAGGTGCCCAGCACCATCCCGCTCAGGAAGTCGGCCACCTCCCGGGTGACCGGGCTGACCCGTGGCTCGCGCAGCTCGAACAGGTAGCGCGAGGCGATCAGCGGCAGCACGTTGACGGCGATGGCGACGGCGCTCACCAGCAGGAACAGCAGCGGTTCGCGCCGCCGCCAGGAGGAGCGGAAGCTCCACCGCCGGTTGAGCACGTAGGAGACGGCGGTGCCGGCCACCGTCGCCACGGTCAGCGCCAGCACGGGCTTGCGCTCCAGCAGGGTCAGCCGCAGCGCGTAGTTGATCAGCAGCGTCAGGGCGAAGCAGCCGCTGCCGACCAGCAGGAACTTCACCAGGCTCCGGTGCCGGACCAGGAAGGGGCGCACCCCCTCCGGGACCCGGGCCAGGGCGCGCTGGGTCAAGGACGGCACCCTCGCAGTCTGGCACGCGTCCCGCGGCCCGTCCCGTCCGGCGATCCACCGGACGGGACGGGCCGCGGTAGATGACCGCGGCGAGCCCTACGGGTCGGTCAGGCCGCCGCCACCAGCACGCCGGCCGGCTCCAGGGCCAGCTCCAGCACCTCCCGGACGTCCGCGACCGGGTGGACGCTCAGCCGCTCCAGCACCTCGGCGGGGACGTCGTCCAGGTCGGCCTCGTTGCGCTTGGGGATGATCACCGTGGTGATCCCGGCCCGGTCGGCGGCGAGCAGCTTCTGCTTCACCCCGCCGATCGGCAGCACCCGCCCGGTCAGCGACACCTCACCGGTCATCGCCACGTCGGTGCGCACCTTGCGCCCGGAGAGCAGCGAGGCCAGCGCCGTGGTCATGGTGATGCCGGCGCTCGGCCCGTCCTTGGGCACGGCCCCGGCCGGAACGTGCAGGTGCACGCCGCGGTCGCGCAGCGAGGTGACCGGCAGCTCCAGCTCGGCGCCGCGCGAGCGCAGGTAGGAGAGCGCGATGTGCGCGGACTCCTTCATGACGTCGCCCAGCTGGCCGGTCAGGGTCAGCCCGGTGCCGCCGGTCTCGGCGTCGGCGAGCGAGGCCTCGATGTAGAGCACGTCGCCGCCGGCCCCGGTGACCGCCAGTCCGGTGGCCACGCCGGGCACCGCGGTGCGCCGCTCGGCGGGCTCCTGGGCCGCCTCCGGGACGTGGTGCGGCCGGCCGATCAGGGCGCGCAGGTCGTCGGCGCCGATCGCGGCGGGCAGTTCGCGCTCGCCCAGCTCGTGCTGCGCGGCGACCTTGCGCAGCACCCGGGCGATGGCCCGTTCGAGGTTGCGGACGCCGGCCTCCCGGGTGTACTCGCCGGCCAGGCTGCGCAGCGCCGGCTCGTCGACCACGACCTCCTCGCCCTTCAGCCCGGCCTTCTCCAGCTGGCGCGGGAGCAGGTGGTCGCGGGCGATGACGACCTTCTCGTCCTCGGTGTAGCCGTCCAGGCGGACCAGCTCCATCCGGTCGAGCAGTGGCTCGGGGATGGCCTCCAGCACATTGGCGGTGGCGAGGAAGACCACGTCGGAGAGGTCCAGCTCGACCTCCAGGTAGTGGTCCCGGAAGGTGTGGTTCTGCGCCGGGTCGAGCACCTCCAGCAGGGCGGCGGCCGGGTCGCCCCGGTAGTCGGAGCCGACCTTGTCGATCTCGTCGAGCAGGACGACCGGGTTCATCGAGCCGGCCTCCTTGATGGCGCGGACCAGCCGGCCGGGCAGCGCGCCGACGTAGGTGCGCCGGTGGCCGCGGATCTCCGCCTCGTCCCGGACGCCGCCGAGCGCGACCCGGACGAACTTGCGGCCCATGGCGTGGGCCACCGACTCGCCGAGCGAGGTCTTTCCGACGCCGGGCGGGCCGACCAGGGCCAGCACCGCGCCTCCGCGGCGGCCTCCCACCAGTCCGAGCCCCTGGTCGGCCCGGCGCTTGCGGACGGCCAGGTACTCGACGATCCGCTCCTTCACGTCGGCCAGGCCGGCGTGGTCGGCGTCCAGCACCGCGCGGGCGCCGGCGATGTCGTAGGAGTCCTCGGTGCGCTCGTTCCAGGGCAGCTCCAGGACGGTGTCCAGCCAGGTGCGGATCCACGAGCCCTCGGGCGACTGGTCGCTGGAGCGCTCCAGCTTGTCGACCTCCTTGAGCGCGGCCTCGCGGACCTTCTCCGGCAGGTCGGCGGCCTCCACCCGGGCGCGGTAGTCCTCCTCCTCGTCGGCCGGGTCGCCGTTCAGCTCGGCCAGCTCCTTGCGGACGGCCTCCAGCTGGCGGCGGAGCAGGAACTCCTTCTGCTGCTTGGCCACGCCCTCCTCGACGTCCTTGCGGATGGTGTCGTTGACCTCCTCCTCGGCGAGGTGGTCGCGGAGCAGGCCGAGCGCGTACTCCAGTCGCGCGACCTGGTCGGCCTCCAGCAGCACCTTGAGCTTCTGCTCGGCGGTGACGAAGGAGGCGTAGCCGATGTTGTCGGCGAGTTCGCCGACACCCTCGATGGCGGCCACCCGGTCGACGATCTGCCAGGCGCCGCGCTTGCGCAGCCACTGGGTGGACAGGTTCTTGTACTCCTTGACCAGTTCGGCGGCCCGCCCGGCCACCGGGGTGCCGACCGAGGACTCCCGGAACGGCGTGGTCTCCACCCAGAGCGCGGCGCCGGGCCCGGTGGTGCCGACGCCGATCCGCACCCGGCGCACCGCGCGCACCAGCGCGGCCGGCTGCCCGATCGAATTGGGGCCGTCGGCGAGCCTGCCGACCTGCTCGACGGTGGCGAGGGTGCCGACCGCCGCGTACGAGCCGTCCACCCGCGGCACCAGCAGGACCTGGGGCTTGCCGGTGCTGCCGGGGGCGGCGGCGCGCGCGGCCTCGACGGCGGCGCGGACCTCGGTGTCCTTCAGGTCCAGCGGAACGACCATGCCCGGCAGGACGACCTCGTCGTCGAGCGGCAGCACGGGCAGGGTGAGCGGTGTGGACGTCGATGCCATGATCTCTCCCCAGTCAGCGAACTTGAGTCGACCTGACTAAGGCTTCGCGGCGGCCGGATGTTCCCCGGGCCGCGTTCGCCGTGAGCGAACGGCGGAGGAGTCCCGGCCCGGCCGTCAAAACCGGGACCGGACCCGGCTCAGAGCCGCTCCAGCACCGCGGCCCGACCCGCCGCGGAAGCCGCCGTGGAAGCCGGCGCAGAGGCCGGCGCGGACGCCGACCGGGGGCGCCCGGCGAGCACCCCGAGCCGGGTACGGCGCGGCCGGTACCCGTCCCGGCGGCGCAGCCACCGCCACAGCACCACCCCGGCCAGCAGCGCCGCCGGGTGGCCGACCCCGGTGACGAGGTCCCGGTCCTCGGCGATCTGCCCGGCGATCAGCGCGGCGGCCAGTCCGAGCGCGACCACCCGTCCGCCCGGCCGCAGCAGCCCGGCCAGCGCGCCGAGACTGGCCAGCACGCCGTAGCTGACGCCGATGTCCAGGTAGTCCATCGCGGCCGGCTCCAGCCGCCCGGCCTCCACCCCGACGACGACCACGCCCTGGGAGAGCAGGGTGGCGCCGACGTGCCCGGCGGCGAAGACGGCCGCCGCCCGGGCCGGGCCGACCCGGCGCTCCAGCGGCGCGACGGTGAGGGCGAAGGCCCACAGGTAGGGCACCCAGTTCGGGCCGGCCACCCAGAAGCCGCTCAGCAGCAGCGCGCGCAGCGGGTGCTGGAGCAGGTTGTGCCCGTCCGAGCTGGACGCCTCCTGGAGCCGCAGCACGAGGTCGGGGTCGGCGAGCTGGGCGAAGGTGGTGGTGGCGCCGACCACGGCGAGGTAGCCCAGCGCGAAGGGATTGCGCCGCGGCGTCGGCACCCGGGCCAGCAGCCAGTCGGCCGCCCCGGCCCGCAGACCGTGCCGGAGCATCCCGTACGGCGGACCGCCGCGCCCGGCGCGCACCTGTCGCTCCGTCATGCCGCCTCCGCTCCGCCGCTCGTGACCGCCGCCCCCGCGCGTGTCCAACGTTCCGGCGCGTACCGGAAATCCCACCCCCCGCAAATTTGTCGTGGCCACGGTACGACCGGCGGCTGGGAGCCCGCTGGGAGAACGCTGGGCGCGGGGGATCGGGGGGTGGCCGAATTGGTCCATACCTTCTCCCCCCACACCCATGCCCGTCCCCGCTGACCGGCGGCTTGGTGTCGATCGATGTGCATACGTACCGTTACGGAGTGAAAAAACGCCGGGTAAGGTATCGGCCCGTGCCCACTTCCGAGTGGGCCCGACGGCCGGCCCGGCAAGCCGGCCCGCGGGCCGGAAATGTCCGGTCCACCTGCCGGGAATCACCCGCTGTCCGTACGCTGCGAGGTGTGCGGGAGAAGTGAGCGGCGCACGCCCGCTCGCCGGCACCGCGCACGCGACGGGACGGCGGACCCGGCACAGTCCACGACGGAACAAGACTACGAGCGGAGCCTTCGCCATCCCCACAGGTGGCCGGCCCGCAGCCCTGGGGGCGGTGGCGTGACCGTGACAGAAATTCAGCAGGACAACCAGAACGCCGGCGGCACGGTGAGCAGTCAGCGCAGAGTGCTGGTGGTCGAGGACGAGCCCACGATCGCCGAGTCCATCGCGGCCCGGCTGGGCGCGGAGGGCTTCAAGGTCGCCGTGGCCCACGACGGCCCGGGCGCCGTCGACGGCTTCCACACCTGGCAGCCCGACCTCGTCGTCCTCGACATCATGCTGCCCGGCTTCGACGGCCTGGAGGTGTGCCGCCGGATCCAGGCCCAGCGCCCGGTACCGGTCCTGATGCTCACCGCGCGGGACGACGAGACGGACCTGCTGGTCGGCCTCGGCGTCGGCGCCGACGACTACATGACCAAGCCCTTCTCCATGCGCGAACTGGCCGCCCGGGTCAATGTGCTGCTGCGCCGCGTCGAGCGCGCCCAGCAGGCCGCCCGCACGCCCGCGCTGGGCAGCCTGCGCTTCGGCGAGCTGGAGATCGACCACGTGCAGCGCCGGGTCCGGCTGGCCTCGGGCGACGTCCACCTGACGCCGACCGAGTTCGACCTGCTCGCCTGCCTGGCCGCCCAGCCGCGCGCCGTGCTCACCCGCGAGCAGCTGCTGGCCGAGGTCTGGGACTGGACCGACGCGTCCGGCACCCGCACCGTCGACAGCCACGTCAAGGCGCTGCGCCGGAAGATCGGCGCCAGCTGGATCCGCACCGTGCACGGCGTCGGATACGCGCTGGAGGCCCCGCTCTCGTAGCGGCGCACCCTCGGACAACGGGCCGCCGGGGGGCCCGTGTCACGGACGCCGTGCGACCCACGCGGGGGATCACAGGGGACCAATGACCTTTCCACAGCAACGCAACGGGGACCTCGCCGGCAGCCGGCCGCCCACCCTGGCCGCCCGCGCCGCGAGAAGGGTCTGGGCCGACATCCGGCCGCTCGACCCGGTCCGCTCGATCAAGGGCAAACTCGCCCTCCTGGTGATCGTGTCGGTCTTCCTGGCCACCGGCATGGTGGTCGTGGCGATCCGGTCCGAGACCCAGATCCGGATCATCATGATCTTCTCGATGATCGCCTCGCTGCTCTTCATGCAGTTCCTCGCGCACGGGCTGACCGCCCCGCTGCGCGACATGACCGCCGCCGCCCGCGCGATGGCCTCCGGCGACTACAGCCGCCGGGTCGAGGTGAACTCGCGCGACGAGATCGGCGAGCTCGCCGCCACCTTCAACCAGATGGCGGCCGACCTGGAGGCCGCCGACCGGCACCGCCGCGAACTGGTCGCCAACGTCTCGCACGAACTGCGCACGCCGATCGCCGCGCTGCACGCCGTGCTGGAGAACGTGGTCGACGGCGTCGTCCAGCCCAACCCGGCGACCCTGGGTGCCGCGCTGGAGCAGACCGAGCGGCTCGGCCGGCTGGTCGCCCACCTGCTGGACCTCTCCAAGATCGACGACGGCGTGGTCGACCTGGACGCCCGCCCCTTCGAGGTGCGCGAGTTCCTGGACGGCGTGCTGCGCGGGGTCACCGTGGACGGCGCCACGGCGGGCGGCGCGTTCTCCCGGCGCGGCGACGTCCGGCTCGCGCTGGAGGTGAGCCCGACGGGCCTGACCGGCGTCGCCGATCCGGAGCGGCTCCACCAGGTGGTCGCCAACCTGGTCGACAACGCCTGCAAGCACTCCCCGCCCGGCGGCACCGTGACGGTCCGCGCCCGGCCCGGCGAGGGGCCCGGCGCGCTGCTGCTGGAGGTCGAGGACGAGGGTCCCGGCATCCCCGCGGCGGACCGGACCCGGGTCTTCGAGCGGTTCGGGCGCAGCGGCACCGCGACCGCCGCCGGCCCGGGCGCCGACGGCGGGACCGGCCTCGGCCTGGCCATCGCCCGCTGGGCGGTGGACCTGCACGGCGGACGGATCGAGGTCGCCGAGGCCGCCCGCGGCTGCCGGATCGAGGTCCGGCTGCCCGGCCCGCGCTGAGCACCGCGCGCGGGCCGGGCGGCCGGGCCGTCCAGCCGACCGGACGACGGCCGGACAACACTCGGACGACGGCCCGACCCGGGGAAAGAGGACAAATGTCACAGAACCGACACAGACCCGACCCCGGGACTCTTACCCCACCTTGTCCGCTTTTGCCACCATTTGGGTGGCGATCAGAACCGGTCGGTTCCCCTCCGCTGCGGGTTTCTAACGCACATTTCCAGCCAAACAGCAGGTCAGGACTGTGATCTGGGCGACGCCTGCCCCCCGGGGACTGCGCGATCACTGGTCGGAGGCGTAGCCTTAATCCCCGCTGTCCAAACATCCCAAAAGGAAGCGGAAGAGGGCGGTTGCCGCCGTGTCGCCACAGTCCCCTGAACACCCCAACAGCTCGGCAAGCTCCACTGGCTTCGGCCCCAATGAGTGGCTCGTCGACGAGATCTACCAGCAGTACCTCCAGGACCCGAACTCGGTCGACCGAGCCTGGTGGGACTTTTTCGCCGACTACAAGCCCGGTACCGAGGTGACCCCAGTGACCCAGGCCGCGACCCAGGCCGGCGCTACGCCGACCCCCGCCGCCGCCCCCGCGACGCCCGCCGCCGCTCCGGCCGCCCAAGCCCAGGCCCCGGCCCCCGCGCCGGTGCAGCCGGCCCCGGCCGCCCCCGTGGCGCCCGTCGCCGCGCCGGCCCCCGCGCCGCTCGCCGCCGCCCCCGCCGCGCCGCCGGCGCCCAAGGCCGCCGCCCCGGCCCCCGCGCCCGCCGCCGAGGCCACCGGCCCCGCGCTGGTGCAGCTGCGCGGTCCGGCCAAGGCCGTCGCGACCAACATGGACGCCTCGCTGGAGGTGCCGACCGCGACCTCGGTGCGCGCCGTTCCGGCCAAGCTGTTGATCGACAACCGCATCGTCATCAACAACCACCTGCAGCGCGCCCGCGGTGGCAAGGTCTCCTTCACCCACCTGATCGGCTACGCCCTGGTCCAGGCCGTCAAGGCCTCCCCGGGCATGAACCACAGCTACAAGGTGGAGGACGGCAAGTCCTACCTGGTCAAGCCCGAGCACGTGAACCTCGGCCTGGCCATCGACCTGGTCAAGCCGAACGGTGACCGCCAGCTCGTCGTCGCGGCCATCAAGAAGGCCGAGACCCTCGACTTCTTCGGCTTCTGGCAGGCCTACGAGGACATCGTCCGCCGGGCCCGCGCCAACAAGCTGACGATGGACGACTTCACCGGCGTCACGGTCTCGCTGACCAACCCCGGCGGCATCGGCACCGTGCACTCCGTGCCGCGCCTCATGCAGAACCAGGGCACCATCGTCGGCGTCGGCGCCATGGAGTACCCGGCCGAGTTCCAGGGCTCCGCCCCGGAGACCCTGGCCCGCCTCGGCGTCTCCAAGATCATGACGCTGACCTCGACCTACGACCACCGCGTCATCCAGGGCGCGGCGTCCGGCGAGTTCCTGCGCACGATCCACCAGCTGCTGCTCGGCCAGAACGGCTTCTACGACGAGATCTTCGAGTCGCTGCGGATCCCGTACGAGCCGGTCCGCTGGGCCACCGACGTCGCCACCACCCACGACGACGAGGTCAACAAGACCGCCCGCGTCATCGAGCTGATCCACTCCTACCGGGTCCGCGGCCACCTCATGGCCGACACCGACCCGCTGGAGTACAAGCAGCGCAAGCACCCCGACCTGGACGTCACCACCCACGGCCTCACCCTGTGGGACCTGGAGCGCGAGTTCGCGGTCGGCGGCTTCGGCGGCCAGCGGATGATGAAGCTCCGCGACATCCTCGGTCTGCTGCGCAACACCTACTGCCGCACCGTCGGCATCGAGTACATGCACATCCAGGACCCGACGCAGCGCAAGTGGCTGCAGGACCGCCTGGAGAAGCCGTACACCAAGCCCGAGCGCGAGGAGCAGCTGCGCATCCTGCGCCGGCTGAACTCCGCCGAGGCCTTCGAGACCTTCCTGCAGACGAAGTACGTCGGCCAGAAGCGCTTCTCGCTGGAGGGCGGCGAGTCGCTCATCCCGCTGCTCGACGCCACCATCGACGCCGCCGCCGAGCACCGCCTCGACGAGGCCGTCATCGGCATGGCCCACCGCGGCCGCCTCAACGTGCTGGCCAACATCGTCGGCAAGCCGTACGGCAAGATCTTCGGCGAGTTCGAGGGCAACCTCGACCCGAAGTCCATGCACGGCTCCGGCGACGTGAAGTACCACCTCGGCTCCGAGGGCACCTTCACCGGCCTGGACGGCGAGACCATCAAGGTCTCGCTCGCCGCGAACCCCTCCCACCTGGAGGCCGTGGACCCGGTCGTCGAGGGCATCGCCCGCGCCAAGCAGGACATCCTGGACCAGGGCGGCACCACCTTCCCGGTGCTGCCGATCCAGATCCACGGCGACGCGGCCTTCGCCGGCCAGGGCGTCGTCGCGGAGACCCTGAACATGTCGCAGCTGCGCGGCTACCGCACCGGCGGCACCGTGCACGTCGTGGTGAACAACCAGGTCGGCTTCACCGCCGCCCCGGCCTCCAGCCGCTCCTCGATGTACTGCACCGACGTGGCCCGCATGATCGAGGCCCCGATCTTCCACGTGAACGGCGACGACCCGGAGGCCGTGGTCCGCGTCGCGCGGCTCGCCTTCGAGTTCCGCCAGGAGTTCCACAAGGACGTGGTGATCGACCTCATCTGCTACCGCCGCCGCGGTCACAACGAGGCCGACAACCCGTCGTTCACCCAGCCGCTGATGTACGACCTGATCGACAAGAAGCGCTCGGTGCGCAAGCTGTACACCGAGGGCCTGATCGGTCGCGGCGACATCACCATGGAAGAGGCGGAGCAGGCGCTCCAGGACTTCCAGGGCCAGCTGGAGAAGGTCTTCGCCGAGGTCCGCGACGCCGCCCAGGCCCCGGCCGCCGCCACCGGTGGCAAGCCGGTCGCCGACTTCCCGGTCACCATCCAGACCGGCATCTCCCAGGAGATGGTCAAGCGGATCGCCGCCTCGCAGGTCAATCTGCCGGACTGGCTGACCGTCCACCCGCGCCTGCTGCCGCAGCTGCAGCGCCGCGCCGGCTCGGTCGAGGACAACACCATCGACTGGGCGATGGGCGAGACCCTCGCCATCGGCTCGCTGCTCATGGAGGGCCACCCGGTCCGCCTGGCCGGCCAGGACAGCCGCCGCGGCACCTTCGGCCAGCGGCACGCCGTCCTGATCGACCGGAGCACCGGCGAGGACTACACCCCGCTGCAGTACCTCACCGAGGACCAGGCCCGCTACACCGTGTACGACAGCCTGCTGTCCGAGTACGCGGCGATGGGCTTCGAGTACGGCTACTCGCTGACCCGCCCGAACGCGCTGGTCATGTGGGAGGCGCAGTTCGGCGACTTCGTCAACGGCGCGCAGAGCGTGGTGGACGAGTACATCTCCTCCGCCGAGCAGAAGTGGGGCCAGCACTCGGGCGTCACCCTGCTGCTGCCGCACGGCTACGAGGGCCAGGGCCCGGACCACTCGTCCGCCCGCCCGGAGCGCTTCCTCCAGCTGTGCGCGCAGAACAACATGACGGTCGCCATGCCGACCCTGCCGTCGAACTACTTCCACCTGCTCCGCTGGCAGGCGCACAACCCGCACCACAAGCCGCTGGTCGTCTTCACCCCGAAGTCGATGCTGCGTCTGAAGGCCGCGGCGAGCGCCACCGAGGAGTTCCTGTCCGGCTCCTTCCGCCCGGTCATCGGCGACAGCACCGTCGACCCGGCGCAGGTCCGCAAGGTGGTCATCACCGCCGGCAAGTTCTACTACGACCTGGAGGCGGCCCGCACCGAGCGCGGCGTCACCGACACCGCGATCGTCCGGGTCGAGCGGCTCTACCCGCTGCCGGTGGCCGAGCTCCAGGAGGAGCTGGCCCGCTACGGCGACGACGTCCAGTTCGTCTGGGCCCAGGAGGAGCCGGCCAACCAGGGTGCCTGGCCGTTCATCGCCATGAACCTGGTCGACCACCTGCAGGTCGTCATCGGCCGCAGCGCCAACGGCGCCCGGCTGCGTCGCGTCGCCCGCCCGGCCTCCTCGGCCCCGGCGGTCGGCTCGGCCAAGCGGCACGGTGCCGAGCAGCAGGCGCTGATCGAGGAGGTCTTCTCGCTCTGACCCGCCGGCCCCGGCCGGCCGGTGGCGAGGCCCCGGCAGTACGGCCCCCCGTTCCCCTGGACTCCAGGGGAACGGGGGGCCGCCGCCGTTCCGGGCCGGGACCGGCCGATGCGCACGGGCCGACGTGCAGCGGCCGACATGCAGGGGCCGATGTGCACCGGCTGTGTGCGAAGGTCCCAGCTCTGCAACCAAAGCGGCACCGATCCGCGCGGCTTCCTGACGGGTCGATAGGTTATGCCTCGCCAGACCGCCGCCCGGGCAAGCCCGTCGGCGCGCCCCTTCCCGGCGGTCGGTGGACCTCGCCGCTCTCCCAGGGGGATCAACCGCATGACCGCCGACACGCCACGGGACGCCGCCGCCGCGCCGCTCCCGCCGGTCTTCCAGCCGCTGCTCCCGGACGATCCCCGGGAGGTCGGCGGCTACCGGCTGTTCGCCCGGCTCGGGGCCGGCGGCATGGGCCGGGTCTACCTCTCGTACACGCCCGGCGGCCGGCCGGTGGCGCTCAAGGTGGTCCGCCCGGAGTTCGCCGAGGACGGCGAGTTCCGCCGCCGGTTCGCCCAGGAGGTCTCCAACGCCCAGCGGATCCACGGCCTCTACACCGCCCAGGTGATCGACTCCGGCGGCCTGGACGGCGACGCCCCGTGGCTCGTCACCGCCTACGTCCCCGGCCCGTCCCTGCAGCAGGTGGTGCGGGAGAACGGCGCGCTGCCGGTGCGCACCGTCCTGCTGCTGATGGGCGGCATCGCCGAGGCCCTGCAGGCGATCCACAGCGTCGAGGTGGTCCACCGCGACCTCAAGCCGGCCAATGTGCTGGTGGCCGGCGACGGTCCGCGGGTGATCGACTTCGGCATCGCCCGGGCCGCCGACGCCACCGCGCTCACCGGCACCGGCTACCGGATCGGCTCGCCCGCGTTCATGTCGCCCGAGCAGGCCCAGGGCAGCCCGGTCACCCCGGCCACCGACGTGTTCGCGCTCGGCGCGCTGGCCGCGTACGTGGCCGGCGGCGCCCCGCCGTTCGGCGACGGCCCGGACACCGCCGTGCTCTACCGGGTGGTGCACGAGCAGCCCGACCTGGACGCCGTGCCGGCCGGACTGCGCGAACTGATCCTGCGCTGCCTGGCGAAGTCCCCCGAGGACCGGCCCCGGCCCGCCGAGATCATCGACGTCGCCCGCAACCACCCGACCGTCGGCGGCCAGCTGCGGTTCTCCGACGACTGGCTGCCCAAGCAGGTCAACACCGAGATCACCCGCCGCTCGGACCTACCGAAGACCCCGCCCACCCCGCTGCCGGCCGCGCCCGCCGCGCCGCCCGTGCCGCCGCCCGTGCCGCCGACGGCTCCCCCGACGGCTCCCCCGGCCGCGCCGGTGGCCGCACCGGCCCACCGGCCCACCACGCCGTCCTTCGGTCCGCCGCCGCCCGGCTACGGCCCCGCCCGGCCGGACACCCCGCCGCCCGGCTTCGTGCCGCCGCCGCTCGGCGCGTACGGCGCCGCCCAGGTGCCCGCCGACGCCCCGGCCGGCCCGCCGTTCGGCTCCCCGCCGACCGTCCAGCTGCGCCCGGAACCGCCGTCCTACGACACCCCGCCGCCCGGACCGGTGGTCACCGACACCCCCGCGCCGGAGCCGGCCCGCAAGGGCGGCGTCTCCTGGAAGGTGCTGCTGACCGTCGCCCTGGTGATGGCGCTCGGCGGCACGGCCGGCGGCGTGGTGCTGATGTCCAAGTTCGGCGGGAAGAACGACGACAAGCGGAGCACCGCCGCCGACACCCCGGGGAGCTCCCAGCCCGCCGCACCGCCGGCCACCACCCCGGCCGGTGCGCCGGCCGCCAGCACGCCGCCCGCGACGGGCGGCGACCCGGCCCCGACCGCCGCCGCCTCCCCCTCGAAGTCCTCGCCGACCGCCTCCGCGACCCGCCCCGCGAAGTACGTCGAGGTCTACAAGGACCAGGTGCTGTCCATCCCGCCGAGCGCCAACTACGAGTTCGACCTCAAGAACGGCAAGGTCGTGCCCGCCGGCACGGCGGACTGGAAGGTCGGCACCCTCGGCGCCGAGTTCCGGCTGAGCGAGAAGAGCGACGCCTACGTCGCCAAGGACAACAGCCCGCTCACGCCGGAGTCCTGCGCCGCCGGCATCGACCGCGAGCCGGCCGCCGACTTCAAGTTCGACAACCTGCCGGCGGACCGCCAGTTCTGCGTCCGCCAGCGGGCCTCGGGCTCGATCGTCGTGCTGAAGGTCGTCAAGCTGGGCGACAGCGACGGTGCGGCCACCTGCTCCCTCACCTACTACCGCAACGACGGCTGACCGCGTTCTATCCTGACCAGGTCGAATCCCCATCGGACCGGAGCGAACCGTGTACTTCACCGACCGCGGCATCGAGGAACTGGAGAGCCGGCGCGGCGACGAGGAGGTCACCTTCGAGTGGCTGGCCGAGCGCCTGCGCGAGTTCGTCGACCTCAACCCGGACTTCGAGGTCCCGGTCGAGCGGCTGGCCACCTGGCTGGCGCGGCTCGACGACGAGGACGACGAGTGATCCGCTGACCCGGTGAACGACCGTCGTTCGGGGCCCGGAGGCAACCGCCTCCGGGCCCCTTCGCATGCCCGCCGCGGGGCTCCCCGTAGGGGCTGACGTCCGGGTCCGCTCCGGGTCGGCCTCGGGGTGGGACTCCCTTGACTTCGCCGTTACGCGATATATCGTCTTCAGGAGAGACAACGCGATACATCGCGAGTTCCGAACGGGAGGCGGCAGAGATGAGCCAGTGGACGGTCGAAGGACCCGACAGGATCACCATCGAGGAGACGGTCCGGACCCTGCAGGTGCGCACCGTCGACGGCACGGTCAACGTGGTCGCCGCCGACGGTCCCGCCCGGCTGGAGGTCACCGAGCTCACGGGCGAGCCGCTGCACGTCACCCTGGTCGACGGCGTCCTCACCGTCACCTACAAGGACATCAGCAGCTGGAACGAGTTCGGCGACGTCCTGAAGTCGGTCGACTCGGTGAAGGGCTTCTTCTCCTCCTTCAAGCACAAGCGGACCGCCGCCGTCACCCTGACCGTGCCGGCCGGCACCGAGGTCAAGGTCGGCACCGTCTCCGCCGCGACGACGGTCTCCGGTTTCACCGGCCACGTCTCGACGCAGACCGCCAACGCGGACGTCACCCTGGTCGGCCTGGCCGGGCAGACCGACGCCAAGACCGTCACCGGCGACGTGGACGCCCAGTCGGTGGCCGGCCGGCTGCAGCTGAACACCGTCTCCGGCCGGCTCACCGTGGTCGCCGGCACCGCCGAGAAGGTGTCCGCCAACGCCGTCACCGGCGCGGTGACCCTGGACCTGGCCGGCGCCACCCCGACCGAGATCAAGGTCAAGACGGTCAGCGGCGCGGTCGGTGTCCGGCTCCCCTCGCTGGCCGACACCAAGGTCGAGGCCGGCACCACCAGCGGCGACCTCTCCTCCAGCTTCGACGAGCTCAAGGTCGGCGGCAGCTGGGGCACCAAGCGCCTCTCCGGCCAGCTCGGCGACGGCAGGGGCAGCCTCTCGGTCACCACCGTCTCCGGTGCGGTCACCGTGCTGCAGCGGCCGGACGCCGACGACGACGCCCAGGTGGTCGTCCGGGAGCTGCCCACCGCGGACGGCCCGTCCACCGGCCCCGACCTGACCAAGGAGGCCTGACATGACCCCCGTCTTCGGCCACGGCCGGCTCCGGCTCTACCTGCTGAAGCTGCTCGACGAGGCCCCGCGCCACGGCTACGAGGTGATCCGCCTGCTGGAGGAGCGCTTCCAGGGCCTGTACGCGCCCTCCGCCGGCACCGTCTACCCGCGGCTGGCCAAGCTGGAGCAGGAGGGCCTGGTCGCGCACAGCACCGAGGGCGGCCGCAAGGTCTACCGGCTCACCGACGCGGGCCGCGCCGAACTCGCCGCCCGGCAGGGCGAGCTCGACGAGCTGGAGGTCGAGATCCGCGACTCGGTGGCCCAGCTGGCCGGGGCGATCCGCGAGGACGTCCGGAACAGCGCCCAGGACCTGCGCGAGCAGCTCTGGAGCGACGCCGAGCAGGCCCGGAAGAACGCCCCGCGGCCGGAGGCGGCGGACGGGGACGGGGACGGGGGTGCCGGCAGCCCGTGGGCCGGGCCGTGGGGCGAGCAGGCGGCCTGGCAGCGCGCCAAGGAGGAGTTCGCCGAGTTCAAGCGGCAGGCCCGGGAGCAGGCCAAGCGGGCCAAGGAGCAGGAGAAGGCCGCCAAGGCCAAGGCCAAGGCGGCCGAGGAGGAGGCCCGCCGGCTGCGCGAGCAGTCCCGGGCGGCGCGGACGGCGGCCCAGCAGGAGGCGCTGCGGATCAAGCGCCGGGTCGAGCAGCAGGTGCGCGAGCACGCGACGCGCGGCGACTGGCCGACCGGGCTGGCCGAGGGGCTCTCCGAGCTGACCAAGGGGCTGGCCGGGCTGGCCGACGCGGCCCGCTGGGGCCACCCGTCGGACGAGAAGGGCGAGAAGGGCGAGAAGGCCGGGACGGCGCGGCCCTCCGCCGGTGCGCCCGGCGCCGAGCGGATCACCGTCACCCGGATCGACCTGGACAAGGACGAGCCGGCCGGCGCGGCCCCGGCCGATCTGCCGCCGTGGACCGCCACCGACCCGGCCGGCGACCCGGCCCGGGAGCTGGAGCGGCTGCTCGACCGCTTCCGCGACCAGGTCCGCGACGCGGCCAGGGACGGCGGGGTGACGCCCGACCGGCTCGCCGAGGCCCGCGGACTGCTCGGCGAGGCCGGTGAGCGGCTGAAGCGCCTGCTCGGCTGAACCGGAGCCCGGGCGCCCGGCACCCCGCGCGGGTGCCGGGCGCCGGCGTTTCAGGGCATCAGGGGGTGAGGTGGTCAGGGGGTCAGGGGGTGAGGACGATCTTGCCGAAGACGTCGCCCCCGGCCATCCGGGCGAAGGCCTCCGGCGCCCCGGCCAGCGGCAGCACCGAGTCGATGACCGGCCGGACGCCGGTGGTGGCGCAGAACGAGAGCAGCCCGGCCAGCTCCTCCTTGGTGCCCATGGTCGAGCCGATCACCTTCAGCTCCAGGAAGAAGATCCGGTTCAGCTCGGCCGCCACCGGGTTGGGCCCCGAGGTGGCGCCGGAGATGACGATCGTGCCGCCCGGGCGCAGCGACTTCACCGAGTGCGACCAGGTGGCCGCGCCGACCGTCTCCAGCACCGCGTCCACCCGCTCGGGCAGCCGGGCCCCGCTCGGGAAGGCCGCGTCGGCGCCCAGCCCCACCGCCCGGGCCCGCTTGGCCTCGTCCCGGCCGGTGACCCAGACCCGCAGGCCCGCCGCCCTGCCGAGGACCACCAGCGCGGTGGACACCCCACCGCCGGCGCCCTGCACCAGGACGGTGTCACCGGGCTTCACCCCGGCGTTGGTGAACAGCATCCGATAGGCCGTCAGCCAGGCGGTGGGCAGGCAGGCGGCCTCCTCGAAGGAGAGCGCGGCGGGCTTGGGCAGCAGGTTCCAGGTGGGGACGGCCACCTGCTGGGCGAAGGTGCCCTGGTAGCGCTCGGTGAGGATCGAGCGGGGCTCGTCCGGCCCGACCCCGTGCCCGCTCTGGCCGATCACGGAGTGCAGCACCACCTCGTTGCCGTGCTCGTCGACACCGGCGGCGTCGCAGCCGAGGATCATCGGCAGCCTCCCGGCGGGCAGGCCGACCCCGCGCAGGGACCAGAGGTCGTGGTGGTTCAGGCTGGCGGCCCTGACCGTGACCACGCTCCACCCGGGGCGGGCCTGCGGTTCGGGGCGCTCGCCGAGCTCCAGCCCGCTCAGCGGGTCGTCGGCGTCGATTCGTGCGGCGTAGGCGGCAAACATGCCCCGGACGATAGCCAGAACGGCCCCGGGCCCGGAACAACGCGAAGCTGTGACGCGTGTCCCGGGCCCGGGCGGAGTGTTCCTGACGTTCTCCCGCCGACTAGCGGCGCGCGACGCCCTCCGCGCGGGCGGCCTCGGCGACGGCCTTGCTGACGGCCGGCGCGACCCGCTCGTCGAACGGCGAGGGGATGACCCTCTGCGGCGTCAGCTCGTCGGCCACCACGCCCGCCAGCGCCTTGGCGGCGGCCAGCTTCATGCCCTCGGTGATCCGGGTGGCCCGGACCTGCAGCGCGCCCGCGAAGATGCCCGGGAAGGCCAGCACGTTGTTGATCTGGTTCGGGAAGTCGCTGCGCCCGGTGGCCACCACGGCCGCGTACTTGTGCGCGACCTCGGGGTGGATCTCCGGGGTGGGGTTGGCCATGGCGAAGACGAACGCGCCCTCGGCCATGGTCGCGACGACCGGCTCCGGCACGGTGCCGCCGGAGACGCCGATGAAGACGTCGGCGCCGGCCATCGCGTCGGCCAGGGTGCCCTTGAGGCCGGTGCGGTTGGTCAGCCCGGCGATCTCCGCCTTGACGTCGGTGAGGTCCTCGCGGCCCTGGTGCACCACGCCCTTGCGGTCGCAGACGGCCACGTCGCCGATGCCGGCGGCGAGCAGCATCTTGGCGATGGCGATGCCGGCCGCGCCGGCGCCGGAGATGACGGCCCGCAGCGAGCCGAGCTCCCGGCCGGTCACCTTGGCGGCGTTCCAGAGCGCGGCGGTGGTGACGATGGCGGTGCCGTGCTGGTCGTCGTGGAAGACCGGGATGTCCAGGGCCTCCTGGAGCCGGCGCTCGATCTCGAAGCAGCGCGGGGCGGAGATGTCCTCCAGGTTGACGCCGCCGAAGGAGGGGGCCAGCCGGACCACGGTCTCGACGATCTCGTCGACCTCGGTGCAGGCCAGCGCGATCGGGACCGCGTCCACGCCGCCGAACTGCTTGAACAGGATCGCCTTGCCCTCCATGACGGGCAGCGAGGCCTCCGGGCCGATGTCGCCCAGGCCCAGCACGGCGGTGCCGTCGGTGACCACGGCCACCGTGTTGGACTTCCAGGTGTAGTCGTTCACGAGCTCGGGCTGCTCGGCGATGGCCGTGCAGACGCGGGCCACACCGGGGGTGTAGGCGAGGGACAGGTCGTCCGCGTCGCGCACCGGGACGGTCGCCCGGACCTCCATCTTGCCGCCGCGGTGGAGCGCGAACACGGCGTCGACCGGATCGTCGGTGTCCTGGGTACTGCTGTGGATGATCTCCGCTGCCACGATGACCTCTTCGTCATTGATCGAGCGAGGACACCCGCCGACGGAGCGGACGACCCGGCCGGTACCGGCTTCCGGCGACCGGTGGCCGGTAACCGGAACCCGGGAACGCCGAAGCGCCCCCGGGGAAGGCTGGGTCGGGGCGCCGCCGTCGGACGAGCGCCCTCGGATGAGGGTTTATGGATTTGTCTGCGTTGGTCCGCGCTGTGCTTCCGGGCCGAGCGTAGGTCGGACGAGGGCATCGCACCCATGCCTTTTCGTCCAAGTCACATGGTTGTCATACGCCTCACAGCCACCCGGCACACCGGGCGCGTGAGAACCGGGCCCCGGCGCGGCAATGGCGGACGCAGCACGCACACCCGCAGGAGTGAACGCAGACGCGGAGGGGAGGCCGGTGCCTCGGATACGGAGTCGTCGTCCTGGACTTCCGTTCCTGCGCACCCCGAGCCTGTTGCGGCCCGGCGGTCTGGTTCGAGCGTCGGGGGTCACCCGGTACCGAATTCTGACACACCCGGCGCCGGGCCCGGCAGGCCGGGATGGGAGGATCCGTTCTTCCGCCATCTCGCGTACACCTCCGCGACGCCGCGGCGCCGTCCCCTCCCTCCCACAGGAGCAACCGATGCACCAGCGTGCCCACTCCCGCCGCCCGGCCGTCGCCGCGCTCGCCCTCGCCACCGCCGGAGCACTGCTGCTGAGCGGCTGCGGTGGGGACGAGGCGGTGGCCAAGGACCCGGTCCAGGAGATCAGGGCGAAGCTGCCGAAGGCCCAGCAGTCGGCGAAGGTGCTCCGGATCGGGATGGACGTCAACTACCCGCCGGTGGAGTTCCGGGGCGCCGACGGCAAGCCGGAGGATCTGGATCCGGACATCGCGGCGGCACTCGGCCGGATCCTGGACCTGCGGATCGAGTACGTCGACACGCCCTTCGACAAACTCCTGCCGGATCTCCACACCAAGCAGTTCGACGTGGTGATGTCCGCGCTCAGCGACGTCCGCCAGCGCCGCGAGGGCGTGGACGAGGCCGGCAAGCCGGTCGGCCGGCCGGTGGACTTCGTCGACTACTTCATCGCCGGCACCTCGATGGTGGTCGCCAAGGGCAACCCGAAGGGCATCCGCACCCTGGACGACCTCTGCGGCAAGACCGTCGCGGTGCAGTCCGGCACCACCCAGGAGGAGATCCTCACCCGCCAGACCACCGCCTGCACCCGGGCCGGCAAGCCGCTCACCGTGCACAAGTTCGACACCGACCCCAAGGCGCTGGCCGAGGTGGCCGCCGGCACCGCGCACGCGGGCCTGAACGACTTCCCGGTGGCGGCGTACGCGGCGAAGACCACCGACGGCGGCAACCGCCTGGAGGTGGTGGCCGGCTCGCAGTCCCGGTCCAACCCGTACGGGATCGCGCTGCGCAAGGAGGACACCGAACTGCGCGACGTGCTGGCGAAGGCGGTCGACCAGCTGATCCGCAGCGGCGAGTACGACAAGATCCTCGCCAAGTGGGACGTGGCCGCGGGCGCGGCCCAGAACGCGGTGGTCAACGGGGGCATCTGAGCGGACCGGGCCGGGCACCGGCGGGGCCCGGCCCGTCGCGCGGGGGACTACGGGGCGATCTGCATACGTATGCACGGAGTGACAGGGACACGGTATTCGTCCGAATAGCGGACGGCATGGCCCCCCGTTATCCGATTTTGATCTGAATCAGGGCCACCCGACCGTCGTCAGATGGCAGGATTCCCCCCATCTCGGATCGAGCAGGCCACTGGTCGAGGCGGCCCGATCGACGCCCACCTCGGCGGACGGTGGCGGAGACGCAGTACCTGGAACCACCCTGCGCAGTTCTCCCAGCCCCACCCGTACAGCGCCGTACGGCCTTTGCTGCCCCGGTACGCCGCTCCCCCGCGGCGCCCCCGCCCGACCTCTCCCTCAGGAGGAGATCCCCCATGATCGTCCGCACCCAGCGCACCCGTCTCCTCGCCACCGCGGCGGTGCTCGCGTCCGCGTCGCTCGTGCTGACCGCCTGCGGCAGCAGCAAGTCCTCCTCCAACGGCGGTGCCGCGGGCGCCAATCCGAGCGCCAGCATCGCCGCGGTGACCGCCGACCCGGCACTCGCCCCGCTGGTCCCGGCCGACGTCAAGAGCTCGGGCAAGCTCGTCGTCGCCGCCGACGCCTCCTACGCGCCCAACGAGTTCAAGGACGACAAGGGCAACATCATCGGCCTCGACGTCGACCTGGCCGACGCGATCGCCAAGAAGCTCGGCCTGGCCGCCGACGTGCAGAACGCCGACTTCACCTCGATCATCCCGGGCATCACCGCGAAGAAGTACCAGCTCGGCATGAGCTCCTTCACCGACACCAAGGAGCGCGAGCAGACCGTCGACATGGTCAGCTACTTCACCGCCGGCAGCGCCGTCGCGGTCAAGAAGGGCAACCCGGACAAGATCGACCCGAAGGACCTCTGCGGCAAGAAGGTCGCCGTCCAGACCGGCACCACCCAGGCCCAGGAGATCACCGACGTCCGCAACCCGGAGTGCAGCAAGGCGGGCAAGCCGACCATCCCGGACGACGGCAACAAGTTCACCCTGCAGACCGACGTGACCACCGCGCTGGTCTCCGGCCGCGACCAGGTGATGATGGCCGACTCCCCGGTCGTCGACTACGCGGTCAAGCAGACCAACGGCCAGCTGGAGAAGATCGGCGACACCTACGACAGTGCGCCCTACGGCGTCGTCGTCGACAAGGGCTCGCCGCTCACCCCGGCCGTCCAGGGCGCCGTCCAGTCGCTGATCGCCGACGGCACCTACCGGCAGATCCTGGCCAAGTGGGGCGTCGAGGCCGGCGCGATCACCAAGTCCGAGATCAACGCCGCCAAGAGCTGATCCGCGCACCACCACACCCCCTGAGGCCCCAAGGTGAATTCTTCCGAGCAGGGGGCGGTGAAATCGGGACGGCCTGAGACCATCAAGGCCGTCCCGGTGCGCCACCCCGGACGCTGGGCCGGAGCCGCCGTCATCGCCGTTCTCGCGGCGATGCTGCTCCACGCCCTGATCTTCAACCCCGCGTTCCAGTGGGACGTCGTCACGGACACGCTGCAGAACGAGCAGATCCTGCACGGCATCGGCGTGACCCTGGAGCTGACCGTCCTGTCCATGCTGATGGGCGTGGCCGGCGGCGTGCTCCTCGCGATCATGCGGCTCTCGCCGAACCCGCTGCTGTCGGGGACGGCCTGGTTCTACATCTGGATCTTCCGCGGCACCCCCGTCCTGGTGCAGCTGGTGTTCTGGAACTTCCTGGGCGCCCTGTGGCCGAGGCTCTCGCTCGGCATCCCGTTCGGGCCGGAGTTCTGGTCCGAGTCGACCAACACCCTGATCCCCACCTTCACCGCCGCCCTGCTCGGCCTCGGCCTCAACGAGGCGGCGTACATGGCGGAGATCGTCCGCGGCGGCATCCAGTCGGTGGACGAGGGCCAGACCGAGGCCGCCCACGCGCTGGGCATGAGCCGCGCGGCGGCGCTGCGCCGGATCGTGCTCCCGCAGGCGATGCGGGTCATCATCCCGCCGACCGGCAACGAGACCATCTCGATGCTGAAGACCACCTCGCTGGTCCAGGTCATCTCGCTGTCCGAGCTGTTCACCGCCGGCCACGACATCTACTCGCGGACCTTCCAGACCATCCCGGTGCTGGTCGCGGTCAGCATCTACTACCTGATCATGACCTCGATCCTCACGGTGGGGCAGTACTACATCGAGCGGCACTACGCTCGTGGTGCGAACCGGACCCTGCCACCCACGCCGCTCCAGCGGCTGCGGCTGCTGTTCGGCGGCCGGCCCGCCCCGAAGGCCAAGAACGACGTGGTCCCCGGACTCGAGGGAGGCGGCCACGTATGACCGACCTGACCAAGACCCCCGCCGACGCCGCCGCCGGCACCCCCATGGTGAAGGCCGAGGGCGTCCACAAGTCCTACGGCCAGGTCGAGGTGCTCAAGGGCATCGACCTGGAGGTCCGGCAGAACGAGGTGTTCTGCCTGGTCGGCCCGTCCGGCTCCGGCAAGTCGACCTTCCTGCGCTGCATCAACCACCTGGAGAAGATCAACGGCGGCCGCCTCTGGGTGGACGGCGAGCTGGTCGGCTACCGGCAGCGCGGCGACAAGCTCTACGAGCTCAAGGACCGCGAGGTCGCGCTCAAGCGGCGGGACATCGGCATGGTGTTCCAGCGCTTCAACCTCTTCCCGCACATGACCGCGGTGGAGAACGTCATGGAGGCGCCGGTCCAGGTCAAGCGCGAGTCCAAGGCCGCGGCCAGGGAGAACGCCATGGCCCTGCTGGAGCGGGTCGGCCTGGCCGCCAAGGCCGGGAACTACCCGTCCCAGCTCTCCGGCGGCCAGCAGCAGCGGGTGGCCATAGCGCGGGCGCTCGCCATGAAGCCCAAGCTGATGCTCTTCGACGAGCCGACCTCGGCGCTCGACCCCGAGCTGGTCGGCGAGGTGCTCGACGTCATGCGCGGGCTCGCCGACGAGGGGATGACCATGATCGTGGTCACCCATGAGATGGGCTTCGCCCGCGAGGTCGGCGACGCGCTGGTCTTCATGGACGGCGGCGTGGTCGTCGAGTCCGGCAACCCCCGCGAGGTGCTCACCGACCCGAAGCACGAGCGCACCCGCGCCTTCCTCTCCAAGGTGCTCTGAGCGCACCGCCCCCGCGGCGCCCGGCAGGCAGGTCCCGCCGGGCGCCGCCGCTTTCCCGCTTTCCCCCTTCGGGTAATAGGCTGGAGGCGATCAGCCCGTTACCAACCTCTGGAAGGACCACCGTGGAGCTCGCCTCGTACGCCGATCTGGCCGTCCGGCTGGTGAACACCGAGGAGCCCGAGCGCGGCACCGACTCGCTGACCTCGGTGGACGCGGTGCGCGGGCTGTTCTCCGACGCCGCCCGGGCCCGCGACCTCGCCGACGAGTCCGACCTGCCCCGGCTGCGGGCCGTCCGCACCCGGCTGCGCGGGGTCTTCGAGGCCGCCGCCGACGGCGAGGAGATCCGCAGCGTCGACCTGCTGAACAGCCTGCTGATGGAGTTCCCGGTCAGCCCGCTGGTCTCCGGGCACGACCACCTGGACGAGGCCGGCCGGCCCCGCTGGCACCTGCACCTCGCCGACAACTCCCCCACCGCCACCGCCCACTTCAGCGCCGTCGCCTGCATGGGCCTGGCCGTCCACCTGACCGAGCTGGGCGCCGACCGGCTCGGCATCTGCCAGGCCGCGCCCTGCCGCAACGCCTACCTGGACACCTCCACCAACCGGTCCCGCCGGTACTGCTCGGACCGCTGCGCGACCCGCGCCAACGTCGCCGCCTACCGCGCCCGCAAACGCCTGGAGGCCGCCGCGGCGGCCGCGGACGCGTCCTAGGAGCCGGGCAGTTCCTCCGGGCGGACCCAGACGCCGAGGCGGCGGGCCAGCCCGGGGATCCGGGCCAGCGGGCCGGAGAGCAGCAGCCGCTCCAGCCGGCGGCCGGGGGCCAGCCAGGCCGGGCGCGGGCGCAGCCGCAACAGCACCCGGCCGAGCACCAGTTCGTCCGGCACCGCGCCGTAGCTGCGGCTGTCGCTGTCCACCGGCCGGTTGTCGGAGAGCAGCCACCAGCCCTTGGGCCGCCGGCCGTCGGCCCGCTTGACCACCAGCAGGTTCTGCTGGAACGGGTGGCGGAAGACCACCACCGCGCCGGGCCGGATCCGTGCGCCGTACCGCACCAGCAGCTGATCACCGTCACGCAGGGTCGGCACCATCGAGTCCCCCGCCACGTCGATCAGCCCGAACGGCGCGCCGCCCGCCGGGGGTCCGTCCTCCGGTTCCGCGCTCCGTGCCACGACTCCTCCTCCCGGCCGGCGTCCCGCCGAGTCCCGCTGTCGCACACCAGTCTGCCGCACGGACCGTCACCCGCCGATGTCCGGATTCACCCGGTTCCGGCTCCGTCTTTTGCCCTAGGCCCGCCGCCCGACCGAGAAACCACAGGGGCCGAAGGGTAATCTCGGGCCCGGGAAGACGATCTAAGGAAGGACTCCCCATGCTCTCTCGTCTGTTTGCACCGCGCGCCACCGCCCACGCCCACTGCGACCTGCCCTGCGGCGTCTACGACCCGGCCCAGGCCCGCATCGAGGCCGAGTCCGTCAAGGCCACCCAGGAGAAGTACCAGGCCAACGAGGACCCGCACTTCCGCGCCCGCGCCATCATCATCAAGGAGCAGCGCGCCGAGACCGTCAAGCACCACATCTCGGTGCTGTGGAGCGACTACTTCAAGGCCCCGCACTTCGAGAAGTACCCGCAGCTGCACCAGCTGATCAACGACACCCTGAAGGCCGCCTCGGCCGCCAAGGCGTCCACCGACCCGGCCACCGGCCAGGCGCTGCTCGACCTCATCGCCGAGGTCGACAAGATCTTCTGGGAGACCAAGCAGGGCTGATCCCGCCCGCTCCGTCTCCGACCGCCCCCGTCCGCACCCCGGACGGGGGCGGTCGCGCGTTGTGAACGGCCTCACTGCGCCGGTAAGGGTTGCCTGCCCTGAGCGCTTGTTATGCTGCCAGGGCGTCCAGAGGGGGAAGCCGGTGCGAATCCGGCGCTGACCCGCAACGGTAAACGGTGCCCCGTGCCCGTGAGCCCGATCGCCCGAGGACGCCGACCTCCCGACAACTCGCCGTGGACTGCGAGGGGATGGCGCCCCGGCACACCCGCGCCCGGGCGCGCCGCCCCGCGCCGTCCGCGGCCGGACGCAAGGCGCACCACGTGAGCAGCACCGCGACCGCACCGGCCACCGCCGCCGCCCCACCGGGCCCGCGCCGAACACCCGCGGTCCCGCTGGCCGCCGCCCTCGCCGTGGCACTGCTGCTCTCGCTGGTCTGCGCGGTCGCCGTGGGCTCCTCCGGACTCGGCTGGGGCCAGGTCCTGCGGCTGCTGCGGGCCGGGCTGACGGGCGGGCGGCTGGAGGCCGACGAGGCCGCCGCCTACGCGATCGTCTGGGAGATCCGGCTGCCGCGCGCCGTGCTGGCCGCCGTGGTCGGCGCCGGACTCGCCGCCACCGGGGTCGCCGTCCAGGCGATGGTCCGCAACGCGCTCGCCGACCCGTTCGTGCTCGGCATCTCCTCCGGTGCCTCGGTCGGCGCCAACGCCGTGCTGATGCTGGGCGCCTTCGCCTCGCTCGGCGTCTGGGCGATCTCCGTCTCCGCCTTCGCCGCCGCCCTGCTCGCCATGGTGCTGGTCTACCTGACGGCCCGTAGCGCCCACGGGCTCACCCCGCTGCGGCTGGTGCTCACCGGCACCGCGATGTCCTACGGCTTCTCCGCGGTGACGGCGCTGATGGTCTTCGCCGCCGCCCGCGGCGAGGCCGCCCGCTCCGCCATGATGTGGCTGCTCGGCAGCCTCGGCGGCGCCACCTGGGGCTCGGTGCCGATCGCCGCCGTCACCGTGCTGGCCGGGCTGGCCTATCTGGCCTGCGCCGCCGGGCGGTTGGACGCGCTGGCGATGGGCGACGAGACGGCCGCCTCGCTCGGCGTGGACCCGGACCGGCTGCGCCGCGAGCTGTTCGTGGTCACCGCGGCCGTCACCGGCACCGTGGTCGCGGTCAGCGGGGCGATCGGCTTCGTCGGACTGATGATCCCGCACCTGACGCGGATGCTGGTCGGCGCCGGCCACCGCCGGGTGCTGCTGATCGCCCCGCTCGCCGGGGCGCTGCTGCTGGTCTGGGTGGACATCGTCTCCCGCACCCTGCTGGCGCCCGCCGAGCTGCCGGTCGGCGTGGTCACCGCGGCCGTCGGGGTGCCGTGCTTCCTGCTGCTGATGCGCCGCCGCGGCTACTCCTTCGGCGGTGGCCGATGAGCACCGCCACCTCCGCCGCCGGCGCCGCCACCGGCCCCGCCGCCCTGGACCTCGCCGTCGAGCGGGTCTCGGTCGAGCTGGCCGGCGTCCGGCTGGTCCACGACGTCACGCTGACCGCCGCCGCCGGCCAGGTGGTCGGCCTGATCGGCCCCAACGGCAGCGGCAAGTCCACCCTGCTGCGCTGTGTCTACCGGGCGCTGCGGCCCGCCGCCGGCGCCGTCCTGCTGGGCGGGGACGACCTGCACGCGCTGGCCCCGCGCGAGGCCGCCCGGCGGGTGGCGGCGCTGCCGCAGGAGCACTCCGCCGAGTTCGACTTCACCGTGGCCGAGGTGGTCGGCATGGGCCGGCTGCCGCACCGGCGCGGCGCCCTGGCCGGGCCGTCCGGCGACGACGGGGACCGCTGCGCCGGGGCGCTGCGCCGGGTCGGCGCCGCCCACCTGGCCGCCCGGGGCTTCCTGAGCCTGTCCGGCGGCGAGAAGCAGCGGGTGCTGATCGCCCGCGCGCTGGTCCAGGAGCCCCGGGTGCTGGTCCTCGACGAGCCCACCAACCACCTGGACATCGCCCACCAGCTGGAGGTGCTGGCGCTGGTCCGGGAGGCCGGGCCGACGGTGCTCACCGCGCTGCACGACCTCAATCTGGCCGCCGGGCACTGCGACCTGCTGTACGTGGTCGTGGACGGCCGGATCGTCGCCTCCGGGCCGCCCGCCGAGGTGCTCGAACCCGGCCTGCTGGCCGAGGTGTTCAAAGTCCGCGCGACGCCCGTGCGGCACCCGGTCACCGGCGCCGTCCAGCTGCTCCTCGACCGCCTGCCCTGACCGCTCCCCGCCCTCCCCCGACCCGCCCTACCGAGGAACCCCATGCGCACCAAGGCCGTTGCCTCCGCCGCCCTGCTCGCCCTCGTGCTCACCGGCTGCGGCGCCGAGATCGCCCCGAGCGGCGACGGCGCCACCGCCTCCGCCCACTACCCGGTGACCGTCAGCAACTGCGGCACCGAGCTCACCTTCAAGGAGAAGCCGGCCCGCACGGTGACCAACGACGTCGGCATCACCGAGCTGATGTTCGCGCTCGGCCTGGAGGACCGGATGGCCGGCTACGTGATGCCGGACGACAAGGGCCAGGTGGACAAGGTCGCCTGGAAGGACGCCTACCAGCGGGCCGAGTGGCTCTCCAAGGACCAGATCACCAAGGAGACCGTCCTGGAGGCCAGGGCCGACCTGGTCTTCGCCGGCTGGCACTACGGCTTCGACGAGGGGAAGGGCTTCACCCCGCAGACGCTGTCCGGCCTGGGCATCGGCTCCTACGTGCTCACCGAGTCCTGCCGCAGCGGCAAGGGCACCGAGCGCGGGGTGATGGGCCCGCTCGACGCGCTGTACACCGACCTCGTCAACCTGGGCGAGATCTTCGACGTCCGGGACCGGGCCGACCGGCTGGTCGCCGACTTCAAGGCGCGGATCGCCGCCGTCCCCGAGCCCGCGCACCGCCCCGACGTCTTCCTGTACGACAGCGGCGAGGACAAGCCGTACACCTCGGGCCGGTTCGCCGCCCCGCAGGAGATCATCGCCAGGGCCGGCGGCCGCAACGTGATGGACGACGTCGCCGACTCCTGGATCACGGTGGGCTGGGAGAGCGTGGTCCAGCGCGCCCCCGAGGTGATCGTGATCAGCAACTACGGCACCCCGGACGCCGAGGCCAAGCGGAAGTTCCTGAAGTCCTTCCCGCCGCTGGCCGGCGTCCCGGCGGTCCGCAACGACCGGATCTTCGTGCTCGACTACGTCGACCTGGTCGAGAGCCCGCGCAACCCGGCCGCGATCACCGCCCTGGCGGAGTACCTGCGGACCGTCCCGGCCCGCTGAGCCGGGGCCGTCCGCACCGCCGCCGTCCGGCCCGCCTCCGGCCGGTTCCGACGGGCGTACGCTCAACAGTACGAGCCGACGGAACCGACCGGAGGAGCGAGAACATGACCACCATGGCCGCACCGTCCGCCTTCGACGTCCGGGCCCTTCGCGAGGGCATCGAACGCGCCGACGCCGGAGCCCTGCTGGCGCTCTACGCGGACGACGCCGAACTGCGCGTGGTCGACCGCAAGACCCAGCCCAGCCACCCGCTGGTGATGCACGGGCGGGACGAGATCGGCGCGATGCTGGACGACCTCTACGCCCGTGAGACGAGCCACACCCTGGAACAGGTGGTGGTCCAGGAGGACCGCCTCGCCTTCCTGGAGTCCTGCCGCTACCCGGACGGGGTCCGGGTGCTGGTCAGCTCCACCGCCGAGCTGCGCGACGGCCGGATCACCGACCAGACCTCCGTCCAGGTCTGGGACGAGAACGAACCCGCCCAGTAGGCTCGGAGCATGATCCGCACCGCCCTCCCCTCCGACGTCCCCGTCATCCACGCCATGATCCGCGAGCTCGCGGAGTACGAGAAGGCCGCCCACGAGGCGGTCGCCACCGAGGAGCAGCTGCACGGCGCGCTGTTCGGCACCGACCCCGCGCTGTTCGGCCTGATCGCCGAGGACGACACCACCGGCGAGCCGGTCGGCTTCGCGCTCTGGTTCCTCAACTACTCGACCTGGCGCGGCACCCACGGGGTCTACCTGGAGGACCTCTACGTCCGCCCGGCCTCCCGCGGCGGCGGCCACGGCAAGGCGCTGCTGCTGGAGCTGGCCCGGATCGCCGTCGAGCGCGGCTACTCCCGGATGGAGTGGTCGGTGCTGGACTGGAACACCCCCTCGATCAACTTCTACAAGTCGCTCGGCGCCGTGCCGATGGACGGCTGGACCGTCTACCGCCTGACCGGGGACGCGCTCACCGCCGCCGGCACCCGCTGAGACCGGCGCGCGGACGGCGTGCGCCGGAGGCGTACGGGGACGGCGTTCGAACCACTGCCACCCTGTGTCGCGATGCCTTACCATGAGTGACTCCCGCACCGGGGCAGGAACGCGGTAACGTCTCGGGCGGACGGCGGCGTCCGGCCGCCCCCTGAGGGGTATGACCGGAACGTACCGCACCACCCCTCTGGACAGTTGGGGCGAAGCAGTTGAGCCAAGCAACAGACAGTGCCGCGGCCACCGGCCCGGAAGCACAGCGCGTCACCCAGGAGGTGAGGGTGTCCCAGATCGACGGCGAGCCCGGAGTGCAGGACTTCGTGGAGGTCCGGCTGCCCGCGGCCGGGGCCTACCTCTCGGTCCTGCGGACGGCCACGGCCGGCCTCGCGGCCCGGCTGGACTTCACGCTGGACGAGATCGAGGACCTGCGCATCGCGGTCGACGAGGCCTGCGCCATCCTCCTCCAGCAGGCCGTCCCCGGCTCGGTCCTCTCCTGCGAGTTCCGACTGGTCGGCGACTCCCTGAAGGTGATCGTCTCGGCACCCACCACCGACGGGCGGGCGCCCGAGCGGGACACCTTCGCCTGGACGGTGCTCTCCGCGCTCGCCGGCGAGGTCGAATCGGCGGTCGCCGAGGACAAGACCGTGTCGATCAGCCTGCACAAGAAGCGCGGCGGCAGCACCGCCCACTAGGTCCGCCGCGGCAGCGCGGCAGCAGCACCGAACAAGGGCCGTCCGCCCGGCACCACCGGGCCGGACGGACGGCTCCCGGTACCGCCCCCACCCGGCGGTACGACCAACGAGACGAACCGGGGCCGGCGGTCCCGGTGCTCCCGGAACGGAACGGGGGAATGGCCGTGAGTGATCTGGACCGTACCGGCCTCGCGACGGCGGGCCCTGCCGTACCGACCCAGGCGAGCGTTCCCGGCCTCGCCGCCAACGACGAAGCGCACCCGAAGGACGCCCACCGGATGAGCCAGCCGACCGAGCCGACGCCGCAGCCGTCGCCCGATCAGTCGCCCCCGCCCGTGCCTCCGGCCGCGGACCTCCCGGACACCGGCCGCCCGCACGACGGGCCGGACGGCGACGGCCTGGACACCGAGCCGGACGCCGAGGGCGCCGACGACGCCACCGAGAACACCGCCGAGGCGGCACGGACCCTGCGCGCGGCGGTGCCCTCCCAGGGCCCGCAGCGCACCGGCGCGCCGGACCGCGAGGCGGCCCGGGCCCTGTTCGTCCGGCTCTCCGCGCTGCCCGAGGGCTCCCCGGAGCGCGTCGAGCTGCGCAACCAGCTGGTGCGGATGCACATCCCGCTGGTCGAGCACCTGGCCCGGCGGTTCCGCAACCGGGGCGAGCCGCTGGACGACCTGACCCAGGTCGCCACCATCGGGCTGATCAAGTCGGTGGACCGGTTCGACCACGAGCGCGGGGTGGAGTTCTCCACCTACGCGACGCCGACCATCGTCGGCGAGATCAAGCGGCACTTCCGGGACAAGGGCTGGGCGGTCCGGGTGCCGCGCCGGCTCCAGGAGCTGCGGCTGTCGCTGACCACGGCGACCAGCGAGCTCTCCCAGCGGCACGGCCGCTCCCCCACGGTGCACGAGCTGGCCGAGCACCTGGGGATCTCCGAGGAGGACGTCCTGGAGGGCCTGGAGTCCGCCAACGCGTACTCCACGCTGTCGCTGGACGTGCCGGACAGCGACGACGAGTCGCCGGCCGTCGCGGACACCCTGGGTGCCACCGACGAGGCGCTGGAGGGCGTCGAGTACCGCGAGTCGCTCAAGCCGCTGCTGGCCCAACTGCCGCCCCGCGAGCAGAAGATCCTGGTGCTGCGGTTCTTCCGGAACATGACGCAGTCGCAGATCGCCGCCGAGGTGGGCATCTCGCAGATGCACGTCTCCCGGCTGCTCGCCCGGACCCTGGCGCAGCTGCGGGAGAAGCTCCTGGTCGAGGAGTAGGAGCCCGCAGACGACTGACGGCCGCTCAGTGGCGGCCGTCGGGTCGTACGGATGCGGTGGCAGGCGGCGGTCCGCCGCGCTCAGGCCTCGTGCGGAGCGTAGAGGGCCGCCGTCGCCTTCGGGCTGAGCAGCGCGCCGATGCCGACCAGGCCGAGCAGGCCGATGCCCACGCCGACCGCGACCATCGCCCCGCCGCTCTGCCACATGTAGTAGGCCACCGGCAGGCAGATCGAGTTGGTCAGCACCGCGGGGCTGCGGCCCCAGCGGCGGGTCCTGAGCAGCGCCCGGGCGGCCAGCAGCGGCGCCACGCCGAGCAGGACGATCACCAGCCCGCCGAACTCGTTCAGGGCGAGCTGCTTGGACTGGCCGGACAGCGCGGCGACCATGTCCCAGACGCCGACGACGGCCAGCGCGGCGCCCTCCACGGCGGTGATGGCGGCGCCCAGGGTGAGGGCGGCCGGCCGGTCGGCGCCGGACGCGGGTACGGGTGCGGAGGATTCTGCGGTCACTCCAGCAGGGTAGCCGCCGGTTGGTCCGTACCGCCCCGTAGGCTGGGCCCATGCGCGCTCTCCTGGTCGTCAATCCGAAAGCGACCACCACCAGCGGTCGCACCAGGGACGTCCTGATCCACGCCCTGCGCAGCGACCTCAAGCTGGAGGTGGCGCAGACCGAGTACCGCGGCCACGCGCGCGACCTGGCCCGGGAGGCGGCGGAGGACGGCACGGTCGACCTGGTGGTGGCGCTGGGCGGGGACGGCACCGTCAACGAGGTGGTCAACGGGCTGCTCTCGCACGGCCCGGGCGACAAGGTCCCGCGGCTGGCCGTGGTCCCCGGCGGCTCGACCAATGTGTTCGCCCGCGCGCTGGGCCTGCCGAACGACCCGGTGGAGGCGACCGGCGCGCTGCTGGACGCGCTGGAGCACCGGCGCGAGCGCGGGATCGGGCTCGGCAAGGCGATGACCGAGGGACTGCCGGACCGCTGGTTCACCTTCACCGCCGGTCTGGGCTTCGACGCCGGAGTGGTCGGCCGGGTCGAGGAGCAGCGCCGGGCGGGGCGCAGGTCCACGCACGCGCTCTACGTCACCCAGGCGCTGCGCCACTTCGTCACCCAGCGTGAACAGCGCAGGTCGGGCCCGGTCTCGCTGACGATGGCGGGCCGTGAGCCGGTGCCCGGCCTGGTGCTGGCGATAGTCAGCAACACCTCGCCGTGGACGTTCCTGGGCAACCGCCCCGTCTATCCCTCCCCGCGCGCCTCCTTCGACTCGGATCTCGACGTCTTCGGCATCACCCGGATGACCGCGTTCGGCACTGCTCGAACGGTCCGTCAGATCCTGCGGTCGCACGGCCCTTCGAGCGACGGCGGCGCCGGGTCCGGCCCTTCCGGCAAGCACGTCGTCTCCTATCACGACGTCCGCCACTTCACCTTGGTTTCGGAGGAACCGGTCCCGTTCCAGGTCGACGGGGACCACCTTGGATCCAGGAGTCGCGTCAGTTTCACAGGCGTACGGCGGGCACTGCGTGTGATTGTGTGACTAGAAGGGCCATTCCTCCTTCTTCTCGAACGCACAAGCCCCCTTCACTCCATAGAAGTACCGGCTGTGAGCTAGGCGACACCGAAGAATCCAAAATTCCTCCCTGAAGGGGGTTGTATCCGGGCCCGAGGTTTGCGAACCTCTACATGGCGATCGGGACACATCGCAGCGACGGCAACCCTCGAAACCTGGGGGGCCGACCGCGGGGTGTCCCTCGAATCGCGCGAATCCCCCCCAGCACAGACCTCCCGGGCCCGATGGGCCTTTGGTCTCTTTTGCTGTTGCGGGATTCGTGAAAGCGTTCACATTCACAAGGACCATCGATGTGCCGACCGGGCAACCCCCGCCGGCAGGAGGAGTTGGACGACCATGGACTGGCGCCACCGCGCTGTCTGCCGCGAAGAGGACCCGGAGCTGTTCTTCCCGATCGGGAACACCGGTCCTGCTCTGCTGCAGATCGAGGAAGCCAAGGCCGTGTGCCGCCGCTGTCCGGTCATGGAGCAGTGCCTCCAGTGGGCCCTCGAGACCGGCCAGGACGCCGGCGTCTGGGGCGGCATGAGCGAGGACGAGCGCCGCGCCATGAAGCGCCGTGCCGCCCGCAACCGCGCCCGCACCGCCTGATCACACGCCGTAGTACCAGCAGTAACCACAGCACCGATCAACACATGATCACAGGCTTCCCCTGCACCTCCTGGTGAAGCCTTCCGTACAAAGGGCCTTGCTCGACGAGGTCCCGCGACACCGGCCCGCCCAGCCACTTGATACTGTTCACTTAGAGCAATATTGTGGAGCTGTGGCGCTCACCGTGTGCAACGCACCGGTTGGTGTCGCACCACCCAGAGCCCCCGTTCCGGCCGACTCCCCCCGACGGCCGGAACGGGTTGAGAGGCCCTGTCGACCCACCCCCCCCCGGTCGACAGGGCCTCGTTTCTGTTTCCCGGCCGGATTCTCCCCCCGTGCGGCGGAGATGAAGGAGCACGCGACCGGCGCCCGTACCGGACGCGCGCCCCCTGCGCACCTCAGCGCACCGGGATCTCCAGGACCACCTTGGTGCCGCCGTTCGGGCCGGCCACCATGTCGAAGGTGCCGCCGAGCTCCCCGGTGGCCAGGGTCCGCACGATCTGCAGCCCGAGGTTGCCCGCCTGCTGCGGGTCGAAGCCCTCCGGCATGCCCTTGCCGTCGTCCTGCACCGTGATCAGCAGGTACTCCTCCGGCCGGGCCCCACCGGTCCAGCTGTCCGACCAGCCCATGCCGGTGGCCGGCGCCCGTCCGCGCAGCGCGCTCACCTCCAGGTTGCCGGAGGCGGTCGGGCCGAAGGCGTGCTCCAGCGCGTTCTGCAGCAGCTCGGTCAGCACCATCGCCAGCGGGGTGGCCACCTCGGCCGACAGGATCCCGAAGCTGCCGCTGCGCCGGGTCGCCACCCGGCCGTCCTGGGACAGCTCCATCACCATGGCCAGCACCCGGTCGGCGATCTCGTCGAAGGCCACCTGCTCGTCCAGCGCCTGGGAGAGCGTCTCGTGCACGATCGCGATCGAGCCGACCCGGCGCACCGCCTCGTCCAGGGCGGCGCGGCCGGATTCCGACTCCATCCGGCGGGACTGCAGGCGCAGCAGCGCGGCGACGGTCTGCAGGTTGTTCTTCACCCGGTGGTGGATCTCCCGGATGGTGGCGTCCTTGGTCATCAGCTCGCGGTCGCGCCGGCGCAGCTCGGTGACGTCGCGGCAGAGCACCAGGGACCCGGTCAGGGTGCCCTTGGGCTTGAGCGGGATGGCCCGCAGGGTGACCACGCCGCCCTGGGCCTCGATCTCGGTCTGCCGGGGGGCCCAGCCGCTGGCCAGCTTCACCAGGGCCTCGTGCACGGCGGCCCGGGAGGGCGGGGCGAGGTCGGCGGTGGCCCGGCCGAGGTGGCTGCCGACCAGGTCGGTGGTGAGGCCGAGCCGGTGGTAGGCGGAGAGCGCGTTGGGACTGGCGTAGGTGACGATGCCGTCGGCGTCCAGGCGGATGAGGCCGTCGCCGACCCGCGGCGCGGCGTCCATGTCGGCCTGCTCGACGCCGGGGTAGGGGAAGGTGCCGGCGGCGATCATCTGGGCGAGGTCGGAGGCGCTCTGCAGGTAGGTGAGTTCCAGCCGGCTGGGGGTGCGCACGGTCAGCAGGTTGGTGTTGCGGGCGATCACGCCGAGCACCTTGCCCTCGCGCCGCACCGGGATGGACTCGACCCGGACCGGCACCTCCTCGCGCCACTCCGGGTCGCCCTCGCGCACGATCCGCCCCTCGTCGTAGGCGGCGTCCAGCAGCGGGCGCCGGCCGCGCGGGACGAGGTGGCCGACCATGTCGTCCTGGTAGGAGGTGGGGCCGGTGTTGGGGCGCATCTGGGCCACCGAGACGTACCGGATGCCGTCCCAGGTGGGGATCCAGAGCACGAGGTCGGCGAAGGACAGGTCGGAGAGCAGCTGCCACTCCGAGACCAGCATGTGCAGCCACTCCACATCGGCACCGGTCAGGGTGGTGTGGCGGCGGACGAGTTCGTTCAGCGAGGGCACAGGGCGAGCGTAGCCCCAGGGGGGGCGCGGCCGGGCCCCGCGCACCCCGGCGACCTGCGCCGCTGGGCTCTCCCCCAGGTTGTCCAGACCAATTTTCGGAGAGGCCTGGACAAGCCAGATTGGTCTAGTCCACAATGAAAGGGCACCAAGGAGAGGCACCCGCGCAACTGCCCTGACCGCGTGAGTCCCCTCCTCGGTCGGACGCCGCCGAACGAGGACCCCGCACAGTTCTCGATCGTCACCGGCGACCGACGACAGCTCCGGGCTGCGGTGCCGCATGGGTTGAGGGTCCCGTGTCGGCGCCGTGGCCCGTAGTGTTTTCCGGACTGCTTCCCGCGCCCCGCCGAGGGGCCGGAAAAGCCCGAGCCCCCGTCCACAGGCTGTGGACGGGGGCTCGGGCTTTTCGGCGGACCCGCGTCAGTGGGTCTCGGTGACCTTGGCGAGCGCGCGCGGGGCGTCCGGGTCCTGGCCGCGGGCGATGGTGACCTCGTAGGCCAGCAGCTGCAGCGGCAGGATCTCCAGGATCGGCTGCACCTCCTCGGGCACGCCGGCCGGCAGCGCGAAGCCCGCCGAGGCGGCCTCGACCTGCGGCTGCTGGCCGACCACGACCAGGTCGGCGCCACGGCCGCGCAGGCGGTCCAGGACCGGCTGCAGGGCCTCGCCGCCCTTGCCGTCCGGGACGATCGCGATGACCGGGGAGACGTTGTCGACCATGGCCAGCGGGCCGTGCAGCAGGTCGGCGCCGGAGAACGGGGAGGCCGGGATGTAGGTGGTCTCCATCAGCTTCAGCGCCGCCTCGCGGGCGGTCGGGTAGCCGTAGCCGCGCGAGGTGATGACCAGGCGCTGGGCGAAGCGGTAGCGCTCGGCCAGCGCCTTGACCTCGTCCTGGCGGGCCAGGATGCCGGCGGCCAGCTCGGGCAGGGCCTTGGCGGCCGTGCCGTCGCCACCGCGCAGGCCCTCGATGAGCAGGTACAGCGCGAGCAGCTCGGCGGTGTAGGTCTTGGTGGCGGGCAGCGCCTTCTCCGGCCCGGCCAGCACGTCGATGTGGAACTCGGAGACCTCGGCCAGCGGCGAGCCGGCGTTGTTGGTGACCGCCAGGGTGATGGCACCGGCCTCGCGGGCCGCCTTGGTGGAGGCGACGAGGTCCGGCGAGCCGCCCGACTGGCTGACGGTGATCACCAGCACGTCGGTCAGGTCCGGCTTGGCACCGTAGGCGGTGGTGGTGGACATCGAGGTCAGGCCGGCCGGCTTGCCCAGCAGGATCTCGATCAGGTACTTGGCGTACAGCGCAGCGTTGTCCGAGGTACCGCGCGCGGTCAGGAGGACGAACCGCGGCTTGCGGGCGGTGATCCGGGACGCGATCTCGAAGATCTTGGGGGCGCCCTCGTCAAGGATGCGCTGCAGGACGGCCGGCTGCTCGGCCATCTCCGCCGCCATGATCCGGCCAGGGACGGTCTGCGTGTCGGACATCGTGGGTGTGCCTCCGATGAGATGGTTCCACCCCGACCGGACGGGAATGCCCGGCGGGGACCTCTACGGCGGCGAGTCCGCACACTCGCTGCGATGAATGCTGCCGCAATCCTACGGGGGCCGCCCGCCCGGAGCACATCCGAGGAGGCGGTCACGGCAGGTCGCGGCGGTCCGGCGTGCGCGGAGCCCCTCCCGGCGGTGCGGGGAGGGGCTCCGGCGTCCGGGGCGGCGGCGGCTCAGCCCGCCTTGTTGATGAGCTGGTCGATGGCGGCGTCCGCCTCCTTGGTGGCCTGGTCCACCGGCTTGCCCTTGAGGATGGCGGTCAGCATGTCGGGCAGGATCTTCTGCTTCTCCACCAGGCCCCAGCCGGGGGCCAGCGGGGTGAACCAGGCGTCCGGCACCGCGTTGGCCGCGGCGGCGGTGCTCGGCTTGTTCTTCAGCGGGTTCAGCTGGGTGAGGTTGTTGGGCAGGATGTCCTTGTCGGCCAGCGCCTGCTCGGACTTGGCGCTGGTGAACATCCGGACCCAGTCGGTGGCCAGGGCCGCCGTGGGCGACTTGGCCGTGACGGCGAGGGCCGAGCCGCCGATGAAGGTCGGCAGCGGCTTGCCGCCCGGGCCGGGCATGGTGGCGACCTTGACCGCGTCCTTGAGGCTCGGGTCACCGGTGACCGGCGCGACGACGCTGGACGCCTCGTAGCCGTTGCCGTAGAAGGACGCCGCGTGGCCGCGGGCCATCGCCTCGTACTGGTTCTGCTCGTTGAGCGACTGGTCGCCCTTGTTGTACTTGCGCACCAGGTCGACGAAGTGGTTGATGCCCTGCTGGGACTTGGGGTCGCTCAGGGTGCCGTGCCAGCTGCCGGCGCTGTCGAAGCGGGCGATGCTCCCGCCGTACGCGGACACGTAGCTCATCGCCGCGTACCAGTACTGGCCGGGCAGGTAGAGCGGGGAGAAGGTCCGGTCGGCCTTGTTCCGGTCCGCGATCCTGTCGAGCGCCGCACGCAGCTCGTCCTCGGTCTTCGGGAAGTCGGCACTGCCGGTGGCCTGCTGGAAGGCCGCCGAGTTGTAGATCGCGACCCGGGCGCCCGCGTAGTAGGGCACGCACCAGAGCTTGTCCTGGTAGGTGCAGGTGTTGGCGAGCGCCTTGATCCAGGTGTCGGAGTTGTCGAAGGTGGTGCGCTCCACCGGCGCCAGCGCGCCGGAGAGCACGTACTTCATGGTCTCGGTGTTGCCGAGCTCGACCACGTCCGGGGCGGCGCCGTCGGCGATCGCCTTGTCGAGCTTGGCCACCTTGTCGGCCCAGCCCTGGTAGGCGAGCTTGAGGGTCACGTTCGGGTACTTGGCGGCGAAGTCGTCGTTGACCCGCTGGACGAGGTCGGGCCAGTTCTTCTGGGCGTCGTCCATCAGCCAGACCGTGACGGTGCCGGTCGCGGCCTGCGGGTCCGCCGAGGCGGTCTTGTCGCCGCCCGACGCCGAGCCGCCCGAGGAACACGCCGTCAGTCCGGCGGCCAGCGCCATGATGCCGACCGTCGCCATGAACCGACGCTTTCTCACGCCATCCTCCGAGGGTGTTTTAGTGCTGGTGCCCGCCGGCGGCGCGCCGGCGCCCGACGGGACGGTGTCCGGGGAGGGCGGCGAAGAGCTTAGGGATGGGCCAATACCACATCCGGCCCAATTGAAATTCGAACCGGATGGACTGGACTCTGGCCTAGACCACTGTTGGTGTCAACGCCAAATGGCCTGGCGGTCAAGGCCGTTGCAGACCTGTTGTACCGCGTGGCGATCAGTCGCGCGACGGTCACCCTAGGTAGAACTTAAGGCTGCCTTAAGGGTGATTTGAGGGAACATCGTCAGATCGCGAAGTCGCAGGTCACGGGGTGTCGAACGACCGAAAACGGAACGGGCCCACCATGCGACATGCGCATGGCGGGCCCGTTCCGGCAGGTGCCCTCGGCACCCGGTGTCACGGTCCGACGCGGACTCAGCCGATCGCCCCCGACTGGCCGGTGAGCACCTCGACGGCGGCCAGCCCACAGACCCGGGCCGCGCCGTGGGTGGCGATGTACAGCGCGCCGACCGGCTCGGACTGCGGCAGGCCCATCTCGACCACCGCGGCGTCCGGACGGGCCGCCAGCAGCCGGTTCAGCCCGGCCGACATCCACTCGTGGCGGTGGGCGTCGCGGACCGCCAGCACCAGGCGGCGGTCGGCGGCCCCGGCCAGCACCTCGGACACCACGGCGTCCAGCACCGCGGCCTCGGCGATCTCCGGGCCGATGGCGCGGGTGCGGGTGCCCGGGAAGCGGTCGGCCAGCATGCCGGCCACGCCCCACGGGGTGACGTCGCCGACGGCGATGTTCGGCTCGGCGGAGAACGAGGCCACGAACGGGCGCTCGGTCACCGGCAGGACCTCCCGGCCCGGCGCGCGGACCACCCGCAGCGCCCGGCGGGCCGCCCGCAGGCCGACCGCGAGGTCCGCCTCCGGCCGCTCGCCCTGGGCCGCGATCCGGGCCCAGCTGCCGAGCGAGCGCACCCGGGCGGCCGCGTCGGCGAGCCGCTCCTCCGGGAGCCGGCCGGACCGCACGCCCGCCACGATGGCGTCGCGCAGCATCAGCACGGTGTCCTCGTCGGCCAGGCCGCCGCCCACGCAGATCGCGTCCGCGCCGGCCGCCAGGGCAAGCACGGTGCCCTCGCCCATGCCGAAGGTGTCGGCGATGGCGCCCATCTCGATCGCGTCGCTGACGATCAGGCCCTGGTAGCCGAGGCCGCCCTGCTCGGGGGCCGCGCGCAGCAGGTCGCGCAGCACGGCGGGGCTGAGCGTGGCGGGCAGCTTGGGGTCGAGCGCCGGGACCATGATGTGGGCCGTCATCACGGCCTTGGTCCCGGCGGCGATCGCGGCCCGGAAGGGCACCAGGTCGCGCGAGCTCAGCACGTCCAGGTCGACGTCGATCACCGGCAGGCCGATGTGCGAGTCGACGGCGGTGTCGCCGTGGCCCGGGAAGTGCTTGGAGCAGGCCGCGACGCCGGCCGACTGCAGGCCCTCCACCCAGGCGGCGGTGTGCCGGGCGCACAGCTCCGGGTCGGCGCCGAAGGAGCGCACGCCGATGACCGGGTTGCGCGGGTTGGAGTTGACGTCCGCGGTCGGCGCCCAGTTGTAGTTGACGCCGGCGGCGGCCAGCGCGCGGCCCAGCTCACGGGCGACGTCGCGGGTCAGCGCGGGGTCGTCGATGGCGCCCAGGGCGAGGTTGCCCGGCCAGGACGAGCCGGAGCCCGCCTCCAGCCGGGTGACGTCACCGGACTCCTCGTCGATGGCGATCAGCAGGTCGGGGTTCTCGGCCCGCAGCGCGGAGGTGAGCGCGGACAGCTGGCCGAGGTCGGCCACGTTGCGGTCGAACAGGGCGACCGAGCCGAGGCCGGCCGCCAGGTGGCGGCGCAGCCACTCCGGCGGCTCGGTGCCGACGAAGCCGGGCTGCAGGACGGTCAGCGCGTCGCGATGGAGCTGGTCGGAGGCCGGGAGGGTGGGGACGAGGATGCTCACGGGGGATCAGCCCTTCACGGCGCCGTCGGTGAGGCCACCGACCGCCTTGCGCTGCAGGAAGACGAACAGGACCAGCACCGGGATGGCGAACATCGTGGACGCCGCCATGGTGGCACCCCAGTCGTTGCCGAAGGCCGTCTTGAAGGAGGACAGCCACAGCGGGAGGGTCTGACCCTGCTCCTTGTTGAGGATCAGGACGAGCGGGAACTCGTTCCACGCCGTGATGAAGCCGAACAGCGAGGTCGACATCAGACCGGGGGCCAGCAGCGGGAAGATCACCTTCACGAAGGCCTGGGTGCGGGTGCAGCCGTCCACCATGGCCGACTCCTCCAGCTCCTTGGGCACCGCGGCGATGAAGCTGCGCAGCGTCCAGATCGTGAAGGGCAGCACCATCATCATGTAGAAGAGGGTCAGCGGCACCAGGCTGTTCAGCAGCTCGTTGTCGCGCGAGATCATGTAGACCGCGATGGTCATGACCTCCCACGGCGCCATCTGCGCGGCCATCACGACCAGGACGAAGGCCTTGCGGCCGCGGAAGCGCATCCGGGCGATGGCGAAGGAGGCGAGCGTCGCGATCACCAGCGAGGCCAGCACGGCGCCGACGGTGACGGTGAAGCTGTTGGCGACGTACGTCCAGAAGTTCTTGGCGTTGACCGCGGTGACGTAGTGGTCGAGCGTCCCGTGGAACGGGATGAAGACCGGCGTCTTGCTGATGATGTCGCCGTCCTTCTTGAAGGACGTCGCGACCATCCAGTAGACGGGGAAGATGAAGAAGACGAAGAGGACGACCGCGATGACGTTCGGCCAGCTGCGTCCGATGAGCGAGCGCCTCACAGCTCGTCCTCCTGCTTGAGCATGATGCGGAAGTAGTACGCCATCAGGGCGACCAGCATCAGGATGGTGAGCACGGCGATCGCGGAGCCGACGCCGTAGTGCTGGCCCGAGGAGCCCTCCAGGAAGGCGTGCACGGGCAGGTTCCGGGTCAGGTTCTCGGGCCCGCCGGCGTTGATCGCGTAGACCTGGGTGAAGGCCTTGAACACCCAGATGACCTCGAGGAAGGTGGTCGCCAGGAAGAAGGGCTTCAGGCTGGGGAAGACCACCGAGCCGAAGATCTTGAAGGCGCCGGCGCCGTCCATCCGGGCGGCCTCGTACAGCTCCTTCGGGATCGTGGTCAGGCCCGCGTACATGTTGAACGCGACGAACGGGATCGACTGCCAGACGATCAGCAGGATGATCACGAAGTAGGTCGAGTACTGGTCGCTCATCCAGTTGTAGTCGGCCATCGAGTGCCAACCGAACTTGTCGAGGAACCAGTTGACGACGCCCCACTGCTGGTCGAACAGCCAGGTGTAGACGGTGGTCGCGGCGACCACCGGCATGGCCCAGGCCATCAGCAGCCCGACCGAGAGCACCAGGCGCATCCACTTGCCGAGGCGGTTGAGCAGCAGGCCGACCAGGGTGCCGCCGGCCATGATCAGCACGACGTTCACCAGGGTGAAGGCGACCGTGCGACCGGTGACCGCCCAGAAGTCCGGGTCGGTCAGCTGCTCCTTGTAGTTGTCGAAGCCGTTCCACTCGGTCAGGTGCATCACGAGCTGGCGCCTGTTGAGGTTCTGGAACGACAGCAGGACCGTCTTCAGGAGCGGCCAGCCCAGCAGGGCCAGCGTCGCCACGGTGGCCGGCAGCAGCAGCAGGTAGGGGGCGGCCTTGGCGCCGAAGCTCCGGCCGTCCGCCGATCTGGCACTCTTCTTCGGGGTGCCGTTGGCGCCGCCACCAACGGCGCTCGTCTCGATACTGGCCACAGCAGCCTTCCCTGAATCCGGAGACTGTGTGTGCACCCGCTCGGAATGCACAGCCATCGTTCTCACTTCCTCATAACCCGACCACGACGGACAGGCGCCGCCCACCGGCCCCCCGCCGGGAGCCGGTGAGCGACGCCGCTCGATTGCTTACTGCTTCTGGTTGAGCCGCTTCGCGATCTCGTCGTCGTACTTCTTCGCGGTGGCCGCGTAGTCGCCGCCCTGCAGGGCCGCGGTCAGGAACTCCTTGATCGGGTTCGGCTTGTCCTCGACGCTGGCCCAGTTCGGGGTGTTCGGGGTGATGGCACCCTGCTTCGAGGCCGGCACCGCCGCCTTCGCGAAGTCACCGGCGACCTGGCCGCTCAGCGACTCCTTGTTCGGGATGTTGCCGGCGGCCGCGACCAGACCCTCGTTCTTGTCGTTGAGGGCGACCTTCAGGAAGTCCTTGGCCATGTCGGTGTTCTTGCTGTTCTGGGCGATGGCCAGGTTCGAGCCACCGAGGAACACACCGGACGCCTTGTCAGCGGTCTTGCCCGGGAGCGGGAAGAAGCCGATCTTGCTGGCCGACAGCTCCTCCTCCTTCGGCAGCTCCCAGCCGAGGCCGATCATGGTGCCGACGTTGCCCTTGGCGAAGACGTCCTTCTGCTGCGGGGTCGCCTCGTCCTTGTCCTTCGGGGCCTTCGAGTAGCTCTGCAGCTTCTGGTAGGTCTCGAAGGCCTTCTTCGCCTCGGGCGAGGACAGGCCGCCGACCCACTTGTCGCCTTCCTTCTTCGCGATCTTGCCACCCTCGCTGGTGAGCAGACCGAAGTAGACGTACCACTCCTGGCCCGGCATGTAGATCGCGTCGTCGACGCCGGCGGTGCCCTTGAGCTTCTCCAGGTTGCCGTAGAACTCCTCGAGGGTCTTCGGCGCGTCCTTCAGGCCGGCCGCGGCCCACAGGTCCTTGTTGTAGGCGACCACGCGGTTGGAGACCCACCACGGGGCGGCGTACTGCTTGCCGTCGAGGACGGCGGCCTCGTTCTGGTTGGCGGCCCAGTCGCTGCCCCCCAGGTACGCCTTGTCCTTGGTGATGTCGAGCAGGCCGCCCGAGGCCGCGTAGCCCGCGGTCTGGGTGTTACCGACCTCGACCACGTCGACCGAGCCCTCGGAGAGCGCGGCGGTGATCTTCTGGCCGATGCCGTCCCACACCTGCTCCTGGAAGTCGAGCTTCGACCCGGGGTAGGTCGACTCGAACTCGGCCTTGACGGAGTCGGTCCAGCCCTTGGGGGCCGAGCCGGTCATGAGCCAGACCTTGAGCGTCTTGCCGTTGTAGTCCTTCTTGCCCGAGGAGGCCGCGGTCGAGCTGCCCGAGTCGCCGCCCTCCTTCTTGGCGTCCGAGCCACAGGCCGCGAGACCAACAACCATGGCCGCGACGCCGACCGCCGCGATGAGCTGACGCTTCACGCCATCCTCCTGAGGGATGCCTGGTTACCCCCGTCGGGTGGCAGCGGCATACCCACACGAAGTGGGAGGAATGGTGCCGCGGACTCCAGCGAACGGGTGGGGGGATTCATAGTGACTGGCCTAGTGGTGTAGACCAGATGCCTGGAGCTTGGCCTAGACCAATGGGCCTGTCAACGGCTGTTCGACCGATCCGGACCACCCGTTATCAAGCCGACACCGCACATCGTTCATCGCGTGATGAGGTATTCGTTCCGTAGCCATACATGCAACGATGTGAGCCGTTAATGATGCGGCGGGGCTTCGCGAGAGCTCTGCGAGAAGCGGGAGACAGGTCCGATGAGCAGCGACGGGGGCAGCACGGCCCAGGTCAACGACCCCCTGGTGAAGAATCCCGCCCCTCAGAGCGGCGCGGACCCGACCGCCCGGGTACCGAAGTACTACGGCCTCAAGCGCCACCTGCTGCAGCTCACCGAGACCCAGCCCGCCGGCACCCCGGTTCCTCCCGAACGGGCACTGGCCGCGCAGTTCGACACCTCCCGCACCACCGTCCGGCAGGCCCTGCAGGAGCTGGTCGTCGAGGGCCGGCTGGAGCGCATCCAGGGCAAGGGCACCTTCGTCGCCAAGCCCAAGGTCGCCCAGGCCCTGCAGCTCACCTCCTACACCGAGGACATGCGCGCCCAGGGCCTGGAGCCCACCTCCCGGCTGATCGAGATCGGCTACATCTCCGCCGACGAGCGGCTGGCCCCGCTGCTGGACATCAAGCCCGGCGGCCGGGTGCTGCGGATCGAGCGCCTGCGGCTGGCCAACGGCGACCCGATGGCCATCGAGGTGGCCCACCTGTCCGCCAAGCGCTTCCCCGCCCTGCGCCGCAACCTGGCCAAGCACAACTCGCTCTACACCGCCCTGCGCGAGGTCTACGGGGTGACCGTGGCCGAGGCCGAGGAGACCATCGAGACCACCCTCGCCGACCCCCGCGAGGCCGGCCTGCTCGGCTCCGACCTCGGCCTGCCGATGCTCCAGCTCTCCCGGCACTCCTTCGACCCGGAGGGCGACCCGGTCGAGTGGGTGCGCTCCATCTACCGCGGCGACCGCTACAAGTTCATCACCCGCCTCAAGCGGCCGGAGTAGTCCGGCCCGGCGCCCGCGCACGTCCGGGCCCCGGCGCGCACCCCCTGCGCGCCGGGGCCCGTCGCATCTCCCCGGCGCGCGGGAAGCCCGGATGGCGGGAAGTTGTCGTGAATCCGGTGACACGGATCACGTGATGCTCTAGATTCCGCATCCGTACTGACTGCCGATCACCAGTGGTGCTGCTCGGCGGACCAACGGGGGCGTGCGGCTTCCCGGGGGTTGCGGCGCCGGCGAGGTGAACCCTCCGAAGCGGAGCCGAACCATGTCGTCAGACCTCACCGACCGATCTGTCATGCCCGAGCCAGAGGAGCCGGACGAGCCCGGGGGGCCCGACCTCCCGGCGGTCACCCCCGAGCGGGTGCTGGCCGGCCTCGCCCTGCTGGTACCGGTCGTCGCGCTGCTCTGGGTGGGCTCGTACGACAAGCCCGACCCCGAAGTGGGCGGCGTCCCCTTCTTCTACTGGTACCAGCTGCTCTGGGTGCCGGTCTCGGCCGTCTTCACGGTCGCCGCCTACCTGCTGGTCAACCGGGACGAGAAGGCCCGCCGGGCCGCCCGGACGGCGCGCAAGGCGGGTGGCGCCCGATGAACGGGGTCAACGCGCCCGCGCTGGCGGTGTTCGTCCTCTTCTTCCTGCTGGTCACCGTGATGGGCTTCCTCGCCTCCCGGTGGCGGCGCGCCGACAACGCGCTGCACCTCGACGAGTGGGGCCTCGGCGGGCGCAGCTTCGGGACCTGGATCACCTGGTTCCTGCTCGGCGGCGACCTCTACACCGCGTACACCTTCGTCGCCGTGCCCGCCGCCGTCTACGCGACCGGCGCCGCGGGCTTCTTCGCCGTCCCCTACACGATCATCGCCTACCCGCTGGTCTTCCTCTTCCTCCCCCGGCTCTGGTCGGTCTCCCGGGTGCACGGCTACGTCACCCCCGCGGACTTCGTGCGCGGGCGCTACGGCTCCCGGCCGCTGTCCCTGATGGTCGCGCTGACCGGCATCCTCGCCACCATGCCGTACATCGCGCTCCAGCTGGTCGGCATCCAGGCGGTGCTGGACGTGCTGGGCGTCGGCGGCGGCGAGAGCGCCAACTGGTTCGTCAAGGACCTGCCGCTGTTCATCGCCTTCGGCGTGCTCGCCGCGTACACCTACTCCTCGGGGCTGCGGGCGCCGGCGCTGATCGCCTTCGTCAAGGACGCCCTGGTCTACCTGGTGATCATCGTCGCGGTGATCTACATCCCGATCCGGCTCGGCGGCTACGGCCACATCTTCGACACGGTCGGCGAGAAGTTCGCCGCCCCCAGGTCGGGCGGCTCGCTCACCGTGCCGGAGAACAAGCAGTGGACGTACGCGACGCTCGCGCTCGGCTCGGCGATGGCGCTGTTCATGTACCCGCACTCGGTGACCGGCGTGCTGGCGAGCAAGTCCCGCAACACGGTGCGCCGGAACATGGCGATCATGCCCGCGTACTCGCTGATGCTGGGGCTGCTGGCGCTGCTCGGCTACATGGCCGTCGCGGCCGGGGTCGGCAAGGGCGACAAGGACTTCAACACCCAGCTCTCGGTGCCGCAGCTGTTCGAGAACATGTTCCCCGACTGGTTCACCGGCGTCGCCTTCGCGGCGATCGGCATCGGCGCGCTCGTCCCGGCGGCGATCATGTCCATCGCGGCGGCGAACCTGTTCACCCGCAACGTCTACAAGGAGTACCTGAGGCCCTCCGCCACCCCGGCCGACGAGACCCGGATCGCCAAGCTGGTCTCGCTGCTGGTGAAGGTCGGCGCGCTGGTCTTCGTGCTCGGCATGGACAAGCAGGCGGCGATCAACCTCCAGCTGCTCGGCGGCCTGTGGATCCTGCAGACCTTCGTCTCGATCGTCGGCGGCCTGTTCACCCGCTGGTTCCACCACTGGGCGCTGCTCGCCGGCTGGGCGGCCGGCATGGTCTACGGCACCTGGAAGGCCTACGGGATCGCCACCCCCAAGACCAGGCACTTCGGCGGGAACGCCGCCGAGATCCCCGGCATCGGCGAGATCGGCTACATCGGGCTCACCGCCTTCGTCCTCAACCTGCTGGTCTCGGTGGCGCTCACCCTGGTGCTGCGCGCCGCCAAGGCGCCGGACGGGCCGGACGAGACCCGGCCGGGCGACTACAGCGCCGAGGGCGGCGAGAAGGAGCCCCTGGACGCGCCGGAGCCCGTGGCGGCGCACTGATACGCCCCGCGCGCCCTGTGGTCGCGCCGTCTCCTCCGCCAACACTGGAGGGGGCGGCGCGATCATATGTATGAACAGCCGGATGCATGGGGCACCACACTCAGGGCACCAACCAGACCGGACCGGCAACCGGCCGGCAACTGATCGACCCACGGGGAGCGGCGGCAATGGCAGAACTCGGCACCACCCTCAACGGCCAGCACCACACCGACGGACGGCACCGGCCCGTCCCGCACCGGACCGCGGGCGCCGCCGCGGCCACCGCGGTCACCGGGCTGCCCCCCGTCCCCTCCGTCCTGATCGCCACCCGCCACGGGGAGTCCACCGCCAACGTCGAGTTCCAGCTCGCCGAGGCGGTCGGCGCGCTCAGCGTGCCGATCAGCAGCCGGGACGCGGACATCCCGCTCTCCCTGCACGGCCAGCAGCAGGCCCACGCGCTCGGCCGCTGGTGGGCCGCCCTGCCCAGCGCCGACCGGCCGCGCAGCGTCTGGTGCTCGCCCTACGTGCGCACCGCCGAGACCGCCCGGATCGCCCTCGCCCAGGCCGCCGGCCTCGGCGCCGTCCCGGTCTCGCTCGCCGTGCGCTACGACGAGCGGCTGCGCGACCGCGAGCTCGGCGTCCTGGAGATGCTGCCCAAGGCCGCCATCGAGACCGACCACCCCGGGGAGGCGGCCCGGCGGCGGAAGATGGGCGAGCTGTACTACCGCCCGCCCGGCGGCGAGTCCTGGGCCGACGTGGCGCTGCGGGTGCGCAGCGTGCTGCGCGACATCTGCGCGGAGGAGGCCGGGCGGCCGGTGCTGCTGGTCGCGCACGACTGCACGGTGCTCATGCTCCGGTACGTGCTGGACCGGCTCACCGAGGAGCAGCTGACCGCGCTGGAGCCGGTGCGCAACTGCTCCGCGAGCGTCTGGCGGGCCGAGGGCGGCCGGCTGCGCCCGGACCGCTGGAACCAGACCGGGCACCTGGAGGACGCGGGCTGAGCCCCCCCGGGGGGCCGCTCGGACCCGCGCGCTCGGACCCGTGCCGCTAGACCCGCGCCGCTAGCCCCGGACGGCGACCTCGGCCGCGGGCTCGGCGAAGCAGCGGCGGTACGCCAGCGGGGTGGTGCCCAGCCGGCGGCCGAAGTGGTGGCGCAGGGTGGCCGCGTTGCCGAAGCCGCAGCGGGCGGCGATGGCGTCCACCGGCTCGGTGGTCGACTCCAGCAGCCGCTGGGCGAGCAGCAGCCGCTGCCCGATCAGCCAGCGGTGCGGGGTGGTGCCGGTCTCCTGGTGGAAGCGCCGGGCGAAGGTGCGCGGCGACATGTGGACCCGGGCGGCCAGCTGCTCGACGGTCGACTCCTCGTCCAGGTGGTGGCGCATCCAGTCGAGCAGCGGGGCGAGCGATTCGCCGCCGCCCTCCGGCAGCGGCCGGTGCACGAACTGGGCCTGCCCGCCCTCCCGGTGCGGCGCCACCACCATCCGGCGGGCGATCGCCCGGGCCACCTCGGCGCCCTGCACCTTGCGCACCAGGTGCAGGCAGGCGTCGATGCCGGCCGCGGTACCGGCGGAGGTGATCACCGGGTCGTCGTCCACGTAGAGGACGTCCGGCTCGACGGTGGTCCTCGGATGGCGGGCGGCCAACTCGGCGGTGTACCGCCAGTGCGTGGTGGCCCGGCGGCCGTCCAGCAGGCCGGCGGCGCCGAGCACGAAGGCGCCGCTGCAGATGGACAGCACCCGGGCGCCGCGCTCGACGGTCGCCCGCAGCGCGTCCAGCAGCGGGGCCGGGTACTCGCCGCTCATCGAGGAGGCGGTGACCACCACCAGGTCGGCGGTGGCGAGCCGTTCGGGCCCGTGCGGGACGTCGACGGCGAAGCCGGCGTGGGTGCGGTGCGGGCCCGGGCGGGCGCCGGCGAGCGCGAAGTCGTAGGCGGGCAGGCCGTCCTCGCTCCGGTCCAGCCCGAACACCTCGCAGGCGACCCCGAGTTCGAAGGGGTGGACGTCCTCCATGACGACGGCCACGACGTTCTTCAGCATGCCGCCAGGGTAACCCGCCCGCTGGCAGTTTTTCGATGCAATAAGGCATTCCTGCCACTCGCCGCCCTCGGCCGCCTCCAGGAGGGTGGAGCCATGGATTCCGACACGCTCGCCAGCGCACTCGCCCTGCTCGGGGCCGTCGGCGGGTTCGGCCTGCTCGGCGCCCTGATCGGACGCGAGGTGGCCCGGCAGAGGGCCACCGGACGCGACAACTGGCACCGTCCGGGCGGCTACCCCGACGACCCCGCCCTGCTGGACCGGCTCTACGGCACCCTGCCCGCCGCCTCGCTCCGCCCGTCCGCCGACCCCGCCGCCGTCCCCGCCGCGGCCGTCCCCATCGCGGCCGTCTCCGCCACCGTTCCCGCCCCCGAAGCGGAGGCCCGCACCCCGCTCAGCACCGTTCCCCGGGATTCCGGCACACTGGCCGGATGGACATCGTCATCCGCCCGGCCCGCGCCGAGGAGTTCGAGGAAGCCGGCCGCATAACCGCCCAGGCCTTCGTCGACGACGGCTTCACCTCGCCCGAGGGCCAGTACGTGCACCGGCTGCGCGACGCGGCCACCCGGGCCGCCGAGGCCGAACTCCTCGTCGCGGTGGACGCGGCCGACGGGACCCTCCTCGGCACCGTCACCTTCGCGGTCGGCGGCACCACGTGGGCGGACATCGCCACCCCCGAGGAGGGCGAGATCCGGATGCTCGCCACCGCCCCGGCCGCCCGCGGGCGGGGCGCCGGCGAGTCCCTGGTGCGCGCCGCGCTCACCCGCAGCCGCGAGCTCGGCCTGGCCGGCATGGCGTTCTCCACCCAGCGGGAGATGACCACGGCGCACCGGATCTACGAGCGGGTCGGCTTCCGCCGCGACCCGGAGCGCGACTGGTCGCCGATCCCGGGCGTCGACCTGATGGTCTACAGCATGGTCTTCTGACCGGTCACCCGGTCTTGCGCTCCAGCAGCACCACCCGCAGGTGCGGCAGGTTCTCGGTGCGGACCTGGCGGAACCCGTTCAGCTCCTTGGCCACCTTGTCCGAGACGGCGCCGAACGGCCGCCGGTCGGCGCCGGACACCAGCAGCCAGATCCGCCGGGTGCCGGCCAGGCAGCGGGCCGGCTCCTCGCACTCCAGCGCGCCGAAGCTGCCCGCCTCCTCCGCGGACACCCGCAGCAGGACGTCCGCGGGCGCCGGGCGGCCCCGCAGCTCGTAGGCCATCGACCGGCGCAGCGAGCTGCCCGGCTCGTACACCACGCCGTCGCCCGGCCGCAGCTGTCCGCCGATCAGCCGGGCGGCGGCCCTGGCGTCCGCCTCGCCGGCCAGGTCGTGCCGCACGGTGGCCTGGGCGGGCCAGGCGAGCACGGCGGTCAGCGCGACGGCGGCCACCACCGGGGCCGGACCGGCCACCCAGCGCGGCGGCGTGCCGGAGGCGGCGAACCGGGCGACCAGGCCGGGCAGCCGCCCGACCGCCTCGGCGCCCAGCAGGGCCCAGGCGGGCACCGTGAAGAGCAGGTAGCGGGCCAGGAACAGGTGCAGCCAGTGCGTGGTCCCCAGGGTCAGCAGCACCGGCAGCAGCGCCCAGCAGATCAGCGGACCGGCCGCCCGCTGGCGCAGCACCAGCAGGCTCGCCGCGCCCAGCACGCCCACCACCAGCAGGGTCCAGCCGAGCGCGGTGGACCCGGCCAGGTCCGTGACCAGCGCGCCGAGGTCGGACCAGTCCCGCTCGTTCCAGGCGATCTGCCCGCTCTGCCCGGCGCCGAGCAGCAGCAGCGGGCTCAGCAGCAGTACCGCCCCCGCCGAGGCCAGCGCCCAGCGGCCGAGCAGCACCCAGCGGGCGCCGTCCTCCTCCGGCGCGGCCGGTGTGCGGCGGAACTCCCGGGCCACCAGCAGCAGGTGGGCGGGCAGCACCATCAGCGTCACCAGGTGGGTCAGCCCCATCGCGACCACGGTGAGCCCGTAGCCCGCCCAGCCGAGCAGGGCGGTGCGCGGCGCGGCCGGCAGCGGCCCCGGACGGGCCTGGACCAGCCGGGTGAGCACCAGGGTGCTGCCGACGGCCGCCAGCACCGCGAAGGCGTACGGCCGGGCGTCCTGGCCGTACCAGGTGACCGCGGGGCAGAGCGCGAACACCAGGCCGCCGAGCAGTCCGGCCCGCGGGGAGAGCAGGCGCCGGCCGAGCAGCGCCAGGCAGCCGGCGGCGGCGGTCATGGCGAGCGCCGAGGGCAGCCGCAGCGCGGCCTCGGAGTCGCCCGCCACCGCGGTCCACAGGTGGAGCAGCACGTAGTAGGGCGCCAGCACCAGGTCCATGTTCCCGAGCAGCGCGCCGAGGTCGGACCAGGACAGGCCGGCCGCCCACCAGGAGGCGTGCTCGTCGCGCCAGAGCTGGCGGTCCCCGCTGCCGTAGAGGCAGAGCGCCAGCGCGAGCAGCGCCGGCGGCAGGGCGACGCCGAGCGCGGCCCGCCACTGCGGGACCCGCTCGTCGGCGTCCGGCGGCGGCACCGCCGGGGCGGGCGGTGCGGCCGGCGCGGGCGGGAACGGGGGCTTCGGCGGGTGGCTCGGCGCCGGCGGCTGGTTCGCCGCCGCGGCCGTCGCCCTGATCGGGGTGGTCATCGCTACTGTTTGACCCAGATCCGGTAGTACCCGGTTCCACCGACGTGTGTGAAGGGAATGCGCCCGAGCAGCCGGTAGTGCGGGCTCTGCCCGATCGCCTCCGCCACCACCCGGTCGGTGTCCGGGGTGGCGACGCCGTCGAGCACCACCAGGTCGAACCAGCCGTCCGCGATGGCGGTCCGGTAGCCGTCGTCGCCGGTGTGCAGCGCGCCCGCCCGGTCGACGTACCCGATGCCGTAGGTGGAGGTCCACTGGCTCTGCAGCGTCAGGTCGCGGGTGTAGTAGACCGGGACGTTGTCGGCCGAGGCCAGGTAGCGGCCGGTGCTGGTCACGTGCTGGCGGACCACCTCGGTCATCCGGGTGGAGTCGGGCCAGGTGTCGAACCGCCAGGTCGACTGGGTGAGTCCGAGCGCCAGCGTCACCACCCAGAGCAGGATGCCCAGTTGCGGGTGGCGGAAGTGCGGGCCGACCAGCCGGGCCAGGCCGATGCCGGCCATCGGGGCGGCGAACAGCAGGCCGAAGCCGAGGTGCTTGTACAGCGCCACCGAGGTGTTGAGGTGCATCTGGTAGGCGGGGGCGAGCAGCGCGGTGCCGGTGAGCAGCAGGCCGAGCAGGATCCGGCGGCGGCGGCCGGGCCCGGTCATGGTGCGCACCAGCGGCGACTCGTTCATCCGCCCGCGCAGCGCGTACGCGACCGCGCCGCCGACCGCGGTGACGAACATCAGGCCGCCGAACTCCACGCACTGGCGAGCCAGTTCGGTCCACGGCTCGGTGCCGTGGGCGCGCTGGGTGGTGGTCGCCCGAACACCCTTGAGGACGTCGGTGAAGGTCATCCCCAGCCAGAGCAGGCCGCCCGCACCGCCCGCGAGCAGCAGTCCGCGCAGCAGCGGCTGGCGGTTGCGGTCCCGCCGCCCGGTCAGCACCGCCAGCAGCACCAGGCTGGGCAGGTAGAGCGCCGAGGCGTACTTCAGCCCGACCGCCAGCACCGCGAACGGGGCGGCGAGCAGGACGGCCGCCGCGGGCGCCCGGTCGGTGCGCACCACCAGCCAGATCGCCAGGGCGAGCAGCAGCACCGCCGGGGCGTCGTAGGTGGCGAAGAAGCCGAGCACCACGGTGGACTGGGTCACCGCGAACATCGCCGCGGCGCCGAGCGCCACCCGCTCGTTGAACAGGCGCCGGGTGAAGCCGTAGAGCACGGCGGTCGAGCCCAGCATGCAGGCCAGGCTGAACAGCCGCACGCCGAGCATGCCGAAGTGGTTCTCCAGCACCGCGGCCGCGATCGGGTACAGGGTCGGCGCGCCGGAGAAGTAGGTGTTGTAGTCCTTCGGGACGGGGGTGCCGTAGAGCCAGTGCGAGAGCTGCGCGTGGCCGGCGTACATGTAGAGCGCCTCGTCCTGGAACGCGGTGTTCGACAGCCGGACGGACATCGCGGTCTGGATCAGCAGGATGCCCAGCAGCAGCGCGCGGCTGATCCACGAGCGGCGGCGGCCCGGGTCGAGCGTCCAGCTGGCCTCGGGGACCGGCGGCAGGGTGTAGCCGGGGCCCTCGGGGCGCTCGCCCTCGGACGGGTCCTCCTCGGCGAGGGCGTCGGCGTCGGGCCGGTCGTCCTCGGCCGGATCGTCCTCCGGCGGGTCCTCGTCGATCGGGTCGCCCTCGGCCGGGCCGTCCCCGGCCGGGTCCTCGGTGAACCGCCCGCCCTCCTCGGGCCGTTCCCCGTGGTGCGGGACCGGCGGCGACGGCCGGCGGCTCTCGAACCACGAACCGCCGGTGTCGGGTACCCGGACCGGCGCGTCCTCGGCGATGCGGTTGCGGGGTGTGGGGATGGACGTCATCAGGGGCTCTTCACATCGAAGCTGTAGCGGCCGTCGGACACCGCCTGCTTGAAGGCGTTCTGGGACTGCGGGTCGCCCTCGATCCGCCAGTCGACCTCCTTGTTGAGGTTGAACCAGATGAAGCCCAGGCAGTCGGGACGCTTGATCACGTTCGCGGCGAGGTTGTAGATGTCGGACACCTTGCGGGTGCCCGGCTCGGAGCCCGTCTCGGCGATGATCCACGGCTTGTTGGTGAAGGTGCGGATCTGGGTGAGGGTGGGCGTGTAGAGGGTGTCGAAGGTGCCGGCCTCGAGGTGGGTGTAGTAGGCGACGATGCCCACCCAGTCCACGTAGGTGTCACCGGGGTAGTACGGCTTGAGCGCCACCGTCGGCACCGGGTTGATGCTGTTCGGGCTCCAGACCCAGATCACCTGGCCGACGCCGAGCTGGGTGAAGACGTCGTGCAGGTGCTGGTAGGCGGCGACGAAGTCGGCCGCCGTGGTGGTCTTGGTGCCCCAGTCGTACCAGGTGCCGTTGAACTCGTGGGCGAAGCTGATCGCGACCGGCACATTGGTGTTGCGCACGGCCGCCGCGTAGCGCTTGACGTAGTCGTCGTGCTTGCCGGCCGCGATGTCGGCCAGCGGCGTCTTGTAGGGCTCCCAGGCGATGAACGGCAGCGCGCCGCCCTGCCAGGCGTTGGTGACGCCGTTGACGTCGTACTCGTCGCCCCAGCCCGAGTAGTACTCGACGATGTTGGGCCGCTTGCCGATCCGGCCGGCGAACTCGTCGACGCCGGCCATCGACTGCGGGGCGCCGTCGACGGCCACGCCCAGGTACTTGTTCGCCGGCTTGAGCAGCGGGCGGACGTCGTAGGGCAGCTTGGCGTCGGCGGTGGCGGTCCTGGTCGGCGTGGCCGGGGCGGTGCCGGCCGTGCTGCCCGCGGACGGGCTGCCGGCGGCCGTGCTCCCCGCGGAGGGCGCGGCGGCGGCGCCGGCCGCCGCCGCGGGGCCCAGCGGCTTCTCGGCGAGCAGGTCGCAGGCGGCCAGCGGCAGCACCAGCAGGGCCGCCGCGAGGGCGCGGAACAGTGCGGCACTCGCCCGGCGGCCGGCGCCGGCGGTGCTGGTGGGGAGGCTCATGCCACGGCGTCCTGGGATCGGGGCTGGATGAGGATGCGGCCGACCGTCACCGCGTAGAACAGTCCCGAGGAGAGCACCAGGGCGAAGTCCAGCGGGTACAGCGTGAACATCCGGTAGACCGCCGCGACCACCCAGATCAGCGCGGTGCCCCCGCCCCAGACCACGATGCCGGCCCAGAACCGCCGCTGCCGGTTCCTGGCCTTGCCGGAGCCGGTCGGCTGCCAGCCGCGCTGGCGCCCGCGGATCAGGTCCCAGACCGCGAAGAAGTGCGCCCAGCCGTACATCATCCGGCCCGCCCAGGCCTCCAGCCGGTACGGCGCCCGGTGCCAGAGCGGGAAGATCAGGGTCGCGTACACCAGGCTCGGGATGACCAGGACCAGGTGCTGGACCTGCAGCAGGTCCGGCCGCCAGAGCAGCAGCATGATCGGCAGCATCGGCAGCGCGAAGGTCAGCAGCGCGGTGTGGATGTAGTAGAGGAACCCGGAGACGTAGCAGAGCCGGGTGGTGAAGTCGAGCCTGGTCTGCCAGAACTTGCGGCTGGTCATCAGCGACATCGAGCCCATGCACCAGCGGTACTGCTGGTTCTGGAACGCCGCGGCGTTGTCCGGGCAGACGCCGGTGGACAGGGCCACCGGGATGTACTGCAGGTCCCAGCCGAGGGCCCGCAGGTCGAAGCCGGTGTGCACGTCCTCGGAGTGGGCGATCAGCGTGGTGCCGCCGTTCTCCACCAGCGCGGCCCGCCGGTAGACGGCGCAGCTGCCGACGCAGATCGCGCCGTCGTTGCGCTGCCGGGCGACCTGGACCGAGCGGTAGAACAGCTCCTGGATGGCGCCGGCCCCGCGCTCGATCCAGTTCTGCGAGTCCAGCACCCGGAAGAACTGCGGCGACTGGACGATGCCCAGCTTCGGGTCCCGCCGCAGGTACGGCAGCACCTCGTGCAGGAGGTCGTGCCGGGGCGCGAAGTCGGCGTCCAGGATGAGGATGAACTCGCCGTCCGAGCGGCCGAACCCGTAGTGCAGGTTGCCGGCCTTCTTGAACCAGCCGCGGTTCTCCCGCACCCCGTACCGGAACCCGAAGTCGGCGGCCATCGCCTCGACCTCCGGGCTCGCCGCGTCGTCCAGCACGTACGGCATGACCAGGCCCGGGTAGTGCTCGGCCAGCTTGCGCACGTACGTCCAGGTGTTGTGCAGCACCTCGATCGGCTCGCCGCAGACCGGCAGGAAGACGTCCACCGTCGGGTACTCGGCGGGGTCCCACTGCCGCACCAGCCGGCGGTGCTCCCTGATGTCGAAGTTGGGCGTGAAGCTGTTCACGCGCAGCGACACCACGTAGTAGACGACCGTGAAGAGCAGGAACGGCACACAGAGCCAGAACCACGACCCCAACAGGTACAGCTCGGCCTGACTGAGCACCAGGCAGCCGAAGCTCACCATCGAACAGAGGGTCAGCACCCACTGGTGGCGGATGGTGTAGCTGTACTTCTCCTGCGAAGTGGGCGGCGCCGGCAGCAGCATGTCCGGAACGGGCTCGCCCGTTCCGCGCCTGCGGCCCGCCGCTCTGCGCCGTCTGGTGGTCGCATTGGCGGCAGCGCTCACCGCGCGGTACCTCCTGCTCGCTGATTCCCCGTCCGGGCGGCCACGGGGGGCCACATCCCTCCCCCGAGGGCGGTCATCCTATCCGACCGCCTCGGCCGTCCCCCGACCGACCACCCCTGGGCCGCCGCCCCCTGACCGACGGTCAGCCCGCGCGCGAACCCCGGGCCAGCAGCACGTCCTTCGTACGCCCCGCCAGCGAGACGGCGGCGGCCGCCGCGAGCTGGTCGCTCTGGTCCTCGCCCTGCTTCAGCGAGCCGGCCACCGTGAAGTAGCCGAAGCGGCCGATCGCCGCGTGCGTCTCGGCGCAGCCCGACTTGTCGGTCACGCAGAACATCGCGACCCCGGTGCCGGACAGGCCCTGGATCAGGCCCGCGTGCCGGCCGAGCGCCCGGTCCGCGCCCGCCTTGTTGTCGAAGACCGCGACGCCGACCGTGACGGCGCTCTCGCCGTTCACGTACGTCGCGCGGACCAGCGAGCGGCAGGTGTCGTCGCCGAGCGCGAGGCCGAGCCCGCCGGTGGTCGCCTTGGAGCAGGGGGCGGTCGCGCCGGTCACCTGGCGGGTCCACACCTTGCCGTCGACGGTCCGGGTCTGGTCCGGGAACAGCGTCGCGGCGTCGACCGGCAGCCTGTCGGTGGCGGCGTCGGAGATCACCGCCAGCGCCTGCTCGGTGGGGGTGGCCGTGGCGGACGGGCTGCCGGCCGTGGTGGACGCGCTCACGATCGGCTTGGGGTCGACGCCCTTGTCGCGGCCGTTGATCCACACCGCGGCCCCGACGACCCCGCCGACCAGGACGGCGGCCGCCACCACGGCGCCGATCCACCGCCGCTTGCGGCGGCGGGACTCGGAGGCGTGCCGGTCCGCCATCGCGTTCCAGTCCGGCTCGGTCGCGGACGGCGCGGGCGCGGGCGGCTGGGCCCCCTGCTGGGGCCACTGCGGGGCGAACGGGGTCGGCCCACCGGCCACCGGCTGCGGCTGCGGCGGCTGCGACACGGGCGGCGGCCCTGGCTGGGGCGCGGGCACCGGCCCCGGCTGCGGGTACGGCACCGTGCCGGACGGCAGGTGCGGCACCGCCGGCGGAGGAGCCTGCGGCGGCACCCCTCCCGGCTGCGCGTACGGCGTCGGGGGCGGCCCGAAACCACCGGGCGGCGCCACCGGCGGCTGCCCATGCTGCGGCACCTGCCCCGGCGCACCAGGCTGCTGACCCTGCTCCGGCGGCACGGCCCTACCGGCCCAGTCCCCCGGAGCGCCCGTTCCCTCGCTCATGTGCCGAGATCGTAGGGCATGCACCGGACGAGAGGCCGATCGGTGACCAATCCGTTTCAGAACACGGCCCCGCGCAGGCGCCCACGGGACCGTCCCGGTACCACCGGTCATGGGAGCAACACGCCACGCTGCACAAGATGTGGTGTCGCATCGAGCGAGCACCACTAGATGTATGCTCGTCCCTGCTGTCGACGCAGGGGAACCCGGTGCGAATCCGGGACTGCCCCGCAGCGGTGTGCGGCCGCCTCCCCAGGCACGCCGCGAGTCCGAGTACCTGCCGACGGCGTGCCGAAGCCTCCCCGCAGGGGCCATGGCACCAGCACCACCTTCCGGGCCTCGCGGGCGGGCCGGGGACGGCACGCGCGGCGCCTTCGGGCCCGTGTGGCGAGTTCCCCTGCCCCGAACGGCCCGGTACCCGATGCACCGCCGCCGACCGCCGCCAGGAGAGAGCGCCTTGACCACCGCTGCCTCAGCCACCCTGCCCGCCCAGGGTTCCAGCTCCGCCCCCGCCGACCCGACGGTCTCCGACCCCGGCGGTGCGCTCCTGCGCCTCCTGACCGACCGCAGCACCGACCTCCCCCAGGTCGACCCCGGCCATGTCGCCGCCGCCGCGCTGCGCGGCCGCCACGCCGGATCGGACTTCGCCGAGCTGCGCGGGCTGGCCGTCGACGCCGCCGCGTCGATGATCGCCGAGGACCCCCAGTACTCCAAGCTCGCGGCCCGGCTGCTCGCGCTGGAGATCGTGGACGAGGCGGCGAGCCAGGGCGTGGTCTCGTTCTCCACCTCGATCGCGGTCGGCCACGCCGAGGGCCTGATCGGCGACACCACCGCCGACTTCGTCGCCAAGCACACCGCCGCCCTGGACGCCCTGGTCGACCCCCGGGGCGACGACCGCTTCGAGTACTTCGGCCTGCGCACCGTGCAGTCCCGCTACCTGCTGCGCCACCCGATCACCCGCAAGGTCGTCGAGACCCCGCAGTACTTCCTGCTCCGCGTCGCCTGTGGCCTGGCGGTCGGCGACAGCGAGCAGTCGGTCGCCGAGGTCGCCGAGCTCTACCGCCTGATGAGCCGGCTGGAGTACCTGACCTCCTCGCCGACCCTCTTCAACTCCGGCACCCGGCACCCGCAGATGTCCAGCTGCTACCTGCTGGACTCCCCGCTGGACAACCTGGACTCGATCTACTCGCGCTACGCGCAGATCGCCCGGCTGTCCAAGCACGCCGGCGGCATCGGCCTGTCCTACTCCCGGATCCGCTCCCGCGGCTCGCTGATCCGCGGCACCAACGGCAAGTCCAACGGCATCGTGCCCTTCCTGCGCACCCTGGACTCCTCGGTCGCCGCCGTCAACCAGGGCGGCCGCCGCAAGGGCGCGGCCTGCGTCTACCTGGAGACCTGGCACGCGGACATCGAGGAGTTCCTGGAGCTGCGCGACAACACCGGTGAGGAGGCGCGCCGCACCCACAACCTCAACCTGGCGCACTGGATCCCGGACGAGTTCATGCGCCGGGTCAACGCCAACGCCGACTGGTCGCTGTTCTCCCCCGCCGACGTCCCCGAGCTGGTCGACCTGTGGGGCGAGGAGTTCGACGAGGCCTACCGCAAGGCCGAGCTGGCCGGCAAGGCCGTGCGCACCATCCCCGCGCAGACCCTCTACGCCCGGATGATGCGCACCCTGGCGCAGACCGGCAACGGCTGGATGACCTTCAAGGACGCCTCCAACCGCGCCGCCAACCAGACCGCGCTGCCGGGCCGCACGGTGCACAGCTCCAACCTCTGCACCGAGATCCTGGAGGTCACCGACGACTCCGAGACCGCCGTCTGCAACCTCGGCTCGGTCAACCTCGGCGCCCACGTCGCCGAGGGCGCGTCGGCCGACGACCTGCTGAACGCGCTGGACTGGGACCGCCTGGACGCCACCGTCCGCACCGCCGTCACCTTCCTCGACCGCGTGGTGGACATCAACTTCTACCCGACCCCCGAGGCCGGCGCCTCCAACTCCCGCTGGCGCCCGGTGGGCCTCGGCGTGATGGGCCTGCAGGACGTCTTCTTCAAGCTGCGGATCGACTTCGACTCCGCCGAGGCCGCGCGGCTGTCCACGCTCATCGCCGAGCGCATCATGCTCACCGCGTACGAGCGCTCCGCCGACCTGGCCGAGCAGCTGGGCCGCCACGAGGCCTACGGCGAGACCCGCGCCGCCCGCGGCGAGCTGCACATCGACCACTTCCCGAGCGCCGCGCCCGAGTGGGCCGACCGCTGGGCCGCGCTGCGCACCCGGATCGCCGGGACCGGCCTGCGCAACTCGCTGCTGCTCGCCATCGCGCCGACCGCGACCATCGCGTCCATCGCCGGCGTGTACGAGTGCATCGAGCCGCAGGTGTCCAACCTGTTCAAGCGCGAGACCCTGAGCGGCGAGTTCCTCCAGGTCAACCCCTACCTGGTGCGCGACCTCAAGGAGCTGGGCGTCTGGGACCAGCAGACCCGCGACGCGCTGCGCGACGCCAACGGCTCGGTGCAGGAGCTCGGCTGGCTGCCCGCCGAGGTCCGCTCGCTCTACCGCACCGCCTGGGAGCTGCCGCAGCGCGCGCTGATCGACCTGGCCGCGGCCCGCATGCCGTACATCGACCAGAGCCAGTCGCTGAACCTGTTCATGGCCGCGCCGACCATCGGCAAGCTCAGCTCGATGTACGCCTACGCCTGGAAGGTCGGTCTGAAGACCACCTACTACCTGCGTTCGCGCCCGGCCACCCGGATCGCCCAGGCCGCCTCGGGCACCGCCCGCGCCGCCGCGCCCGTTCCGGCCGACACGATCCCGGCGAGCACGCCGACCCTCACCCCGGAGGAGGAGGCCGCGCTGGCCTGCTCCCTGGAGAACCCCGAGTCCTGCGAGGCCTGCCAGTAATGAGCTCCGAAGACCGCGACAAGATGCTGCTCGACCCCGGCTTCGAGCTGACGCTGCGCCCGATGCGCTACCCGTCGTTCTACGACCGGTACCGCGACGCGATCAAGAACACCTGGACCGTCGAGGAGGTGGACCTCCACTCGGACGTCGCCGACCTGGCGAAGCTGAGCGAGGGCGAGCGCCACCTCATCGGCCGACTGGTCGCCTTCTTCGCCACCGGGGACTCGATCGTCTCCAACAACGTGGTGCTGAGCCTGTACAAGCACATCAACTCCCCGGAGGCCCGGCTCTACCTGAGCCGGCAGCTGTTCGAGGAGGCCGTGCACGTCCAGTTCTACCTGACGCTGCTGGACACCTACCTGCCCGACCCGGAGGACCGCAACGCGGCCTTCGCCGCGGTGGAGAACATCCCCTCCATCCGCCAGAAGGCCCAGTTCTGCTTCAAGTACATGAACGCGGTCGACCACATCGACTCGCTGCAGACCAAGGAGGACCGCCGCGCGTTCCTCCTGAACCTGATCTGCTTCGCGGCGTGTGTGGAGGGTCTGTTCTTCTACGGCGCCTTCGCGTACGTGTACTGGTTCCGCAGCCGGGGCCTGCTGCACGGCCTGGCGACCGGCACCAACTGGGTGTTCCGCGACGAGTCCATGCACATGGACTTCGCCATGTCGGTGGTCGACACCGTCCGCGAGGAGGAGCCCGACCTCTTCGACGACGAGATGGCCAAGCAGGTCACCGAGATGCTGGAGGAGGCCGTCGAGGCCGAACTCCAGTTCGCCCAGGACCTCTGCGGTGACGGCCTGCCCGGCATGAACACCGCCTCGATGCGGGAGTACCTCCAGGCCGTCGCCGACCAGCGCCTGGCCCGCCTCGGCCTGCCGATCCGCTACGGCTCGACGAACCCGTTCGGCTTCATGGAGCTGCAGAACGTCCAGGAGCTGACCAACTTCTTCGAGCGCCGGGTCTCCGCGTACCAGGTCGCCGTCGAGGGCTCGGTCTCCTTCGACGACGACTTCTAGGAACCGAGGTTCAGAGGGGGAGCACCGCCCGGTGCTCCCCCTCTTTTCTTGATGAGCCGAGCCACACCCACTGGCGCTCCGGTGTGACCCCCCGCCCCGCCCGGCGCCCTCGCCAGGCGGGGCGGCCACCCGTCCTCTTCCTCGCATGCGCCGAATCCGGCGTGAAGTGTACAGTTCTGTCATGAGTGAGACTCTGCCCATCACCGAGGCGCGAGCAAGATTCGGCACTCTGGTCCGCCGTGCCTCCCACAGCCGCGAACGCATCACCATCACCGACCATGGGCAGCCCGCTGCCGTCCTCATCAATCCGCAGGAACTGGCCGATCTGGAGGACGAGCTCGCACTCGCCCGCTATCGCGCCCGCCAGGCTTCCGGCACGGCCACCAACGTGCCGCACGAGGACGTCCGCGCCATCCTCGGCCTGGAGCGTGAGTGACCTACCAGATCACCTGGGATGAGCCGGCGATCAACGCAGCCGCCCGGTTCCTCAAGGACGACGCCGACGGCCTTCGCCAGGTCATGGACGCAGTCGACCTGCTGGCCTCGAATCCTCGACCGGCAGGCTCGACCGCCTACGGCTCACCGGACCTCCGCCGGATCCACATCGGCCTCTACCGTGTCATGTACGAAATCACCGAGCAGACAGTGACCATCGTGGTCATCCATCTCGGCCGCATCGCCTGAGGAGCAGAACGCCACCCGATGATGCCTCCCCGCCCGGTGTGAACGCCGGGCGGGGAAAGGGAGCGGGGGCTGTCCGGATGAACGCGGGGGGCGCACCGGGGGGATGTGTCCGTGTGCGATCGGTTCGCGGCTACGGTCCGGCCACGAGCGATCGAAAGGGGACGCATCATGGCCATCGGGGTTCTGGACTACGAGAGCGACGCGATCGTCCAGCTGATGAACATCGCGGAGGACGACTGGACCGAGCAGGAGCTCAAGGACGCGCTGCAGCGGGCGATCATGCTGGAGCTCTCCACCATCCCGCCGTACGCCACCGCGCTGTGGTCGATCACCGATCCGGACAACACCAAGCCGGTCCGGCACACCATCCGCGAGATCGTCTTCGACGAGATGTCGCACTTCGGGCTGGTCTGCAACATGCTCACCAGCATCGGCGGCACCGTCGTGCTCACCGACCCGCTCACCGTCCCCAAGTACCCCGGGGAGCTGCCCGGCGGCGTCAACCCCGGGCTCGAGGTGTTCCTCAGCGGGCTGACCAGGGACTCCGCCGCACTGTTCGCCGCCATCGAGAAGCCCGAGCACCCGCTCGGCTTCGCCGCGGACGGCAACACCATCGGCGCCTTCTACCAGCGGATCGCCGACGTCTTCCCCAAGTTCGCCCACCTGCTCACCGGCCGGCAGCAGGTGAGCTTCCCCCTCGGGTCGAGCCACGGGGCCGGCAACGACATCGTCCCGATGAACGCCCTCGGCGACGTCCTGGCCGCCATCCACGTCATCCAGGCCCAGGGCGAGGGCACCACCACCTCCCCCGAGAACCCCTTCCCCGGTGCTCCGGGCGAACTCGCCCACTACTACGCGTTCAAGGAGATCGCCGTCGGCAAGAAGTTCGTCCTCGACGAGCAGACGGGGAAGTTCGACTTCATCGGCGCCGACGTGCCCCTGCCGGACACCTTCCCGGTCGGCCGGGTCCCCCAGGGCGGCTGGGCCGGCTCCCCCAACGCGCCCGACGCGCCCACCGCCGCCCTCCTGCACACCTTCAACCAGCAGTACAGCGACATGCTGCGCGCCCTGGAGGCCGCCTGGGGCCCCACCGGGGCGGACATCTTCCCGGCCATCGGCCTGATGGGGCAGCTGCGCGGCACCGCCCAGAAGATCAACAGCATCAAGCTGCCCGTCGACCCCCGCTTCACCTACGGCCCGGAGTGGCTGTTCGTCACCGGCTGACGCCGCGGGCCCGCCGCCGGCTCAGCCCTTGACCGAGCCGGCGGTGAGGCCCTGGGCGAGGTAGCGCTGGAGGAACTGGTAGACCAGGATCACCGGCAGCGAGGTGACCAGCGCCCCGGCCGCGAAGAGGCCGTAGTTCTGGTCCTGCTGGCCGGAGATGATCCCGTAGAGGCCGACCGCCACCGTCTTGGACTCGTTGGAGGTCAGGAAGATGCCCGCCAGGATGACGTCGTTGAGCGCGGTGGTCAGCGAGAGGATCCCGACCACCACCAGCATCGGCGCGGCCAGCGGCAGGATGATCCGGAAGAAGATCTGCGCGTGCCCGGCCCCGTCCATCTTGGCGGCCTCGTCGATCTCCTTCGGAATGGTGTCCAGGTACCCCTTCATCAGCCAGGTGTTCACGCCCATCGCCCCGCCCAGGTAGACCAGCAGCAGTCCCCAGGGCGTGTCCAGGCCGATCACCGGCAGCACGTCGCCGATCCCGGCGAACAGCAGGTAGAGCGAGACGACCGCGAGGAACTGCGGGAACATCTGGGCCAGCAGGACGGTGAGCAGCCCCACCCGCCGGCCGCGGAAGCGGAAGCGGGAGAACGCGTACGCCGAGCAGACCCCGAGCAGCACGTTGAGCACGGCGAAGCTGCCGCAGATCAGCGCCGTGTTGAGCAGCCAGCGGCCGAACGGGTACTGCTCGTCGGTGAACAGCGCGGTGAAGTTGGCGAACGAGGCGTGCTCGGGCAGCAGCGTGGAGGACTGCAGGGTACCGAGCGGGTTGAGCGCGGCGGAGAACACGAAGAGCAGCGGGAGGAGCGCGAAGCAGACGGCGAGGACGGCGACCAGGTGCCGCCAGCCGAACCGGCGCAGCCATCGGGCGGTGGTGGTCATGCGTTCAGCTCCTCAAGGGCCCGGGTGCGGCGGAAGCCCACCAGGGTGATCAGGCCGACCAGCAGGAAGATGAAGATCGACAGGGCGGCGGCGAAGCCGTACTGGGCGCCCTGCCCGCCGAAGGCCACCCGGTAGGTGTAGCTGATCAGGATGTCGGTGGAGCCGGCCGTCCCGCCGGCGCCGTCGAACGGGCCGCCGCCGGTGAGCAGTTGGACGGCGTTGAAGTTGTTGAAGTTGAAGGCGAAGGAGGAGATCAGCACGGGCGAGGCGGCCACCAGCAGCAGCGGGAAGGTCACCGCCCGGAAGGCCGTCCACGGCCCGGCGCCGTCGATCCGCGCGGCTTCGTTCAGCTCGGCGGGCATCGATTGCAGCACCCCGGTGCAGATCAGCAGCATGTTGGGGAAGCCCAGCCACAGGCTGGTCAGGACGACCGCGAAGCGCGCGCTCCAGGTGTCGCCGAGCCAGTCGATCCGGGTGTGCAGCAGCTGGTTGAGCAGCCCGAAGTCCCGGTTGTACATGCTCTGCCAGATCAGGATGCCGATGAACGCGGGCATCGCGTACGGCAGCAGCAGCAGCGAGCGGTAGGCCCGCTGCCCGCGCAGCCGCGGGTGGTGCAGGGTGAAGGCGAGGCCGAGGCCGAGCGCGAAGGAGGCGCCGGTGGAGAGCGCGGCGAAGCCGAAGGTCCAGGCGAGCACGCCGAGGAAGGGGCCGCGCACGGCCGGGCTGGTGAGCACGGCGGTGAAGTTGGCGAAGCCGACGGTGCGGTGCCAGCCGGTGGGCAGGGTCCGTCCGGAGCCGTCGTCGGCGGTGAACCGGCCGTCCCCGGAGCGGTAGACGGTGCCGGTGCGGGTGTCGGTGAGGGTGTCGGCCCGGGCGTCGTGCACCAGGGTGGGCCGGGCGGTGGTGGCCGAGGAGAGTCCCTGGCCGACCACGAAGCCGCCGTCCACCGGGACCCTCAGGTCCTTCAGCTCCTGGGCGCGGCCGTTGACCTGGCCCGGGGTGAGGATCCGCAGGCCCGGCGCGGTGGTCACCCGGCCGTCGGGCGCGGTCGCCGTCCCGGCCGGGGCGGGGGCCAGGCCGTGGGCGGTACCGGCCTCGGTCCGGCCGGTCGCCGGGTCGGTGAGCAGCAGGACGAGCGGGCCGCCGGCCGGCTCGGTAGCGACGGTGAGCGTGTACGAGGGGCCGTCGGGGACGGGCTCCACCGAGTTGTCGACCAGGGTGCGGACGGCCTGGTCCTTGGTGAGCAGGTGCCCGTCCCCGTAGTCGGTGAAGGAGACCGCGACGATGTGGAGCACGGGGTAGACCACGAAGGCCAGGAAGAGCACGGTGGCCGGCAGCAGGTACTTGGCGGCGAGCCGGCGCGGCGAGAGGTAGATCCAGAAGGTGGCCCCGGTCCCGGCGGCGAGGACGCCGAGGCCGGCCCAGTGGCCGGCCCCGTAGAGCTTGGGCGCGGCGAACAGGGCGAGTGCGGCGACCCCGGACAGCAGGGCGAGCTTCACCAGCTGCGCGGTCAGTGCGCCGGCCCGACGGGGCGGGCGGATCGGGGCGTCGGCGGGGCGGGCCGGACGCCTGCTGTCCTGAAGGGTGGGGGAGGTCATGGGGGTGGTCCCTGGTCCGTCCGGGAGGGGCGCGGGGCGCCGGGGAGTGTGTCAGTGGCCGGCGCCGAGGGCGGCGCGGATGGCCTCGCCGGCCTGGCGCATGGTCTCCGCCGGGTCGGCGCCGGCCACGATGCTCGCCTCGGCCTGGCCGAGCGGTCCCCAGATCGCGTTCATCGCGGGGATGGTCGGCAGCGGCTGCCCCGCCTCGCCCGCGGCCGCGAAGGCGCCGATGTCCGGGTCGCCGGCCGAGACCTTGGCGAGGGCGGAGGTCAGCGCGGGCGGCTCCGGCGAGGCCTGGTAGAGCGCCAGCTGGCCCTCTTCCGAGCCGATCGCGCGCAGCAGGAACTCCTGGGCCAGCGGCTGGTTCTTCGCCTTGGCGGAGAGGTAGAACGCCTGCACGCCGATGAAGGGACGGGCCTGCTCCTTGCCGGCCCAGCCGGGCACCGGGGAGATCGCGTACGGCAGGCCGGCCTGCTTGACCTGCCCGAGCGCCCACGGCCCGGCCACCAGGTAGGGCGACTTGCGCCCGGTGAACAGCGAGATGGCGTTGGTGTCCACCGAGCGGTTGAACAGCCCGGCGCCCTTCTCCCCGTACTGCTTGAACAGCTCGCCGGCCGCGATCGAGCCGGGGCCGCCGACCCCGAGGTCCGCGGTGTCCCAGCCGCCGTCCGGCTTCCCGCCGAACAGGTAGCCGCCGGCCGAGGTGAACAGCGGCTGCAGGGCGTAGGCGTTGCCCTGCTGGCCGATCGGCAGCGCCAGCGGGACCTCGGCCTTCCCGGCCCGGACGGCGTCCTGGGCGGTGCCGGCCAGGTCCTCGAAGGTGGCGGGGGCGGCCGGGGCCAGTTCGGTGTTGCGGAACAGCACCAGGGTCTCGGTCGCGTACGGCACGCCGTACTGCTGGCCGCCCTGGGCCACGGCCGCCAGGGCGGTGGGCTGGAACAGCGCCTTCTGCTGCGCGGTCAGCGGGACGGGGGCGACCGTGCCGTTCTGCACCAGGTTGCCGAGCCAGTCGGAGGCGCCGACCACGAGGTCGGGGCCCTTGCCGGCGTTGGTGGCCGTGACGTACGCCTGCTGGGTGTTGACGGACTGCGGGGCGACGGTGACCTTGACGCCGTGCTCCTTGCCGAAGCGGTCGGCGAGCGGCTGCAGGGCGGCGGCCTGCTGGGTCTGGGCCCAGATCACCAGGTCGCCCCCGTCGGCGGCGATCGGTGGGGCGGTCATCGGCCCGTCTGCGGCGGCGGTGCCGCCGGCGGGCGCGGGGGCCGCGGAGGGCGAGGTGCCGCCGCAGGCCGTGACCAGCAGGGCGAGCAGGCCGAGTGCGGCGGTTCTGCGGGGGCGGGGGATCCGGTGGCGCATGGTCCGAGACTCCTTCGTCCGGGAGGGGTGCGGTGGTGGGTCGCGGGGGGTGGGGGTCGCGGGGGCGGGGGTCAGATACCGTCCGCCGGCCGGTACCAGCGCTCGACGGTGAGGTCGAGCCGGGTGTCGCGGTCGACCCGCAGCGGGTGCAGCACCCGCCGGCCGTCGGCGTCGACGGCGTCCAGGCCCCAGCCGCGCGAGACGCCGCCGTCGAAGCCGGTGCCGCGCGGGACGGCGATCCGTCCGCGGAACCGGCCGGGACCGGCCGGAGCGCAGGGCAGCGGGCCGAACATCACCGGGGCGTCGTCGGGGGTGCCGGGCGGGACGGTCACGGTGACCTCCAGCACCGGGCGGGCCGGCAGCTCCGGGTCGACCGCGACCTCGGTGCGCGCCGTCAGCCCGTGGGCCCGGACGGTGACCGCCGTGCACCCGGCGGCCAGCGGGCGCAGTCCGCCGTGCGGCGAGACGGCCGCCACCCCGGGCCGCTCGACCCGGTAGCCGGCCTCCAGCGCGGTGTACCGCACGCCGTCGGCGCGGACCACGACCGGGTTGACGGCGCTCCAGGTCTCGCCGGGCGCCAGCAGGATCCGCGGCTCGACGGTGAGCGAGCGCACCGGGGAGGGCGCGCCGAACAGGTGCAGCAGCGCGTGCCGGGCGCGCGGGCGCCAGGCGTTCTCGTGGTGCGGCGCGGCCGGGTCCTCGTAGTAGAGCAGGTCGGCGCCGGAGGTGTAGCCGGCCTCGTCGACCAGCCGGCCGGCCAGTTCGCGGGCGGGCCTGGCCATGATCAGCCCCTCCCGGCCGCCGATGTCCAGCCAGATCCGCCGCGGCCCGCGCCGCCGGTAGCGCTCGTGCACCACGCGTTCGCCGAGGCTCTCCGGGTCGACGTGGGTGAGGAACGGGGAGAGGACGGCGGCCAGGCCGAAGACCTCGGGGCGGCGGAAGGCGATGTGGTACGTGACCAGGCCGCCCATCGAGGAGCCCATCAGCGCGGTGTGCTCCGGGCCGGTCCTGGTCCGGTAGCGGGCGTCGACGAAGGGCTTGACCTCGTCGGTCAGGAAGGCCTCGTAGCGGTGGCCCTTCAGCGGGGTGCCGGGGGTGCGCCAGTACTCGGCGACGTGGGAGTACTCGACGCCCCGGTCGGCGCCGGCGTTGGGCACGGCGACCGCGATCAGCTCGGGGATCAGCCCCTGCGCGTACAGCGCCTCCAGCGTCCGGTCCACCGCCCAGGTGGGCTGCTGCCCCTGGTCGAAGACCTGCTGGCCGTCGTGCAGGTAGAGCACCGGGTAGTCGGCGTCCGGCCGGTCGTCGTAGCCGGGCGGCAGGTGGACCAGCAGGTCCCGTTCGTTGCCCAGCACCTCGGAACGGAAGCCGGGGATCCGTTCGATCCGACCCCGGCGCACGGCGGGCTCGCCGCGCCGGGCGGTCCCTCCGGACGCGCCGGCCCAGGCGGTGTCGGCGCTCATCGGGCCACCGACCAGACGTGCACGGCCGGGCCCTGGTTGGGCAGGTCGCGGCCGGGGACCAGCTGCGGGCCGCCGAGCAGGTGGGTGGCGTGCCACTCCCCCGCCACCGGCGGGTGGTCGGCCCGGCTGATCTGCACCAGGATCCGCTCCCGCTCGTCCTCCCGCTCGAACAGCAGGACGTCGCCCTCGGCGACCAGCCAGCGCAGCCCGCCGCCGGTCAGCGCGCTGTGGCTGCGGCGCAGCCGGACCAGGTCCCGGTAGGTGCGCCAGGTCTGCTGGTCCCAGGCGGACTCGTCCCAGGGGAACGGCTTGCGGCCCTCCTCCAGGCCCTCGCCCAGCACCCCGACCTCGTCGCCGGAGAACACCATGGGGATGCCGGGCAGGGTGAACAGCAGGGCCGCGCCGAGCAGTTGCCGCTCCGGGCCGGCGAAGGTCCGGAACCGGGCGGTGTCGTGCGAGTCCAGCAGGGTCAGGTTGTGGGCGCGGCTGCGCCAGGGCAGCGCGGCGCCGAAGGCCGTCATGGTGGCGCGCACCCGGGCGGCGTCGTAGTCGGGGATCGGCCCGGGGACGGCCCAGAAGTCCTTCTGGTCGTGCTTCTCGACCAGCCAGCTCCAGACCGGCCGGGTGAAGCCGGCGTAGCTCATGGTGCCCTGCCAGCCGTCGCCGGCCAGGGCGAGCGAGGCGTCGTGCTGGTGCTCGGCGAGCAGGACGGCGTCGGGGTTGACGGCCCGGACGGTGGCCGCGGTGGTGGTGGCGACCAGGTGGTTGAGCTCGACGTCGCCGCGCCGGCCGGCCATCTGCGCCACGTCGACCCGCCAGCCGTCCAGGTGGAAGGGCGCGCCGAGGTACTTGGCGATCACCGAGTCGGGGCCCTCGTAGAGGCGGCGGCGCAGCTCGGCGGAGCGGTGGTCGAGGGTCGGCAGGGTGCGCACACCGAGGAAGGTCGCGTAGTCGTCCGGTCCGCCGTCGCCGAAGAAGTAGAAGCCGGCCTCGGGGCTCGCCGGGTCGGACTGCGCGGTGCGGAACCAGGCGTGCTGGTCGCCGGAGTGGTTGAGGGTGATGTCGCCGATCACCCTGATGCCGCGCCGGTGCGCCTCGGTGGTGAGGGCGATCAGCGCCTCGTCGCCGCCGAGCGCCGGATCGACCCGGTCGAAGGAGACGGCGTCGTAGCGGTGGTTGGAGCGGCCCTCGAAGAACGGGGTCAGGTAGATCACCGTGGCGCCGAGCCGCTGGATGTGGTCGATCTTGCGTACCACGCCCCAGAGGTCGCCGCCGTACATCTGCTGGAGGGCCTCCGCGTCGCCGGTGCGCAGCGGGGTGTCCCAGTCGGCCGGGCCGGCCCAGGCGGCGAGCGGGGAGTCGCCGGAGCGGTGGTAGCGGTCCGGGAAGATCTGGTAGACCACCGCGTCCGCGGCCCAGGCGGGCGGCGCGGGGTGGGTGGTGAGGCGGAAGTCGGTGGCGTCCGGCAGGTCGTGGTCGTGCAGGCCGGCGGCGGTGAGCCAGCGCCCGCCGTCCGGGGTGTGCAGCCAGAACCGGTAGTTCATCTCCGGGTTGACCATCTCCAGGGCGGCCCGCCACCAGGTGGTCCCGGTGTCGTCGACGCGATCGACGACGGCGGCCGTGAAGTGCGGTTCGCCGTCCGGGACGGAGCGCAGGAAGACCCGCTCGACCTCCTGCCCGGCGGGCACCCGGACCAGCAGGTCGACGGGCTGCCCGAGGCGCGGGGCGAGGTCGCCGACGTAGCGCGCGGACCCGTCGTGGTGCGGCTGGTGGCGGGCGGCGAGGCGGTGGCTGCTGGCCGGGTCCATGGGGCTCCTCGGGGCGGGTGGACAGGCTAACGGATGACGGCATTCCGCTTATCGGGGCCGACGAGGGAACCGTAACGGCGATGAAACTGTTGCGCAATATGTTGCTAAGATCGTTTCATCCTGGTGCGCGACCTGTCGCACCGGGCTTTGTAAGATGCAGGCCGGACCAGACCGGAGGACCAATTGAGCGGCCCGTCACTGCGCGACATCGCCGCCCGGGCGGGCGTCAGCGCCGCCTCGGTGAGCAGGGTGATCAACGACCGGCCGGGCGTCTCCGACGACACCAAGGTGAAGGTCGCCGAGGCCATGCGGGAGCTCGGCTGGCAGCCCGACCAGGGCTACGACCCGCACCAGGGCGCGCTGATCGGCATCGTCGTCCCCGAACTCGACAACCCGGTCTTCCCGCTGCTCGCCTCCGCGATCGAGGTGCAGCTCGCCAAGCACGGCCTCACCGCCGTGGTCGGCACCTCCACCCGCCAGGGCACCGCCGAACTCGGCTACATCGACGTCCTGCTCCGCAAGGGCGTCTCCGGCCTGGTCCTGGTCTCCGGACGGCACGCCAACCCGAACGCCGACCACGGCTTCTACCGGCTGCTGCACGAGCGCGGCATCCCGATGGTGCTGGTCAGCGGCCGGGTGGAGGGCCTGGCCGTCCCCACCGTCGCCACCGACGAGGCGCTCGGCGCCCGGATCGCCGTCGCCCACCTGCGCGAACTCGGCCACCGCCGGATCGGCCTGGCCGGCGGCCAGGGCTATCTGCGCCCCTCGCTCAACCGCCTGGACGGCTACCGGCGGGCGATGCGCGAGCTGCTCGGCGGGGAGCCGCCCGCCGACTGGTACGCCGAGTCCGCCTACTCCATCGCCGGCGGCGCGGCGGCCGCCCGCCAACTGCTCGACGCGGACGTCACCGCCGTGATCGCCGGCAGCGACCTGATGGCCCTCGGCGTGGTCCAGGCCGCCCGCGAGGCCGGCCGCAGCGTCCCCGGCGACCTCTCGGTGATCGGCTACGACGACTGCTACCTCGCCGCCCACAGCAACCCGCCGCTCACCACCGTCCGCCAGCCGATCGACGAGATGGGCGCCGCCGTCGCCGACGCGCTCTGGCGCCAGCTGGAGGGCCACGGCGGCCGGGCCCGGGACTACCTGTTCACCCCCGTCCTGGTCGCCCGGGACTCCACCGCCCGCTCCCGCGGCTGACCCCGGACACCTGCCGGACACGCCGGAGGGCCGGTGAGCTGCTGCTCACCGGCCCTCCGTCAGCTTCCGGGCGGCGTCAGTCGTTCAGGACGGTCGCGTAGCGCGCGGTGCCCTCGGCCATCTGCCGCAGGGCGTCCTTGCGGTCCCGCTTCGACAGCTTGTCGATGTAGAGGAAGCCGAACAGGTGGTCGGTCTCGTGCTGCAGGCAGCGGGCGAAGAAGCCGGTGCCCTCGACCCGGATCGGGTTGCCGTCCTTGTCCTGGCCGGTCACCGCCGCGTAGTCCGGGCGGGGCAGCTCGGCGTAGGCGGTCGGCACCGACAGGCAGCCCTCGTTGCCGTCGTCCAGCACCCGCTTGCGGTCCTTCGGGAACTCCTCCAGCACCGGGTTGACCACGTGGCCGATGTGCCGCACGCCCTCGTCGTCCGGGCAGTCGTAGACGAAGACCTTGAGGTCCACGCCGATCTGGTTGGCGGCCAGGCCCACGCCCTCCGCCGCGTACATCGACTGGAACATGTCGTCGATCAGCGCGGACAGCTCGCCGTCGAAGGCCGTCACGTCCTTCACCTCGCGGTGCAGCACGGGGTTGCCGTAGACGGTGATCGGGCGCGCCGTGCCCTTGGAGAGGTCCGGCTGCTCGCCGACCACCTTCGGGGTCTCGTCGTGCTCGTGCTGGTCCTGCTCCGCCATGTCTTCCGCTTCCCTAGGCCTACGCGTACCGCACCAGGGTACTCAGCGCGCTCAGCAGACCTCTTCGAGATCCCGGTAGGCCCGGCTTCCCGGCGACGCGGCGGCCCAGCGGTCCAGCAGCACCCGCACCAGGTGCGCCGGGGCGGCGATCCCGCACTCGCGCTCGGCCAGCCAGGACATCCCGCCCGCGCCCGGGCTCAGGTGGCTGAGGTGGCCGGGGTGCGCGGCGTCCCCGTCGTCGTGCGGGTCGTGGTGGGCGGTGTGCCCGTCGTCCGAGGCCATCCGGCTCTCCGAGCAGGCCCGGCACAGCAGCCGCACCGAGGACGTCCAGTCCTCCGCCGCGTAGCCGGCGTCCGCGACCAGCCGCTCCAGCGCGTCCCGGTCCGCCTCGGTCGCCGCCTGCAGCAGGACCACGTACGTCGGCACCGGGGACGGCGCCCACAGCTCGATCTCGTCGAACACCGGGTAGGCGACCCCGTCGGTGACCCGCTCGCCGTGCGGGGCGCCGTCGTGCAGCACCACCTCGCCCCAGCGGCGGCCGGAGGACGGCAGCGGGATCGACAGCACCTCGATCCGGGCCGGGTCCAGCCGGCGGCCCCACACCACCTCGGACTCGCCGTCCGGGGAGAGCCGCACCGGGGTGGTCCCGAGGTCCAGGCTGACCGGCCCCTCCTCGCGCCCGCCCGGGCCACCGGGCAGCTTCAGCCCGTACGCCTGCCAGGCCCGGCGGGCCAGCGGCCAGTCCTGCAGCGCGGTCGCGGTGATGCCGAGGTTCCACCAGTCCGGGGCGCCCTGCTCGCGGTCCAGCAGCGCCACCGCCCGCAGCCCGGCCGCCCGGGCCTGCTCCCAGTCGCGGCGGAACTTGTGCAGCAGCGCCAGGTTGAACCACGAGTCCGACAGCCACGGCTCCAGGTCGGCCGCCATCACCAGCAGGGCGCTGGCGTCCTCGTAGCGGCCGTCGCCGATCAGCGTGAAAGCCCGGTCGGTCGTCTGCCGCCAGGTGGCGGACGGCCGGTGCCGTGCCCGGTGGAAGATCCTCACGTTCGTCCCTGCCGTCGTCGTCCGCTCAAGTCCCGCGACCGCTCCCGCGTCACGGGCCCGGTGTCCCGGGTCGGTTTTCCACGCTACGACCGCATCCAACCACGACGGCCGCCGCCCGCGCTCCCCACCGCCGGGGTTGCCCGGTTCCGTCCCGGCCCGTTTCCGGCCCCTCCCCCAGCCTGCCCGTCCGGCCCCGGCCCCTCAACCCCGGACGCCCCGCGGCCCGGCCCCGCCGCGGGCGCCGGAGCCGGGGGCGCGCGCTCAGCCGCGCACCCGCACCAGCGCGTCCACCACCCTCGCGTCGTACACCCGCCCCCGCTCCAGCCGCAGCGCCTCCAGCACCTCCAGCCGGCCCACCGCCTCCCCCACGCCGCGCCCCCGGGCCGCCGTGAGCAGGTCGTCGTGCGCGTTCGCCACCCGGATGATCCGCGCCGCCAGCGGCACCGGGCGCCCGCCGCCGTCCGGCCCGGGGAACGGGTCGGCCAGCCGGGCGACCTGCTCGGCCACCCGCCGCGGCACCCCGGTGCGCCGGATCACCTCGCTGCCCAGCCGGGCGATCCGCTGCTGCTCCTCGTCCGGCAGCAGCGCCGTCGCCCCGTCCGGCACCGGCTCCACCAGCGACAGCTGCCCGACGTCGTGCATCAGCGCCGCGTACTCCAGCAGCGCCAGCTCACGGGTGCCGAGACCCAGCTCGCGGCCGACCGCGCACGCCGTGTCGGCGACCCGGCGGGCGTGCCCCGGCGGCGTGTACCCGGCCACCTCGGTGGCCTTGGCCAGGCTGGCGATGGTCTGCCCAGTGGTGGCCCGCACCGCCGCCGCCCGCCGGAACGACACCTGGGCCAGCAGCAGCGGCGCGCAGAACAGCGGCAGCGCCCACAGCCCGACCTCCCCGGCGGCGAGGCTCACCAGCATGCCGGTGGCGGCGATCGCCGTACCGACCCCGAACAGCGAGCGCAGCTCGTCCTCCAGCGCCGCCGGGAACCGCAGCCCGCCGCGGGCCCGCCGCAGCAGCGCCGCCAGCACCGCGTCGCAGAGCGTGGCCAGCGCGGCCACCGCCGTCAGGAACGCGCCGTACGCCGGGCCGTCGGCGGAGAACCGGTCGACCACACCGCTGTTGTAGAGCGGCTGGAACACGGCGGCCGCGAAGCCCGCCCCGAGCAGCCGGCGCGCCGCACCGTCCCGCCGGGCCCGCTCGTGCCACGGCGCCGGCCCGGACCGCCCGGACCCTCGCGCACCGGCCGCCGCCCGGCCCGCCGCCGGCAGCAGCGCCAGCAGCAGGCCGACGCCGGTCACCGCCACCACCTGGAGCACCCCGGGCCCGGCCGGCAGCCCGCGCAGCGGCCCGAGCAGCGCGTACGCCAGCGCGCCCGCCGCCCCGATCGGCGCCTGCTCGCGGTCGCCCGGAAGAGTGATCCGCACACACTCGCCGAGGGCGATCAGCGCGGTGAAGGCCAGCGCCACCCCCGGCTCGGCCGGACCGCGCACCGCCACCGCCCCGAGGGACGCCGCCAGCAGCGCGAGCGCCGCACCGTGCACGGCGCACACCGCGCCGGCGCACCCCAGCCGCGCACCCGCACGCCCGGCGCCCGGCTTCCGGCGCGCGCCTCCCGGTGCGGCCGACGCGCCCGGCTTCGCGCCGCCCGGCCGCTCACCGCCCGACCGCTCACCGTGCCGGGTGCTCATGAGGGCCCGGTCGTCGGCACGCCGCCACCCTGGGCGGGCACCCCGCGCGGGGCCGCCCGGGGCGCCGGTTCGGGCACGCCGAGCGGGATGTCCGGCACCGCCGTGATGCAGTCCGGGGGCGGCAGCACCGGCTGCCAGTCGTGCACGGCCAGCGCGTCCACCAGCGCCCGCACCATCACCGGGTCGAACTGGCTGCCCGAGCAGCGCTCCAGCTCGGCGACCGCCTCGGTGACCGGCCGGCCGCGCCGGTAGGACCGGGTGGAGGTCATCGAGTCGAAGGCGTCGGCGACCGAGATGATCCGGGCGAACTCGGGGATCTGCTCGCCGGCCAGCCCGGCCGGGTAGCCGCGGCCGTCCATCCGCTCGTGGTGGTGCAGGATCCCGGCGTGCGCCTCGCCGAGGAAGGCGATCCCGCGCACCAGCTCGTACCCGTGCACCGGGTGCACCTCGACGGCCCGGCGCTCCGCCTCGGTCAGGGGACCGTTTCTGCGCAGCAGCTCGGTGGCGACGCCGAGTTTGCCGACGTCGTGCAGGATGCCCGCGTAGCGCAGGGTGCGCAGCCGCTCGGCCTCCATGCCCAGCTGATCGGCGATCAGCACCGCCGCCCGGCCGACCCGTTCGCTGTGGCCCCGGGTGTAGGCGTCCTTGATCTCCACCGCCTGGACCAGCGCCCGGACGGTCGCCTGGTGGGCGTCGCGCTCCCGGTGCCCCTGGGCGAACACCCACGCCGAGACGGACAGCGGCAGCAGGGCCAGCAGCGCCGCGAACGCGCCGTACGGGCCCTGCCACAGCACGGCGAGCATCAGCCCGCCCGCCGCGTGCAGCAGCACCGGCACCCATGCGGCGGCGGACGCGTCGCGCAGCAGCTCGGCCGGCCGCCGGCCCTCCGCCAGCACCCGCATGCCGCCCACCAGAACACCGTTGACCAGGCAGAACGCCCCGAGCGCGGCAAACGCGGGCAGCAGCGCGGCCGGGAACCGGGAGCCGAGCAGCAGCTGTGGACCGGCCAGCAGGTGGAACACCGCCGAGGCGGCGAAGGCGGACAGCGCGAGCTGCGCGCCGTTCCACGCCTGGCGCCGCCGGCCCTCCGACTCGGCGGCCCCGAGCAGCGCGGCCGGGACGGCCACCAGCCCGGCGGCGGCCGGCGGCAGCATCAGCACCCCGGCGAACAGCACCGGGAAGAAGGCGTTGACTCCGGGCCGCACCGGCCGGCGCGGTCGCAGCGGCGGACGGCGCAGCAGCAGCCACGCCAACCGCAGGCAGGGCGTCGACAGGCCCTGGGCGAGCGACTCCCAGCAGGTGTGCAGGAAGGCCAGCAGCCCGACCTTCGGCCAGTCCACCGGGGCACCCAGCCAGTGCGCCCCGGGCACCGGGGCCGGTAACGGCAGCAGCGGCAACAGGCAGCACAGCGCCACCGCCGGCACGGCCACCAGGTAGCGCGCCGCGCCCGGCGGCAGGTCCGCGTCTCCACTGTCGGTAGCGATGGTGATATCGACCTCCCCGCGTGCCGGCCCGCGTCGCCCTGGCCCGCCGTCCCGGGCCGCCGGCCGCCCGCGCTCGCCGAGGCGGCGGCGTACGGGCGGCGGTGAGCGTCCGTCAGGAGGATAGGACGCCGCTCCCGCGCCGGGACGCGTGATCGCGCAATGCCGCTGCTGGCACACCGCCAACTCACCCGAACGAGTGACGGTGTGCCAGGGCCGCCGGGGACGCGGACAGACGACGGCCCCGGGAGCATCCGCTCCCGGGGCCGTTCACGTCCACATCGTCCGGTGTGCGCCGTCCGCCGCGCCTCAGGTTCCGGCCGCCGCCTCCGCGGCACGGCCCGGACCGGCGGGCTCACCGGCCGACTCGGCGTGCACCTCGACCGTCGTCTCGACCGCGACCACCACCGCCTCGCCCGACCGCTGCCCGGCCCGGATCGAGTCGATCCTGGCCAGCACCTTGCCGCGCAGGTCGGCCGGGGTGTCGTCGCAGCCGCAGGAACGCTTGATCAGCGCCTTGATCGCCTGCTCCAGTCCGTACTGCTTCAGGCAGGGCGAGCACTCCTCGAAGTGCACGCGCAGCTTGACGCAGTCGCCCTCGGCCATCTCGTTGTCGAGGAATTCGTAGAGGTGGTCGAGGACCTCGCCACACTCGGTGTCGTGCGGATCGCCGCAGCTCATGAGCCCGAGCCCTTCGCTTCCTGCCCTGCCCCGCTGCCGGCCGGGACCAGCCCGCGCTCACGGGCGTAATCCTCCAGCATGCCGCGCAACTGACGGCGGCCGCGGTGCAGCCGGGACATCACCGTACCGATGGGAGTACCCATGATGTCCGCGATCTCCTTGTACGCAAAGCCCTCTACGTCCGCGAGATAGACGGCGATGCGGAACTCCTCCGGGATGGCCTGGAGGGCGTCCTTCACATCGCTGTCCGGGAGGTGGTCCAGGGCCTGGGTCTCCGCCGAGCGCAGACCCGTCGACATGTGCGACTCGGCCCGGGCCAGCTGCCAGTCCTCGATCTCCTCGGCGGCGGTGCGCTGCGGCTCCCGCTGCTTCTTGCGGTACGAGTTGATGAAGGTGTTGGTGAGGATGCGGTACAGCCACGCCTTGAGGTTGGTGCCCTCGCGGAACTGGTGGAACGACGCGTACGCCTTCGCGAACGCCTCCTGCAGGAGGTCCTCCGCGTCGGCCGGGTTGCGGGTCATCCGCAGGGCGGCCGAGTACATCGGGTCCAGGTAGCCCAGGGCGTCGCGCTCGAAGCGCTCCCGCCGGGCCTCCTCGCTCTCCTCCGCCGACACCCGGAAGGTGTCCTCACCGATCGCCTCGGCCAGCTCCTCACCGGTGAGCGCCTCGCCCGCGGGCCGGCCCTCCTCCGGGCCCCGGCCCGGCTCGGCCTCGTGCTCGGTCCCGACGACCGGACCCACCTCCTCGGCATGACGGACACGGCCCACGGCGGGCCGCCCCGAAAGCGAGGATATCGGGCCGACGGGCTTCTCGCCCGCCGCCGGCCACTCCGGCCAGGACAGCGCGAAGGCCTCGCGCTCGTCCGGTCGCTCGGGGCACGCGATCGAACCCATCTGCCCTGCCTTCCACCGGGACGCCAACTGACGACCGTCACAACCACGCGGGCCCCGCCCGCATTCCCGGGCCCCGGTGACCGGTCTCACACCACCCGCAGCACCCAGTCACCGACCGCCGAGACGATCAGGTCCAGCAGCTCCCGCTGCCCCACCGCCGCCCGCTTCGGCACCTCGAAGCCGTGGTTGCCGACCGGCAGCGCCACCAGCTCGTGCGAGTCCGGCAGCTCCGGGAACTCCGCGGGCCCGCCGAACGGATCCGCCGCCCCCTGCACCACCAGCGTCGGCAGCCCCGACCCCAGCAGCTCCTCGGCCCGGCTGCGCTCCGGACGGCCCGGCGGGTGCAGCGGGAACGCCAGCGCCACCACGCCCACCGCCCCGCTCTCCGCCCCGGTCCGGCAGGCCACCCGCGCCCCGGCACTGCGCCCGCCCACCAGCAGCGGCAGACCCGCCCCGGCCAGCCGCCCGGCCACCGGCACCCAGCCCGCGTCCAGGGTCTTCGGCGCCGGCGCCACCTTGCGCCCCGCCACCCGCCAGGGCTGCTCGACCAGCGCCACCGACACCCCGCGGGCCGGCAGGGCGGCGGCCAGCGCCGCCAGGTCGCGTGCCTCGATCCCACCGCCGGCGCCGTGCCCCAGGGCCAGCACCGCCCGCGGCGCGGACGCCGGGTGCAGGGTGATCCGGGCCTCCCCGGCGGGCGTGGTCACCGACTCGGTGGTCACGGGGGCCGATTTCACGGCGGTCACGGCGGCGGTCCTCTCGGTGGTGCGCGACGGCGGTCGTCACAACAGGGTCGTCAGAACAGGGTCGTCTCGTACTCGGCCTCGGTGTACGGCGCGGTGAGCCCGGCGTGGTCGTTGCGGATGCTGCCGACGTCCGGCGACACCGGCGTCACCCGCAGCGCGCCCGGCGGCGGCGGTACCAGCAGCCGCCGCAGCTCCTCGGACCCGCCGTCGTCCAGCCCCGGGTCCAGCCAGGCGTCGAACGATCCCGGGTCCAGGAACAGCGGCATCCGCTCGTGGATCGGCGCCAGCAGCTCCTCGGCCTCGGTCGTCACGATCGTGAACGTCACCAGCCAGCCCTCCGGATGGTCCGAGGGCACCGCCCGGTTGCGCCAGAACTCGTACAGGCCCGCCAGCGCCAGCGGAGCGCCGTCCGCCCGGGAGACGAAGAACGGCTTCTTGCGCGCCCGGCCCCGCTCCCCCGGCACGGTCTGCCACTCGTAGTAGCCGTCCACCGGCACGACGCACCGGCGCGCGGCGAACGCCTGCCGGTACGACGGCTTCTCGTGCACCGTGTCCGCCCGGGCGTTGATCATCTTCACCGCCGCCTCCGGCGAGCCCGCCCACTGCGGCACCAGCCCCCAGCGCAGCACCCGCAGCTGGCGCACCGGCGCGGGCGCCCCCTTCGCCAGGCGCTCCAGCACCACGAAGGCGCTCTGCGTCGGCGCGACGTTCCAGCTCGGGTCCAGCGTCTCGGCCGGGTCCCACTGCTCGACGCCGAACAGCTCGACGACGGACTCGGGCCGGGTACTCGCGGCGAAGCGACCACACATACCGTCAGCTTGCCACGGCCCCGCCCGCCCCGGGCCCCCGCCCGCCCGCAGAACCACCCGCCCCGGGCCCGCCGTCCTCCCCATGGCAGGCTGCCGTGCGCAGGAAGCGGCCGAACCGAGGCGGAGGAGAACCATGGACGCCAGGACCCTCGACGAGCTGTGGACCGCCGTCACCGGCCCCCAGCCCGACCCGCCCGGCTGGCTCGCCCTCGCCACCGGCGCCACCGCCCTGCTCACCGTCCTCGCCCGCCCGCTGTGGCGGATCGCCCGCAACGCCGTCACCATCGCCCACGAGGGCGGCCACGGCCTCGCCGCCCTCGCCACCCGCCGCAGGCTCGCCGGCATCCGGCTGCACTCCGACACCTCCGGCCTCACCCTCTCCTACGGCCGCGCCACCGGCCCCGGCATGCTGCTCACCCTCGCCGCCGGCTACACCACCCCCGCCCTGCTCGGCCTCGGCTGCGCCGCCCTGCTCGCCGCCGACCGGATCACCCTGCTGCTGTGGCTCGCCGTCGCCCTGCTGCTCGCCCTGCTCGTCCGGATCCGCAACGCCTTCGGCCTGTTCACCGTGCTGCTCGCCGGCGGCGCCTTCTTCCTGGTCTCCTGGTTCGGCTCCCCCGGCGTCCAGGCGGGCTTCGCCTACCTCGGCACCTGGTTCCTGCTGCTCGGCGCCGTCCGCCCGGTCCTCGAACTCCAGCGCCAGCGCCGGCACGGCGAGGCGCACGACTCCGACGCCGACCAGCTCGCCCGGCTCACCGGCATCCCCGGCCTCGCCTGGATCACCCTCTTCCTGGTCACCGCCCTCGTCTGCCTCGCCCTCGGCGCGAGCTGGCTGCTGAGCCCGCTGTGACCGACCGGGGCCGGTCGGGGCCGGTCGGGGCCCGCGGACCGCACCCTCGGGTAACAGGACGGTTCCCGTACGGCCCCTAGACTTGGCCCATGACCGAGACCCTGTGGCCCGCCCCCGTCGCGACCACCCCCGTGGACGCCACCGTCACCATCCCCGGCTCCAAGTCGGTCACCAACCGCGCCCTGCTGCTGGCCGCACTGGCCGACGGTCCCGGCTGGGTGCGCCGCCCGCTGCGCAGCCGCGACTCCCAGCTGATGGCCGACGGCCTGCGCGCCCTCGGCGTCACCATCGAGGAGCAGGTCAACAACGACACCGGCGGCACCGGCGGCGGCGAGGCCTGGCGGGTCATCCCCGCCCCCGTGCTGCGCGGCCCCGCCTCGGTCGACGTCGGCAACGCCGGCACGGTCATGCGCTTCCTGCCCCCGCTCGCCGTCCTCGCCGACGGCCCGGTCCACTTCGACGGCGACCCGCGCAGCCACGAGCGCCCCCAGCACGGCGTCATCGACGCCCTGCGCGCGCTCGGCGCCCGGATCGAGGACGGCGGACGCGGCACCTTCCCGCTCACCGTGCACGGCACCGGCGCCCTCGACGGCGGCACCGTCGAGCTCGACGCCTCCGCCTCCTCCCAGTTCGTCTCCGCGCTGCTGCTCTCCAGCGCCCGCTACAACAACGGCGTCGAGGTCCGGCACGTCGGCGGCCCCGTCCCCTCGCTGCCGCACATCCGGATGACCGTCGACATGCTGCGCCTGGCCGGCGTCCAGGTCGACGCCCCCGAGGACGGCGGCGAGAAGGACGTCTGGCGGGTCACCCCCGGCGCCCTGCTCGGCCGCGACCTGGTCGTCGAGCCCGACCTCTCCAACGCCGCGCCGTTCTTCGCCGCCGCCCTGGTCGCCGGCGGCCGGGTCACCGTCCGCGACTGGCCGAAGCACACCACCCAGCCCGGCGACCAGCTGCGCGACCTCTACACCCGGATGGGCGGCAGCTGCGCCTTCACCGACGAGGGCCTGCGCTTCACCGGCACCGGCCGGATCCACGGCATCGAGGCCGACCTGCACGACGTCGGCGAGCTCACCCCGGTGATCGCCGCGGTCGCCGCCCTCGCCGACTCCGAGTCCCACCTCTACGGCATCGCCCACCTGCGGCTGCACGAGACCGACCGGCTGGCCGCCCTCGCCAAGGAGATCAACGGCCTCGGCGGCGACGTCAGCGAGACCGAGGACGGCCTGCGGATCCGCCCGCGCAAGCTCACCGGCGGCGTCTTCCACACCTACGAGGACCACCGCCTGGCCACCGCCGCCGCGGTGATCGGCCTCGCCGTGCCCGGCGTCCAGGTGGAGAACGTGGCCACCACCGCCAAGACCCTGCCGGACTTCCCCGCCATGTGGGACGAACTGCTCGCCGGACCGGTGGCGGGCGGCTGAGCGGGGGACTGGGCACATGCGCCGCTACGGCAAGGACGCCGACGAGGACGACATCCGCAACCGCCCCGCGCGCCGGGGCTCCCGGCCGCGGACCCGGATCCGGCCCAAACACGAGGACGCCGCCGAGGCGATGGTGCTCACCATCGACCGCGGCCGGCTGACCTGCCTGGTCGACCCGGGCACCAAGCAGGAGCACGAGGTCGTCGCCATGAAGGCCCGCGAGCTGGGCCGCAAGGGCGTGGTCGTCGGCGACACCGTCTCCCTGGTCGGCGACCTCTCCGGGGACACCGACACCCTGGCCCGGATCGTGCGGGTCGAGGAGCGCACCTCGGTGCTGCGGCGCACCGCGGACGACGACGACCCCTACGAGCGGATCGTCGTCGCCAACGCCGAGCAGCTCGCCATCGTCACCGCGCTGGCCGACCCGGAGCCGCGGCCCCGGCTGATCGACCGCTGCCTGGTCGCCGCCTACGACGCGGGCATGGAGCCGCTGCTCGTCCTCACCAAGGCCGACCTGGCCCCCGCCGAACCGCTGCTGGAGTCCTACGCGCCGCTGGGCATCCAGTACGTCGTCACCCGCCGCGACGAGCTGGAGACCACCGGCGCCGAGGCCGTCCGCGCGCACCTGCGCGGCCTGCGCACCGTGTTCATCGGCCACTCCGGCGTCGGCAAGACCACCCTGGTCAACGCCCTCGTCCCGGAGCGGCAGCGGATCACCGGCCGGGTCAACGCCGTCACCGGCCGCGGCCGGCACACCACCGTCTCCGCGCTCGCGCTGCGACTGCCGCCGCCGCCCGGCGCCAAGCCCGGCTCGAAGAAGGCACTGGACGCGGGCTGGGTGATCGACACGCCCGGCTTCCGCTCCTTCGGCCTGTCGCACATCGACCCGTCCCGGGTCATCCACGCCTTCCCCGACCTGGAGCCCGGCACCGAGGGCTGCCCGCGCGCGTGCAGCCACGACGAGCCGGACTGCGCGCTGGACGCCTGGGTGGCCGACGGGCACGCCGACCCCGCCAGGCTCTACTCGCTGCGCCGCCTGCTGGCCAGCAAGGAGGCCCGCGAGGGCGACTGACGGCCGGCGCCGGGCGGTTTCCGCATTCGAGGTGTCACGGCGCCCTCTCCTGGTGATCATAGGAAAGTCGGGCCGGATCACGGCCCGGCCGGCCGACCGGTCCCACCGACCGGCCGCGCCGCCCGGTCCGCCGACCGACAGGGAGAGCACGCGATGGCATGGGCCCTGGTGATCCTGGCCGGTTTCCTGGAGACCGGCTTCGCGATCAACCTCAAGCTCAGCGAGGGCTTCACCAAGCTCTGGCCCACCATCAGCTTCTGCGTCTTCGCCCTCGGCAGCTTCGGCCTGCTGACCCTCTCCCTGAAGACCCTCCCGGTCGGCCCCGCCTACGCGGTGTGGACCGGCATCGGCGCGGCCGGCACCGCCATCTACGGCATGATCTTCCTCGGCGAGTCCACCTCGGTGCTCAAACTCGTCTCGATCTCCCTGGTCATCGCCGGGGTCATCGGCCTCCAGCTCAGCGGATCCGCGCACTGACGGAGGCGGAACGCTAGGGTTTCGACCATGGCCGACTACCACGACGACCTCCGACTCGCCCATGTCCTCGCCGACTCGGCCGACTCGGTCACCCTGGACCGCTTCCGCGCGCTCGACCTGCGGATCGAGACCAAGCCCGACCTGACCCCCGTCAGCGACGCCGACAAGGCCGCCGAGGAAATGGTGCGCGGCGTCCTGCAGCGGGCCCGCCCGCGCGACGCGGTGCTCGGCGAGGAGTTCGGCCTGCAGGGCTCCGGCCCGCGCCGCTGGGTGATCGACCCGATCGACGGCACCAAGAACTACATCCGCGGCGTCCCGGTCTGGGCCACCCTGATCGCGCTGCTGGAGGACGGCCCGGACGGCGTGGAGCGGCCCGTCGTCGGCATCGTCTCCGCCCCGGCGCTGAACCGCCGCTGGTGGGCGGCCAAGGACCTCGGCGCGTTCGCCGGCCGCAGCCTCGCCAAGGCGGGCCGGATCCACGTCTCCGGCGTCTCGCGGATCGAGGACGCGTCCTTCTCCTACTCCTCGCTCACCGGCTGGGAGGAGCGCGGCCGCCTCGACCCGTTCCTCGACCTCACCCGGGCCTGCTGGCGCACCCGCGCCTACGGCGACTTCTGGTCGTACATGATGGTCGCCGAGGGCGCGGTGGACATCGCCGCCGAGCCGGAGCTGTCGCTGTGGGACATGGCGGCGAACTGCATCATCGTCGAGGAGGCCGGCGGGCGCTTCACCGGCCTGGACGGCATCCCGGGCCCGGGCGGCGCCGACGCCGTCGCCTCCAACGGCCTGCTCCACGAGGAGGCGCTGCGCCGCCTGAGCGTCTGATTCTCCGCTCGACCTGCCTGGGGATTCTTCGAAGGATCCCCCTCACGTGGTGCGGGCCCCGGGTGCCGGTTCTCCGTCGGCACTCGGGGCCCGCTGCTCGGCGGGGCCCCTCACCGGGCCCCGCGCCGGGGTGCGTCAGCGCTGCTTGCGCAGCTCCCGCACCGCCGTCTCCAGCCGCTGACCGAAGTCGGCGTCGGCCTTGCGGAAGTTGCCCACCGCCCGCTCGACGATGTCCTCGCGGTCCGCGGAGACCTTGGCGATGAAGCCGGACAGGTTGCCGATCAGCCGCTGCTTCTCGTCCTCGCCCATCAGCCGGTAGAGGTTGCCGGCCTGCACGAAGTCGTTGTCCTCGGCGTGCGAGGGGGCCTCGTGGTTGCCGGTGGCACCGGCGACCGGCAGCGGCGCCCACAGCGGGCGGCCGGTCTGCACCGGACCGCCGAAGCTGTTCGGCTCGTAGTTCTTGCGGCGCCCGTGACGGCCGTCGTACAGGTGGCCGTCCCGGTGGTTGGTGAGCGCCTCGGTGGCGTGCGGGCGGTTCACCGGCAGGTGGTCGGCGTTGACGCCGACGCGGTAGCGGTGGGCGTCCGCGTAGGCGAACAGGCGGCCCTGCAGCATCTTGTCCGGGGACGGGCCGATGCCGGGCACGAAGTGCGACGGCGAGAATATCGACTGCTCGACCTCGGCGAAGATGTTGTCGGGGTTGCGGTTCAGCTCCAGCTTGCCGAACTCGACCAGCGGGTAGTCGGCGTGCGGCCAGACCTTGGTCAGGTCGAACGGGTTGAAGCGGTAGTTCGCCGCGTCCGCCGCCGGCATGATCTGGACGCTGACCGTCCAGGTCGGGAACTCGCCGCGCTCGATGGCCTCGCGCAGGTCGCGCTGGTGGCTGTCCGGGTCCTCGCCGGCGAGCTTGTTGGCCTCGTCCTGGGTGAGGCTCTTGACGCCCTGGTCGGTCTTGAAGTGGTACTTCACCCAGAAGTACTCGCCGGCCTCGTTCTGCCACTGGTAGGTGTGCGAGCCGAAGCCGTCCATGTGCCGGTACGAGGCCGGGATGCCGCGGTCGCCGAACAGCCAGGTCACCTGGTGGGTGGCCTCGGGCGACAGGCCCCAGAAGTCCCAGACGTTGTCCGCCTCCTGCGAGCCGGTGTACGGGTCCCGCTTCTGGGTGTGGATGAAGTCGGGGAACTTGCCGGCGTCCTTGATGAAGAACACCGGGGTGTTGTTGCCGACGAGGTCGTAGTTGCCCTCCTCGGTGTAGAACTTCAGCGCGAAGCCGCGCGGGTCGCGCACCGCGTCCGCCGCGCCGAGGTTGCCGGCGACGGTGGAGAAGCGCAGGAAGGTCTCGGTCTGCTTGCCGACCTCGGAGAGGAAGGCGGCCCGGGTGTACGCGGTGACGTCCCCGGTCACCGTGAAGGTGCCGTAGGCGCCGGCGCCGCGGGCGTGCACCACGCGCTCCGGGATGCGCTCGCGGTTGAAGTGCGCGAGCTTCTCGAACAGCTGCTGGTCCTGGATCAGCGCCGGACCGCCGACACCGGCGGTCTCGGTGTTCTGGTTGTCGGCGACGGGGGCACCCGCCTCCGTGGTGAGGGTGGGGCGCAGCTCGTCCTGGGTAGTCATGTGAGGGGCCTCCGCGTGATCAGGTCGTGACGAACCGATCCTAACTTGGACTTTGTCTAAGTCAACACTGGAACCAAACTCGGAGTGTCACTTACCCTGAGTCCATGAGTGACCTCCTGGAGAGACTGCGCGGACGTGGATGGCGGCTGACCTCGCAGCGCCGGGTCGTGGCCGAGGTCCTCGACGGCGAGCACGTCCACCTGACCGCCGACGAGGTGCACGCCCGCGCGGTCGAGCGGCTGCCCGAGATCAGCCGCGCCACCGTGTACAACACCCTCGGCGAACTCGTCGGCCTGGGCGAGGTGTTGGAGGTCGCCACCGACGGCCGCGCCAAGCGCTACGACCCCAACGCCCACCACGCGCACCAGCACCTGGTCTGCTACGGCTGCGGCGCCATCCGCGACGTCCACCCGCAGGGCGACCCGCTGGCCGCGCTGCCCGCCGCCGAGCGGTTCGGCTTCACCGTCTCCGGCGCCGAGATCACCTACCGCGGCCTGTGCCCGGACTGCTCCGCCGCCACGCCCTGAAGCACGGTCACGCCCTGAACCACCGCCGCGCCCCGAACCGCCCCCGCGCGCACGGCGCACCCGCCGGAGCACACGCCTCCGCACCCGCCCCCGTGTCCGGCCGCGCGCCCGGCTACGCGCTCAGCTCCGCGTGCAGCGCGCCCAACAGCCGGCCCGCCCGCTCGGCCACCTCCGCCGGACCGTAGTCCGCGGCCCGCCGGCACCAGCCCTCCGCCAGCACCGGCTCGCCCCGGCGCAGCGCCAGCAGCGCCAGCCGCAGCGCCGCCCGCCCGTGCCCGGCGTCCGCCGCCCGGGTGTACCAGAGCATCGCCTCGGCCTCGTGGTCCTGCCGGGCCAGCAGCAGCCCCAGGTTGAACGCCGCGCTGCGGCTGCCCGCCTCCGCGGCCCGCCGGTACCAGCTCTCCGCGATCTCCAGCGCGCCCCGCTCGGCCGCCCGCACACCCATCCGCACCTGCGCCCGGCGGTGCCCGGCGTCCGCCGCCAGCGCGTACCAGTGCTCGGCCTCCGCGTCCGCGTCCCCCCGCCGGTCCAGCACCGACGCCAGCCGGAACGCGCCCTCCGTCGAACCGCCCGCCGCCGCCTGCCGGTAGCGCTCCAGCGCGCCCGCCGCGTTGCCGCGCTGCTCCTGCACCACCGCCAGCTGCAGCGCCGCCTCGCCGTGCCCCTCCGCCGCGGCGCGCGCGTACCACTCCTGCGCCTGCCGGTGCTCCCCGCGCCCGGCGTGCAGCACACCCAGGTTGAACGCGCCGTCCACGCTGCCCGCCTCGGCGGCCTTGGAGAACCACGGCTCGGCGCCCGACTCGTCGCCGCGCTGCAGCAGCACCACGGCCAGCGCGTTGCACGCCTCCCGGTGCCCGGCGTACGCGGCCCGCCGGTACCACTGCTCGGCCTGCTGGGCCCGGCCCGCCCCCGCGCACAGCAGGCCCAGGTTGAACGCGCCGTTCTGGTCGCCGGCCTCCAGCGCGCTGCGGTACCAGTGCTCCGCCCGGGCGGCCTCGCCGCGCGAGGCGTGCAGCGCGCCCAGCGCGTTGGCCGCGTTGCCGTCCCCCGCCTCGGCCGCCTCCTGCCACCACTCGGCGGCAGCGACGAGGTCCCCGCCGTCGCGCAGCAGGTAGCCCAGCGCGCACGCGGCCCGCGGCTCGCCGTTCTGCGCCGACTGCCGGTACCAGCGGGCCGCCTCGTCCAGCAGCGACTGCTCGCCGCCGGCCCGGTCCTCCAGCAGCACGCCCAGGCGCAGCGCGGCGCGGGCGTGGCTGCGGGCGGCCGCGATCCGGTACCAGGCCTCGGCGGTCTCCTTGTCCCCGGCCGCCTCGCGCATCCGGGCCAGCCGGTAGGCGGCCTCCCGGTGCCCGGCGTCCGCGGACACCTTGAACCAGCGCTCGGCGCGCACGTCCCGGCGGTGCTCCATGAGGTCGCCCAGCGCGTAGGCGCCCAGCGGGTGGCCGTGGTCGGCGGCGAAGTGCAGCCAGTACTCGGCGGCCTCCTCCTCGCCCTGGTCGCGCAGTTGCAGGCCCAGCGCGTGGGCGGCGGGCGCGCTGCCGGCCACCGCCGCCTGCCGCCACCACTGGGCGGCCTCGGCCCGGTGGCCCCGCTGGTGCAGCAGCACGCCGAGGTTGTTGGCGGCGGCGCGCAGCCCGGCGGCGGCCGCGGCGCGCAGGTAGGGTTCGGCGTCCTCCAGGTCACCGCGGCGCAGCAGCAGGGTGCCGAGCCGGGCGGCGGCGTCCGGGTCCCCGTCGTCGGCGGCGCGCCGGTGCCGGGCCTCCAGGGCGGCCTGCTCACGGGCGGCGAGCGCGGTCTCGAAGCTCGCCGAGTCGAAGCCGGTGTCGCCCTCGACTCCGGCGACGGCGGGGGCGTCGGCCGGTGCGCCGCGCGGGCCCGGGGCGGCGGCGAGGCCGCCGGCCGGGACGTGCACCAGGGAGTCCGGGCCCCAGCCGCCCGCGGGGCGGCGCTCGGCCAGGCCGCTGGTGCGCTGGGCGGGCAGGGCGCCGGGCTGCCGTTCGGGACTCTCCGCCCAGGCCTCGGTGTCCGCCTCGGTGGTCGCCGGCTTCGCCCCTGCCCCGTTCCTGCCGATCAGCCTCATGCCGACTCCCACTCCCCCCGAGTGTCGCGGCGCCGTCCTCCGGCCCGGGGCCGGAGGGACCCCACGGGGAGCGCGCGGACCCGACGGCCGGTCAGCAGCCGGGCAGCGTCCCCCGTGTGTCCCATCGTCGCATCACCCGCAACCCGCGTACACCTGCCCCGGCCGATTTCGGCGGGGCGGACCCGAAGCCGACGAAATTGCTTCGGCGCTTTGTCGATTTCCCGACACTTGGCCCCCACAAACCCCGCTGCCGTCGTCCTCGGCGACGCTCGATGGTACCGGAGCGCCCCGGCCCGCCCGCGCGCGCAAACGCCGAAGGCCCGGAGGAAGAATCCTCCGGGCCTTCGTGCTACTGAGTAGCGGGGACAGGATTTGAACCTGCGACCTCTGGGTTATGAGCCCAGCGAGCTACCGAGCTGCTCCACCCCGCGTCGGTAGTTGAACCATAGCACGGGCGCGAGGTGGAACCGAAATCGGTTACCGCGGGATCGTCGCAGCTCAGGGGCCGCTGCTCGGGGCGGGTGAGGCCGGCGGGGTGGCCGGGGCGGTCGCCGGCGGGGTGGCCGGCGCCGTGCCGGTCGCCGTCGGGGCCGGGGTGATCCCGGCCTTCTGCTCGGCCGCCTCGACCGCCTTGAGCGCGTCGTTGAGCGCCTTCTGGGCCTGGCCCCAGGCCACCCAGTCGCCGTTCTTGAACGCGGTCTGGCTGTCGTTGTTGGCCTTCACCGCGTCGGAGATCGCCTTCTGCAGCTCCGGCGTCACCGCGCCGCCCGGCGTCGGCGCGGTCGGGGTCGTCGGGTTGGCGGGCGTCGTCGGCGCGGTCGGGCTGGTCGGCGTGGTGCCGGGTGCGGTGGGCGTGACCGGCGCACCGGTCACCGCGCCGCCGAGCACCTTGGCCAGCGCCTTCTCCAGGTTGTCCTCCACCGCGACGACCGCGTTCTCGTTCCCGTACGTCGCCAGCACCTTCTTCAGCACCGGCACCTTGGCGCTGCGGCCGATGAGGTAGACCGGCTCGACGTTCAGCAGGCCCCCGCCGACCGGCAGGGTCAGCAGGTTGCCGTACTCGATGTCGGAGTCGGTGCCGGTCTTCAGCAGGGTCAGCTGGTTGGCGACCAGCGGGTCCGAGTTGAACTTCGCCTGCACCTGCTTGGGACCCAACGCCCCGGCACCGGTCGGGATCTTGGCGATCCGGATCTTCCCGTAGTCCGGGCCCGGGTCGGCGCTGACCGACATGAACGCGGCCAGGTTGTCCCGGCCCTGCGGCGCGAAGGTCGTGGTGAGCGAGAACGTCGCGTCCTGCGCGTCCGGCATCCGGACGGTCAGGTAGTACGGCGGCTGCACCTCGTTGGTGTTGGTCGTCGGGTCGGTCGGCACCTGCCAGATGTCCGTGCCGTTGAAGAAGCCGCCGGCGTCGGTCATGTGGTACTCGGCGAGCAGGTCGCGCTGCACCTTGAACATGTCCTGCGGGTAGCGCAGGTGGGGCGCCAGCTCGGACGGGATGTCGGCCTTCGCCTTGACCGTGCCCGGGAACGCCTTCATCCAGGTCTTCAGCACCGGGTCGTTCTCGTCCCACTGGTAGAGCGTCACCTCGCCGGTGTACGCGTCCACGGTGGCCTTGACCGAGTTGCGGATGTAGTTGACCTGGTTCGCGGCGGTCAGCAGCTCACCGCGCTGGTTGGTCAGCGAGTCCTTGGTGGCGTCGCCCAGGGTCGTCTTCGAGGAGAACGGGTAGCCGTCCGAGGTGGTGTAGCCGTCCAGCACCCAGACGACGCGGCCGTTCTCGACCACCGGGTACGGGTCGGCGTCGATCGACAGCCACGGCGCGACCTTCTCGACCCGCTCCTTGGGCGTGCGGTCGTAGATGATCTTCGCGCCGTCCCGGATCGCGCTGGAGTAGAGGATCTGCGGCTCGGCGAACTTCACCGCGTAGGCGGCGCGGGTCAGCGGGTTGTCCAGTCCGACGCCGCTGCCGCCCTCGTAGGTGGAGTGCACCGGGGTGCCGTCCTCGGCGGTGTAGTCGATGTCCTGGTAGCCGCCGCCGACGATCGAGTACGTCGACGTCTTCTCGCCGTAGTAGATCCGCTGCTGGTAGTCGCCGAACGCGCCCTTCGTCGGCAGCGCCGACTCGGTGTAGACCGGGTTGCCGTTGGCGTCCACCTGGTTGCCCTTGGCCGCGATCACGCCGTAGCCGTGGGTGTAGTTGAAGTGGTCGTTGATCCAGTTCCGCTGGATGCCGTTCAGGTCCAGCTCGCGCACGCCCAGCACGGTGTCCTGGTCGCCGTACCGGTCGACGTCCAGCGACTTGGGGAACGCGTAGTACTTGCGCAGCGCCTCGTTCTGCTGGAACGTCGGGCCGACCACGTTGGGGTCCAGCAGGCGGATGTCCGAGATGGTCTGCGCGTCCGGCTTCAGCGCGTCCGCGTTGGTGCCGTTCGCCGGTTCGTACTGGACGACCTGGCTGTCGGCGATCCCGTACGCCTCACGCGTCGCGTCGATGTTCTTCTGGATGTACGGCGTCTCCTTGGCCTGCTCGTTCGGCTTGACCTGGAACTGCTGCACGATCGCCGGGTACACCCCGCCGATCAGCACCGCCGACAGCACCATCAGGCCCAGGCCGATCAGGGCCGGTGCCCAGGTGCGGCGCACCGGGGTCAGGAAGAACAGCACCGCGCAGATCACCGCGACGAAGAACAGGATCGTCTTCGCCGGCAGGAACGCGTTCGCGTCCACGTACCGCAGGCCCGTCCAGCCGGTCACGCCCTTGTACGTACCGGTCTTCACCGCCAGCCCGTACCGGTCCAGCCAGTACGCCACCGCCTTCAGCAGCACGAACACGCCCAGCAGCACCGCCAGGTGCCCCTGCGCGCCGACGCTCGCCCGCCGGCCCGGCCCCTGCAGCCGCAGCCCGCCGTACAGGTAGTGCACCAGCGCCGAGGTCAGCAGCGAGACGATCACCGCGCTGAACGCGAAGCCCAGCAGGAACTCGTAGAACGGCAGGTCGAAGGCGTAGAACGAGACGTCCTTGCCGAACTGCGGGTCCTTGGTGCCGAACGACGTCCCGTTCGTCCACAGCAGCCAGGTCCGCCACTGGCCGGAGGCCGCGGCGCCCGCCACCAGCCCGATCACCAGCGAGATCCCGAGCAGCGCCCAGCGCTTGAACGGCGCCAGGCCGGAGCGGTAGCGGTCCAGGCTCTGCTGCTCCACCGACATCGCCGACAGCGGCGGCCGGAGCCGGTGCGCCAGCCACACGTTGAAGCCGACGATCACCGCCATCAGCACGCCGAACACCGCGAACAGGCCGATCTTCGTCCACAGCTGGGTGGTGAAGACCGACGAGTAGTGCACCGACCTGAACCAGAGCCAGTCCGTCCAGAAGCCGGCGAACATGACGAACAGCAGGAACAGCACCGCGAGTACGCCCAGGGTCAGCAGGAGCACCCGCGCCCGCCGGGAGGGGGGTCCTACTCTTCGCCGGAACCCCGGTCCTGAGCGTTCCGGCATCTGGAATACCACGGTGGCACCTCAGCTGTGTCGTCTTGGGTCAGTCGGTCTCCAGTGCAACTTAACCAGTCTTTGGCCGAGTTCCCACCGTTAGCAGACGGTTACGACAACCCCTCCCCCGGGACCCCGCGACAACCCCTCCGTCGCCCCCTCCCGCGGGCCGTCCCACCGGCCGTCCCACCGGCCGTCCCACCGGCCGTCCCACCGGCCCGGAGCGCCCGGGCGCCACGCACCGGGCGCCCGGCGTGTGAGGATTGAGACATGTCCGATGGATCCAACCTCCCCGACGACGTCTCCACCCTCCCGGCCGGCAGCCCGCTGACCCGGGCCGCGCTGGAGATCGACGAGTACGCCGCCACCCTCGGCTGGGACCTCCCGGCCCGCCTCTTCGCCCTGGTGGACAGCACCGCCCTGCGCAAGGCCGACCCCCGCATCGCCGAGCAACTCGGCCTCGCCGACAGCAACGAGCCCGGCCTCACCCCGGTCGAGCAGGACGAACTGCCCGCCGGCATGGAGCTGGACAAGTTCCTCGGCACCATCGCCTGGCCCGACGCGGTGGCCGGCTGCGCCCTGGTCGTCGAGCGCCTGATGCTGCCGCCGGGCGCCGAGCAGTCCCGCCCGCGCAACGCGAGCGACGCCCAGCTCGCCGAGTGGGTGGCCAACCACCCCAAGCGCGAGGAGGTGCGGATCACCGCCGCCGTGCTGCGCGACGGCAGCAAGGAGATCGCGCTGCGGCTGCGCTCCAAGGACACCGCCCGCGAGGTGCTGACCGGCCCCGAGCTGGTGCCGGGCCTGACCGAGGCCCTGCTGGCGACCTTCGCCTGAGGCGCCCGCACGGTCCCGCGCGGTTCGGGCCCGCGGGGCGCGGGCCCACGAGGTCCGGGCCTTGCGGGTCCGGACCTACGGGGTGCAGGACGGCAGCGCGGAGGTCTGCCCGGAGCGGATCTGGTCCAGCGCCTTCAGCGCGCCGTCCAGCGTCTCCACCTTGATCAGCTTCAGCCCGGACGGGGTGTTCTTGCTGGCCTCCGCGCAGTTCGAGGCCGGGGCGAAGAAGTACTCGGCGCCCGCGTCCCGGGCGGCGATCAGCTTCATCGCTATGCCGCCGATCGGACCGACCTCGCCCTCGTCGGTGATGGTGCCGGTGCCGGCCACGAACTTCCCGCCGGTCAGGTCGCCCGGGGTCAGCTTGTCGATGATGCCGAGCGAGAACATCAGGCCCGCGCTGGGCCCGCCGACGTCCTGCAGCCCGATGTCGATCCGGAACGGGTAGGTGTGCCGCAGACCCGGGCGGATGCCGACCATCGCGGCGCCGGTGTCCGACGACTTCACGGTCGGGACGGCGATGTCGGTGCGCACCCCCGGCTCGGCCGAGCCCTCCTTGACCCGCGGCACCACGGTGAAGACCGCCTCCTCGCCGGGCTGGTGCCGGGTGACCGCCTTGGCGACCGCCTCCGCGTCGGCGACCGGAGTGCCGTCGACCGCGACGATCTGGTCCCCGGCGTGCAGCCGGCCCTCCGCCGGGGCGCCGGCGGTGACGCTCTGGACGATCAGCTCGCTGCCCATCGGGATGCCGAGCTGGCTCAGCGCCGCGGTGCGGGCGTGGTCCTCGGAGAGCGCGAACTCCTCGGCGTTCTGCCGCTTCGCGTCGGCGTCGCTCTGGCCCTTCGGGTAGACGTTGTCGTGCGGCACCACCAGCACGTCGTCGCGCAGCCAGCCGACCACCGCGTTGACCAGGCTCGGCTCGTACTTGGCGCCGGTGACCTGGACGGTCGTCATGTTGAGGTTCCCGCTCGCCGGGAAGGACTCGTGGCCGGTGATGGTGATCACCGGGGTCCCCGTCTTCTCCTGCACCCCGAGCGTGTTGTACGTCGGGCCCGGGCTCATCTCGGTGTACGGCACCTTCATCAGCACCGAGGCGCAGAGCAGCGCTATGAGCAGCAGGGTGGCGGCGAGCATCGTCGCAGAGCGGCGTGGCATGCCTCGACAGTACGGGACGCGCGTGACGGCGCGCCCGGCGGCCCGGACCCCACCGGCCCCCGGGCCGCTACCGCTCCCGGCGCTCGCGCGGGTCGCCGCCCGCGGTGGTGCGTTCCATCGCGGCCATGAACCGCTGGTGCTCGGCCAGCGAGGCCGGGTCCCCCGTCGCCTTCGGGGCCCGCTGGGCCCAGATCGCCCACACGGCGGCCAGCGCCCCGGCGACGCAGGGAATGCTCAACCAGGCGAGTACAGCCATCTCGGTACTCCCAGTTCGTCGTGTCTATGAGCAGATTAACCAGTCCGGCGGACAACGCCGCGGGCGCCGTCCGGGTTACGGCGCCGCCGATCGGCTCACTTCCAGGGAGTATCCGGCGCAGCGTCCCACACCCGTTCGAGTGAGCGGACGGCGCGCCTGCACGACACGGGGGGTCCGGCGGGTGCTCAGCAGTCGCCGGCGCCGACCCACTCCTCGCCGCCGTCCGCGAACACCTGGTGCTTCCAGATCGGCACCTCGTGCTTGAGGTCGTCGATCAGCCGGCGGGCGGCGGCGAACGCCTCGCCGCGGTGCGCGCACGACACCGCGACGATCACCGCCTTGTCGGTGATCCCCAGCCGGCCCACCCGGTGCACCGCGGCCAGCGCCCGGACCGGGAAGTCGGCGACGACCTTCTCGGCGACCCGGCGCAGCTCCCGCTCCGCCGACGGGTGGCAGCTGTACTCCAGCACCGAGACCGGCCGGCCGCCGTCGTGGTCGCGGACCGTGCCGACGAAGACCGTCGTCCCGCCGGCCGCGTCGTCGCCCACCGCCTCGTACACCTCGTCGAGCGAGAGCGGGGTGTCGCGGATCGCGAGCAGGCGGATCGGATCGTGGTTCTCGGGCATGCCCCCCATGATTGCCCATCCCGCTCGGGCGGGGACACGCCCCTTCCGCCCCGCGACGACGGGCCCCCGCCACGGCGGGGGCCCGCTCAGAACCGGGGCCGGCTCAGGACCCGGGCCGGCTCAGAACCGGCGCCGCCTGCGCGCCCGCCGCACCAGCGCCGCCGTACCCACCAGCGCCACCGTCGCCCCCGCCGCGCCCAGACTCGTCGCCGCCTCCTTGCCGCCCAGGCGCCGACCCGCCACCGCGTGCTTGCCCTCCACCTGCGCCAGCAGCTCCGCCAGCACCTCCTCGTTGGTGTGCGCCGGACGCCAGCCCGCCTCGTGCAGCCGGCTCCCCGACACCACCCACGGGTACATCGTGTACGCCAGGTCCCCGGCCGGCGCCGGCGTCAGCCCCAGCCGGTGCAGCCGCGCCGCCGTTCCCAGCGCCAGCGAGGCCGGCAGCTCCATCCGCCGGATCCCCGACAGCCGCTCCACGTCCTCCTGCTCCAGCCAGCCGTCGCAGCCGACCGTCACCTCGCCCTCGACCAGGCCCAGCGCCGCGTACTCCAGCGCCGCTGCCAGATCGTCCACGTGGCAGAACTGCCAGCACGGGCGCGAACCCGCCACCACCAGCAGCCGCGGTGCCTCGAAGTGCCGCGTCAGCACCGTGTCCACCCCGGGGCCCACCACCACCGCCGGCCGCAGCACCGTCACCTGCAGCCCCGGGTGCGCCCGCGGCGCCCGCCGGGCCAGCCGCTCGATCTCCAGCAGGTCCCCGACCAGCGAGGCCTCCTCGGTCGCCCGCAGCTCCGAGTCCTCCGCCAGCGGCACCTCGTTGTCCGCCAGCGCGCCGTAGACCATCGCCGAGGTGCACAGCACCACCCGGTGCACCCCGGCGGCCGCGGCCGCCGTCAGCACCGTCTGGGCGCCCCGCACGTTGTAGGCGCTGCGCGCCCGCGGGTCCGACTCCATGCCGAGGTCCATCGCCAGGTGGACCACCACGTCCACCCCGGCCAGCCGCTCGGCGACCGCCGGGTCCCGGACGTCCAGGACCCGCCACTGCACCCCCGGCACCTCACCGCGCCGGTCGTCCACCGCCAGGACCCGCTTCACCCCCGGCGAGGCCACCAGCCGGGCCGCGACCCGTTCGCCGAGTACCCCGGCGGCGCCGGTGACCGCCACGGTCAGCGGTCTTCCGGCATAGGCTGGAGGCGGCGACGCCGTGATGTCCGGGGCGTCCTCTCCTCCGGTCAGCCCAGAGCGAACGTCCGAGGGCGGGGAACTCACCGGCCATCCTCCACGGTTAGCTTATGTGCGTACGTACGTGTGTCACGTACGTCCATCCTGCCCGAGGCGAAGGCCCGGCGGTGCACCCGGCGCGGGCCAGCCGCGCGGGAGCCGCCCACCGGCCGGGAGTCCCCCCACTCCACCGACCGCCCCGGGCACGCAGACTTCACCGCCACCACCCGTATGACGGCCGACCGGATCGAGGACCCCGTGAGCGACCTTCCCTTCGGATTCGGCGTTCCGCCCGAGGAGCCCGAGGACGGCAAGGCCAAGCCCGACGACGACCAGAAGAAGAAGGACGAGGGCGGCGGCGACCGGTCCGACGGCCCGCACCCCTTCGGCTTCGCCGGCGGCAACCCGCTCGGCGCCCTGTTCGGCATGGGCCTGCCGGGCATGCCCGGCACCCCCGGCGCGGGCGGTCCCGGCGCCGGCGACAACCCCTTCGCCGCGATGTTCGGCGGCCTCAACCCCAACGACCTCGGCGCCGCCTTCCAGCAGCTCGGCCAGATGCTCTCCTTCGAGGGCGGCCCGGTCAACTGGGACCTCGCCAAGGACATCGCCCGGCAGACGGTCGTCGCCGAGCCCGCCGAGGGCAAGAGCAAGGACCGCTCGGTCGGCGCCGCCGAGCGCTCCGCCGTCGCCGAGGCCGTCCGCCTCGCCGACCTGTGGCTCGACGGCGTCACCACCTTCCCCTCCGGCGCCGGCACCGCCGTCGCCTGGAGCCGCGCCGAGTGGATCGAGGCCACCCTCCCGGTCTGGAAGGACCTCGTCGACCCGGTCGCCGAACGTGTCGGCAACGCCATGGGCGGCGTGCTGCCCGAGGAGATGCAGGCCATGGCCGGCCCGCTGCTGGGCATGATGCGCTCCATGGGCGGCGCCATGTTCGGCACCCAGATCGGCCAGGCGCTCGGCGCCCTCGCCGCCGAGGTCGTCGGCTCCACCGACGTCGGCCTGCCGCTCGCCCCCGCCGGCAAGGCCGCGCTGCTGCCGCAGAACGTCGCCGAGTTCGGCGAGGGCCTCAGCGTGCCCGCCGAGGAGGTCCGCCTCTACCTCGCCCTGCGCGAGGCCGCCCACCAGCGGCTCTTCGCCCACGTGCCGTGGCTGCGCGCCCACCTGCTCGGCGCCGTCGAGGCCTACGCCCGCGGCATCAAGGTCGACAGCTCCCGCATGGAGGAGCTCGTCGGCCAGCTCGACCCGAGCAACCCCGAGGCGCTCCAGGAGGCGCTCGCCGGCGGTCTGCTCCAGCCCGAGGACACTCCCGAGCAGAAGGCCGCGCTCGCCCGCCTGGAGACCGCGCTCGCCCTCGTCGAGGGCTGGGTCGACGCCGTCGTGCACGCCGCCGCCGAACCCCACCTGCCGCAGGCCGGCGCGCTGCGCGAGACCGTCCGGCGCCGCCGCGCCGCCGGCGGGCCCGCCGAGCAGACCTTCGCCACCCTCGTCGGCCTCGAACTGCGCCCGCGCCGGCTGCGCGACGCCGCCCGCCTCTGGGCGCTGCTCGCCGACGCCCGCGGCACCGAGGGTCGCGACGACCTCTGGCAGCACCCGGACATGCTTCCCACCGCCGCCGACCTCGACGACCCCGACGCCTTCGTGCACCGGGGCAGCGGCGGCGACCTGGAGGGCGGCATCGACTTCGACGCCCTCGACAAGCTGCTCGGCGAGGCCGCCGCGGGCGGCGCCCCGGGCACCGGGAAGCCCGATCCGACGAAGAACGACGGCGACGACCGCGGCGACGACCAGGGGAAGGGCGAGCCCACCGCATGACGGCCACCGAGACGGACCGCGCCGGAGCCCTGCACGCCGACGCGGTCCGCGCCCTGGGCGACTGGCGGGGCCACGACCCCGAGCAGGAACAGCTGCGCCTCGCCTACCTGCGGCACCTCGCCGAACAGCCCGAGGGCCTGTTCCGCTCCTGCCTGCCCGCCCACATCACCGCCAGCGCCGCCGTCGTCGACCCCGCCGCCGGCCGCGTCCTGCTGACCCTGCACCCCAAGGTCGGCCGGTGGCTGCAGATGGGCGGCCACTGCGAGCCCGGTGACCGCGACCTCGCCTCGGCCGCCCTGCGGGAGGCCACCGAGGAGTCCGGCATCCCCGACCTCGCCCTGCTCACCCGCGACGGCGCGCCCGTGCCCGTCAAGCTCGACCGCCACCAGGTCCGCTGCACCGGCAAGGACCGCCCCGAGAACACCCACCTCGACGTCCAGTACGTCGCGGTGGCCCCGCCCGGCGCCCAGGCGCTGATCAGCGAGGAGTCGCTCGACCTGCGCTGGTTCGACTACGACCGCCTGCCCGAGCTCACCGACCGCTCCGTGCGCGAGCTCGTGGCGCGCGCCCGGGAACTCACCGGCTGAGGCACTCGGGAGCGCCCGGACGACGGGAGGGGCACGGACCGATGTGGTCCGCGCCCCTCCCGTCGTCCGTTCCGCGCCTGCTTCGTGTGTGCTCCGCGCGTGCTTCGTGCTCCGTGTGTGTTCCGCCCGGTGACCGCTCAGCCGCAGGACTCCGCCGGACCGGCCTCCGACGGGGCCTCGTGCCGGGCCCCGGGGATGTGCGGCAGCCGGGCCGCCGACACCACGCCCTCCAGGTAGCCGCGCGCCCGCTCGGTCCGCGGATACGCCTCCAGCAGTGCCCAGAAGTCCGGCCCGTGGTCCGGCACCAGCAGGTGCGCCAGCTCGTGCAGCAGCACGTAGTCGACCACGTACTCCGGCATCCCCTGCAGGCGGTGCGAGAGCCGGATCGTCCGCTCGCTCGGGGTGCACGAGCCCCAGCGCGAATTCTGATTGGTCACCCAGCGGACCTGGGCGGGCCGGGCGCGACCGCCCAGATAGGCCGCCGAGAGCTCCCGGGCCCGGGCCACCAGCGCATCGTCACCGAGCACCCGGCGGCTCTCCTGCGCGGCCAGCTTCTCCAGCATCTGGGCGACCCAGCGCTGCTCCTCCGCGTGCGACATCCGGGCCGGGATCAGCACGATCGTGCGATCGCCCTCGCGGTAGGCGGACACCGTCCGGCTGCGGCGGGCGCTGCGCCGCACCTCCACCCGGGACCGGTCGAACGGCTCGCGCGCGGCCGTCGTCGGCGAGTCCGGGCGCGGTTCGGACCCCTGGTCGGGACGCTGCTCCGGACGCCCACGCGTACTCGGCGCCGCCACACGCGACCCGGACGCTGCACGGGCACGCCGAGGCGACGCCGAGGGATGGGAGTCCCGTTCGGCTGCCATGGCACACGACGTTACCCGCTCCCCCTGACAGAAGTCCGCTGCCATGGCCGAAATGTTTCGTGGAGCGGTCGGGAACGAAAGGCCGACGGGAGGTGTCCGGAATCCGACTTCACGCCGGACGCCAAGTTATCCACAGGGTGTGCGAACGGATCACCTGATCATGTGCCCGTCCCTGTGGACAACGCGCCGCACCCCGTCCCCCTGATCGGGCATGCTGCCGTCAGCCGTCCGGAAACCGTCGGAAGGAAGACCGCCGTGCGCCTCGCCCTCAAGCCCGCCCTCTCCCGCAGCTGGCGGGACTCGGACACCCTCCAGTTCGGCACCATCCCCCAGCACGCGGGGGTGCTCGGCCACGCCGCCGACGAAGCCCTGCGCACCTTCCTCGGCCTCGTCGACGGGACGCGCGACCGGCCCGCCCTCCTCGCCGAGGGCGAGCGGATCGGCTTCGGGCGCGACCCCGCCGACTCCCTGCTCGACCTGCTGGAGGAGGCCGGGGTGCTCGACGACGCCGAGGCCTCGGACGAAGCCCTGGCCCGCTTCCCGCAGCCGCACCGCGAGCTGCTCGGACCCGACCTCGCCTCGCTGTCGCTGATCCACGCGCCGCCCGGCGCCGCCCCCGCGGTGCTGGCCCGGCGGCCCGAGCACGCCGTCGAGGTCCGTGGTGCGGGCCGGATCGGCGCGGCCGTCGCCGCCGTCCTCGCGGCGGGCGGCATCGGCACGGTCACCGTGGTGGACTCCGGCCGGGTCACGCCCGCGGACTGCTCCCCCGCCGGGCTGCCGGCGGTGGATGTCGGCCGGCTCCGGGCCACCGCCGCCCGTGAGGCCGTCGACCGGGCCACCGCCCGGCGCCCCGGCCGCCGCAGCCGACGGCCGAGACCGGGGCTGCCCGACCTGGTGGTGCTCGCGCCCCGGGACGGCAGCGGCGCGTTCGCGGGCGGCACGCCGCAGGCCCGCGAACTGCTCCGGGCCGGGGTCCCGCACCTGTACGTCGGGGTGGTCGAGGAGTACGGGGTGGTCGGACCGCTGGTCCTGCCGGGCGTCTCGGCCTGCGGCCACTGCCTGGTCCTGGCCCGGGAGGACGAGGACGCCGCCTGGCCTCGGATCCTCGCCCAGCTCGCCGAGGGCGGCTCGGGGCGGGCGCCGACCCCGGCCTGCGACACCGCGCTCGCGACGGCGGTCGCCGGGCTCGCGGCACTGCACGTCCAGGTCCTCCTGGACGGCGGCCGGCCGCCCAGCGTGGACGGCTGGTGCGAGCTGTCCGCCGTGGACGGCATGGCCCGACGGCTACGGCTCAAGGGCCACCCGGACTGCGGCTGCCTCTGGCAACCGACACCGCCGCACTGAGGGCCCGCCCCGGACCCCGGCCGTGGCGCCCCGGGCACCGCCGACGTGCCCCGGGCGACTGCGGGCAGGGCCTCGGGTGGCAGTCGGCGCGCCACCCGGGTGACTGCGGCGCAGCCTTGGGCAGCGACTGACGGTGCCCGGGCAACCGCGGCAGGACATCGGGTAGCGGTCGGCGTGCCGCCTTGGCGACTGCGGCAGGGCCCCGGGCAGCGGTCGGCGTGCGACCTGGGTGACTGCGACAGGGCCCCGGGCAACGGTCGGCACGCCTCTGGCAATTGCGGCAGGGCCCCGGGTGGCGGTCGGCGTGCCCCGGAGCGCGGCGGCACAGTCCCCGGGCAACCGTCGGCGCAGCCCTGGGCGGTTGGTCGGAGCGCCCCGGTCTGCCTGCCGGAGGGCCCTGGGCAGCGGTCGTGGAGCTCTGGGCAGTACCGGGCCTGCCCGGGCAGCTGCGGCAACGGCCCTGGGCCGTTGCCGGAGTGTGCCCAGGGTGCCGGTGGGATCGGCTGTGCCCCTCGGGGGCACAGCCGAGGAGAAGGCGGAGGAGGCGGGGGTGGGGGTGGGGGGGAGGGGCCCCCGAGAAGGGGAAAGGCCGCCGCAGCGGGGCGCTCAACGACTACTGTGGCGTCGGCCATCCGGCCGACGCGGCCCGGGCGGCCGGCTCAACGATCGCAACGCTCGTGCACGACCTCACCGAGAGGTATCGACATGATCACTCGCAGATCGCTCATCGGCGCCGCCGGCGCCCTGGCCCTCCCGCTGACCGCCGTCTCCACCGCGCCCGCCGTCGCCACGGCCGCCGAGGCGCGGCGACGACGCTGGTCCCGGCTCGCCGGTCATCTGCACGGCACCCTCGTCCTCCCCGGCGACCCGGCCTACGGCACGGCCAAGCAGATCGGCCAGGCCCGCTTCGACTCCGTCGACCCAGCCGCCGTCGCCTACTGCGCCGACGAGGCCGACGTCGCCCTCTGTCTCCGCTACGCCCAGGACCAGGACCTCCCGATCGCGGTCCGCGCCGGCGGCCACAGCGGCGGCGGCTACTCCACCGGCACCGGTCTGGTGGTCGACGTCTCCCGGCTCGACTCCGCCGTGGTGACCCCCGGTGCGGCCACCTTCGGCGGCGGCACCCAGCTCGTCGACGTCACCAACGCCGTCGCCCCGCACGGGCTCGCGGTCTCAGGCGGCTTCTGCCCCACCGTCTCCCTCGGCGGCTTCCTCCAGGGCGGCGGCATCGGCCTGCTGACCCGCCACATCGGCATCTCCAGCGACAAGGTGACCGCGGCCCGCGTGGTGCTGGCCGACGGCAGGACCGTCACCGCCTCCCCCGAGCAGCACGACGACCTGTACTGGGCGCTGCGCGGCGGCGGTGGCGGCAACTTCGGCGTCGTCACGTCCTACACGGTGACCCCCGTCCCGCTGGCCACCCTCACCCTCGCCAGTCTCACCTGGTCCTTCGATCACGCGGTGGACGTGCTGGACGCCTGGTCGCACTGGCTGCCGGACGCCCCGCGGACGCTGGGCGGCGGCGCCGTGGTCGGCCTGCGGGACGCCGCGCCCGGCGCGACCCCGTTCGTCTCGGTGCTGATCGGCTCGGTCGGCACCGAGGCCGAACTCGCCGCCGAGATCGCCCGGTTGACCGATCTGGTGGGCGCGCTGCCGGCCACGAGGAACAGCTTCACCGCCCCCTACCTGTCGGTCATGATGGGCCTCTACGGCTGCGGCTCCTACACCCAGGACCAGTGCCACCGGGCGGGCACCGGCCCGGCGGCCGCACTGACCCGGCCGACCGCCGCCGTCGACCGGGGCCGGCTCTTCGACGCCCCGCCGCCGCGTTCGCTCTGGGACGCCGCAGTGGGCCTGTTCGACCGGGAGCGGCTGGCCGGCCAGCAGCGCATGGTGCAGCTGAGCGCGCTGGGCGGCGCCGCCAACGACCCGGCGCGCACGGCCACCGCGTACGTGCACCGCACCGCGCTGTTCAACGCGAGCTTCGGCGCGGTGATCGCCACCGGCCCGGTGGACGAGGCGGCGCTGACGGCGGCCCGCGGCTGGGCGGACGCCGGGTTCGCGCTGCTCGACCCGCACTCGGCCGGCGAGACCTACCAGAACTTCGTCGACCCCGGGCTGGCGGACTGGCGGCGCGCCTACTACGGGGAGAACTATCCGCGGCTGGTCGCGGTCAAGCACCGCTACGACCCGTACCGCCTGTTCTCCTTCCCGCAGGCGGTCGGCGCGACCCCGGGCCCCCGGGACTGACGCGGACGGGGCGGCCCCGGCGGGGCGGCGGATTACGGCCGGGGCCGCGCCGCCGAGCGGGCACAATGGCGTATGACGGTCGGCTCCCGCCGCGGGGGCCTTGGGCGTGTCGACTTGGAGGCCCGGGTGAGCGATCTTCCGCGCAAGGCAATGACCCGCACGGCAAGACTCGCCGCCCTGCCGCTGGGGATAGCCGGCCGTGCCACCCTGGGCCTCGGGAAGCGGATCGGCGGCCGGTCGGCCGAGGTGGTCACCGCCGAGCTGCAACAGGCCACCGCCGACCAGCTGTTCAAGGTCCTGGGCGAGCTCAAGGGCGGGGCGATGAAGTTCGGGCAGGTGCTGTCCGTCTTCGAGGCCGCCCTGCCGGAGGAGGTGGCCGGCCCCTACCGGGCGGCACTGACCAAGCTGCAGGACGCCGCGCCGCCGATGCCGGCCGCGAAGGTGCACGCGGCGCTGGCGCAGCGGCTGGGCGAGGACTGGCGGAGCCTGTTCCGGGAGTTCGACGACCGGCCGGCGGCGGCCGCGTCGATCGGCCAGGTGCACCGGGCGGTGTGGCACGACGGCCGCGCGGTCGCGGTGAAGGTGCAGTACCCGGGGGCGGGGGACGCCCTGTTGGCGGACCTGTCGCAGTTGAGCCGGGTGGCGTGGCTGCTGGGTCCGCTGATTCCGGGCCTGGACATCAAGCCGCTGATCACGGAGTTGCGGGAGCGGGTCGCCGAGGAGCTGGACTACGCCCTGGAGGCGCAGGCGCAGCGCCGGCACGCCGAGGAGTTCGCGGGCGATCCGGAGATCGTGGTGCCGGGTGTGGTGGCGCAGGCGGACCAGGTGCTGGTGTCGGAGTGGATGGGCGGCACGCCGCTGGCGGAGGTGATCGCCTGCGGTTCGCAGGAGGAGCGGGACCGGGCGGGCCGGTTGCTGGCGCGGTTCCTGTTCGCCGGTCCGTCGCGGACGGGGTTGCTGCACGCGGATCCGCATCCGGGCAACTTCCGGCTGTTGAAGGACGACGGTCCGGTGGAGGGCTGGCGGCTGGGGGTGCTGGACTTCGGGACGGTGGACCGGTTGCCGGGCGGGTTGCCGGCGCCGATCGGGGCGTCGCTGCGGATGGCGCTGGCCGGGGACGCGGCGGGTGTGCTGGCGATGCTGCGCGAGGAGGGTTTCGTCAAGCCCTCGATCGAGCTGGACGCGGACGCGGTGCTGGACTACCTGTTGCCGATCATCGAGCCGGCGGCGGTGGAGTCGTTCCACTTCACCCGGGCGTGGATGCGGGCGCAGGCGGCGCGGATCGCCGATCCGCGGTCGCCGGCGTACAACCTGGGCAAGCAGTTGAACCTGCCGCCGTCGTACCTGTTGATCCACCGGGTGACGCTGAGCACGATCGGGGTGCTGTGTCAGCTGGGTGCGAAGGCGCCGTTCCGGGCGGAGATGCTGGAGTGGCTGCCGGAGTTCGCGGAGGCGGGGTCGCCGGGGACGCGGGCGGCCGGGAAGCCGGCGGCTAAGGGCCCGACGGCGAAGAGCCCCACGGCTAAGGGCCCCGCGGCTAAGGGCCCGGCGAAGGGCCCGGCGAAGAAGGCCGCAGCCGGGCAGGCGCAGACGCCGGCCGCCAAGCGGGCGGCGCCGAGGAAGACGGCGCCGGCGAAGCGCAGGAGCCCGTCGGCGGAGGGCTGATCCGCCGCCCGCCGCAACGGCCACGGGCCGCCTCCCGGTGTCGGGGGGCGGCCTGCGGCGTGAGGTGGGTCCGGCGGGCCCGCGTGGTCGGGCCCGGTGGTGGCGCCGGGTGGTGGGGCCGGGCGTGGCGGCGCGCCGGCGTCCGGGTCACCTCGGGGAGGTCACATCAGGGCGACGGCGAGTGCCTTGCGGGCCCGAAGCGAGGCGCGTTCGGCCTTCCGCTTGAGCCGGTGGGCCCGGGCGAGCCGGCCGACGAGCCGTTGGTGCTCGGCCTCCTGGAGGCGCTCTTGCATATGCGCCCGGGCCAGGGATTCGTGGAGGAGTTGCATTTCGAGGGTCCTGTTCTGGATCTGGAGTTCGGTGGTCTGCTCGGCGCGGACGGTCGGATCGATGGCGGCGGCGGTCATGTGGTGGTCCTGCTCGTGGTGCGTCGTCGGGAAGGGGTGGATGCGGGCGGCGTCGGCCTTGGCGGCGGCGAGGCGTACGGAGCGGCGGAGGGCGTTGTCCGGCAGGGGCTGCTCTCCCCGGCGGACGGTTCCGGCTCCGGACGCGGGGTTCACGCCGCGACCTCGGTCTTGCGCGGGCGGCCACGCGGCCGCTTGCGGGCCACGATGACGCCCTGGACGAAGAGCTCGCCGCCCCAGACGCCCCAGGGCTCGCGGCGCTCCAGGGCGCCGGTGAGACAGGCGTCCTTGACCGGGCAGGTGCCGCAGAGGGACTTCGCGTACTCGACGTCGGCGGGCGTCTCGGCGAAGAAGACCTCGGGGTCGAAGGCGCGGCACGGGATGGGGAGCCCGAGCTCCTCGGCCTGGTCGATCGAGGTGAACTGCATGGGGAGAACCTCCGGGGGGTCGGCCTGGTCGGCCTTGGTCTGGCTTGTCTGCGGTACGGACGGGGTGGGCGGTGTGATGACCGTGGACACTGTGGGCGTCTTCCTCGTCTTCTCAGTGGGTCCGGCTCAGCTGACTGGTGGGGCTGGGCCGGAGGCCCCGGGGGGCCTGGGTGGTCTTGCGTACCGGACAAAACAGAAGGGCCGCGGATCCCGGTGTGTGGGGTTCCGCGGCCCTGGAGGCGCCGACCTGAGGCTGGCTCAGGTTCGTTCTCTCCAGGGTTCGGGGCCGCGGAAGGCCCGCATCCGGATGGCCGTGGCGTCGGCAAAGACGGCCATGGCCTGCGTGATCTGCTGCTGCTTCTGCTCCTGGGCGTTTCCGGCACCGACGACCTGCTCATAGCCGCCATGCATGGCGAGGGCTACAGCCGTCTTCGGTGCCTGGGTCGGTCGCTCATCACGCAGGGAGCGCGAAGCATCGATCGAGGCCCAGTCGCCGGACAGACCGATCTCGACACGGGTGCCGTCGAGGCTGCCGCCCTGGATGCCATTGCTGCCGGGGCCAGTGTGTCCGAGGCCACTGACAGCGGGGGCGGGGGAAGCGGGAACGACGGAGACACCGGTGGTGTCGAGACCCAGACCGGTTCCGCACAGCTCGGCGGCGAGCCGCAGGCTGGCGGCACGCAGGGAGGCAGCGTCGACGGTCTGGCCAGTCATTTTGGTGATCATGATGTCCACTGTCTTCGCCTCCTCTCGGCGCCTAGCGGAGCCTGGTCTCCCGGGCTCCGAACTGTTCGGATGTCTGTCTCGGTGATGCTGGTGAAGCTGTGTGAAGTGAAGCTGTGTGAAGCCGATCGAGCGTGTGAGGCTCGTGGCTGCAGGGGCATGCGGTGACAGGCGTCACCCCGGACGACCGCGTCCCCTTGACCGCTCCGGCAGGCTATTGCGCTCCCGGTACGGCGCGCAAACTATTTTTCCGGCGAGTTTCCCGACGGTCTCCGCGACGCCCCTCGGCGTCGGCCGCGATCGCCCCGGACCGGCTCAGGCCGGTTCGTCCGGCCGGCCGTCCGTGACGTCCTCCGGATCCCTGACGGGCTCCTCCCCCGCACACAACGAGAGCACGGCCGCCCCGTATTTGTCCAACTTCATCGCGCCGACCCCGGAGATTCCGGCGAGCTCCTGCCGGTTGGCGGGAACGTCCTCGGCGATGGCCATCAGGGTGGCGTCGGTGAACACGACGTAGGCGGGGGCGCCCTGTTCGCGGGCCTGGGCGGCGCGCCACTCGCGCAGCCGCTCGTAGAGCGCCTCGTCCATCGTGGAGGGGCAGCTCTCGCAGCGGCGGAGCTTGCGTTCGACGGCCTCGGTGAGGGCCCGCCCGCAGACCCGGCAGGTGACCGGGCCGCGGACCCGGCGCCCGGCGGAGCGCTCGCCGGCCTCGGCGCCGCCGCGCCCGCCGCGCCCGGCGGGGCGGGTGCCCGGGGCGCTGGAGCCCGGGCGCAGCCCGTCGAGGAAGCGGCTGGGCTTGCGGGAGGCGCGGCCTCCCGGGGAGCGGGAGAGCGCCCAGGAGAGGGTGAGGTGCTTGCGGGCGCGGGTGACGCCGACGTAGAGGAGGCGGCGTTCCTCCTCGACCTGTTCGTCGGTCTTGGCGTAGATGATCGGCAGGGTGCCCTCGGTGAGGCCGACGAGGTAGACGGCGTCCCATTCGAGGCCCTTGGCGGCGTGCAGGGAGGCGAGGGTGACGCCTTCGACGGCGGGGGCGTGCTGGGCGGCGGCGCGGGCGTCGAGTTCGGCGACGTAGGCGGCGAGGTCGGTGGACTGCCCGTCGGCGGTGCGGCCGCGTTCGAATTCCTCGGCGAGCCGGACGAGGGCGGCGAGGGACTCCCAGCGGTCGCGGACGGCGCCGGAGCCGGCGGGGGGTTCGGCGGTGAAGCCGCGGGTGGCGAGGACGGCGCGGACCTGGCCGGCGAGGTCGGGGGCGCCGTCGGTGACGGGGTCGGAGGCGGCGCGGGCGGCGCCGCGCAGCAGGACGCCGGCGTCGCGGACCTCGGGGCGTTCGAAGAACCGCTCGGCGCCCTTGAGCTGGTAGGGGACGCCGAGGTCGGCGAGGGCCTGCTCGTAGACCTCGGACTGGCCGTTGGTGCGGAAGAGGACGGCGATCTCGCTGGCGCGCACGCCGGTGGCGAGGAGGTCCTTGATCCGGCGGGCGGTGGTCTCGGCCTCGGTGGGTTCGTCCTCGTACTCGGTGTAGACGGGGTCGGGGCCGGCCTCGCGCTGGGAGACGAGTTCCAGGCGGTGGCGGGCGGCCTCGCCGCGGGCCTGGGCGAGCAGTCCGTTGGCGAGGTGGACGACCTGGGGGGTGGAACGGTAGTCGCGGACGAGCTTGACGACGGTGGCCTCGGGGTGGCGGGTGCGGAAGCCCAGCAGGTAGTCGGGGGTGGCGCCGGTGAAGGAGTAGATGGTCTGGCTGGCGTCGCCGACGACGCAGAGGCTGGCGCCGCCGCCGGGGCCGGTCCACTGGTCGAGCAGGCGCTGCTGGAGCGGGGAGACGTCCTGGTACTCGTCGACGGTGAAGTGCCGGTACTGGGAGCGGACCTGGTCGGCGATGTCTGGGCGGTCCTCCAGGATGGCGGCGGTGAGCAGCAGCACGTCCTCGAAGTCGATGTTCCCGCGGCGGCTCTTGGTCTCCTCGTAGACCCGGTAGACCTGGGCGGTCTCGGCGGGGTCGCGGGGGGCCTCGCGGCCGGACTTGGCGACGGCGGCGGGGTAGTCGTCGGGGCCGGTCTGGGTGACCTTGGCCCATTCGATCTCGGCGGTGAGGTCGCGCAGTTCGGTGCGCTGGACGCGCAGGCCGCAGCGGCCGGCGGCCTCGGCGACCAGCTGGACCTTGCGTTCGAGCAGCTGGGGGACGGGTCCGCCGACGGCGCGCGGCCAGAAGTACTGGAGCTGGCGCAGGGCGGCGGCGTGGAAGGTGCGGGCCTGGACGCCCTCGGCGCCGAGCTGGCGCAGGCGGCCGCGCATCTCGCCGGCGGCGCGGGCGGTGAAGGTGACGGCGAGGACCTGCTGGGGCTGGTAGACGCCGCTGCGCACGCCGTAGGCGATGCGGTGGGTGATGGCGCGGGTCTTGCCGGTGCCGGCGCCGGCGAGGACGCAGACGGCACCGTGCAGGGCGGTGGCGACGGCCCGCTGTTCGGGGTCGAGTCCGGCGAGGACGGCGTCGGGGCCGCCGGCGGCGAGGTGGCCGGGCCGGTGGGCGTCCTGGTGTCCGTCGAACGGGCTGCCGCTCAAGAGGTCTTCCTGCATGCGTTCCATCCTCTCAGCCCGGGCGGACATCGCGGGCGGGGTTGTCCACAGGTGCGGTGTGATCGCAGGATGATCGCGTTGCGGACGGCGGATGGTGGCACGCGGGGGCGCGTACCTTCCGCCCCGCGCCGGTTCGGACGGGCGTACGCGGGCGCGACCCGGCCGGTCCGGGTGCGGAATGACCGCCGGTCGGTGGGCGTTGACCCCCCGGAGCCGCGTGACCCGCGCGGCGCCCCCGTGCAGGCCCCTCCCCTACCCGAAGGAGTCCCCTCGATGTCCGGCAGCGTGACGATGTACAGCACGACCTGGTGCGGCTACTGCAACCGGCTCAAGAGCCAGCTGCAGCGCGAGGGCATCGGCTACACCGAGATCAACATCGAGGAGGACCCGGCGTCGGCGGCCTTCGTCGAGTCGGTGAACAACGGCAACCAGACCGTTCCGACGGTGCTGGTGAAGCCGGCCGGCGGCGGCGAGCAGGTCGTGATGACCAACCCGAGCCTGCTGCAGGTGAAGAAGGCCCTGGCGGCCTGACGCCCAGCGCCCGGCGCCCCCGCGGCGCCGGGCCGGTGCACACCGACCCGTTCGCACACCGACCCGTCCGCGCATCCGTCCGCCCGCACGCACGCCGCGGCTACGGCGCGTCCGCCCGGGCCGGGTCGACGGGCGCGGCCGGTGCCGGCAGCGAGGCGCGCGCGCCGAGGTCGCCGACGCCGTAGACCAGCCGGCTGCGGTCGGCGGAGTAGCGGGTCTCGATGACCCGCACCGGCCCGCGCCGGTCGTAGGTGACCCGGGTCTGGACCACCAGCGGCACCCCCGGCCCGCCCTGGAACCACTGGGCCTCCTCGGGCCCGGGCATCCGGGCGACCAGGTGGTCGACGGCACCGACCTCGGTGCGGCCGAGGGCGGCGAGCACCGCCTCGTCGCCGCCGTCGATCTGGTCGGGCTCCATCAGCGGGGTGCCGGCGGCGAGGCCGGCCCGGTAGTGGCTCTCCTCGATGGAGTACGGCTCGCGGTCGAGCATGCGCAGCTGGCGGCGGACGACGATGGCCTCGCCCGGGCGCAGTCCGAGCCGTTCGGCGATGTCGACGCGGGCCCGGACGATCATCATCTCGAAGTCGACGCCGAGTTCGCGCCCGCTCTCCGCGGCCTCGCCGCGGTAGACCGCGCTGGGCACGGCCAGGCAGTCGTGCGGGGCGGCGCCCTGCGGGTCGAGGCGGGGGGCGGGACCGTAGGCGCGGTGGTCGAGCACGGGGTGCTCGCGCAGGTAGGTGCCCTTGCCCTGGAGGCGGACCAGCCGGCCTTCGTTGACGAGGACGTCGACGGCGAGGCGGACGGTGTTGCGGGCGACGCCGTACTGGCGTTCCAGTTCGCTCTCGACCGGGAGTGCGGCCGCGGTGGTGAACTCGCCCTCGGCGATCCGGCGGCGCAGGTCGGCGGCGAGGCGCTGGTATTTGGGGGATTGGGCGGTGCCCCGGGGGATTGTCACCCGAGTGAATGTAGCGAGCCGGGTGAGGGGCTTTCAGGCGTTTGCGGCAAAGTCGACCGGGATCGGTGACTCCGCTCGCCGGGGCCCTACGGACCGTACTGGACAGGGCCGCTCCGGTTACGAACATCCTGGGGAGAAGGGTTCGAAAAGGAAATTGGGGGCGCGCAGATCAACTCCGCGCGCCCCCAATCCGTGGAACGCTCCGTGAACCGCCCGCCGGAATTACCAGCGGGCCGCCGCCGGCAGCGGCTCCCCGAACCAGAGCTCGACCAGGTGGCGGGCGATCGAGATCCCCGACGGCGGCAGGATCTCCCCCGCCTCCATGCCCGCCCGCAGCTCGTCCCGGGAGAACCAGCGCGCCTCCGCCAGCTCCTCGCCGTCCACGGTGATCCCGGTGCCCTCCGGGTGCGCCCGGCCCAGGAAGCCCAGCATCAGGCTGGACGGGAACGGCCACGGCTGGCTGGCCACGTAGGAGACCTCGGCGACCCGCACCCCGGCCTCCTCGTACACCTCGCGCACCACCGCCTGCTCGATCGACTCCCCCGGCTCGACGAAGCCGGCCAGCGTCGACCAGCGGCCCTCCGGCCACAGCGCCTGGCGGCCGAGCAGGCAGCGGTCCTGCTCGTCGGTGATCAGCATGATCACCGCCGGGTCGGTGCGCGGGTAGTGCTCGGCCGCGCAGGAGGTGCAGCGCCGCACGTGCCCGGCACCGGCCTTCTCGGTCGGGTGGCCGCAGCGCGAGCAGAAGCTGTGCAGCCGGTGCCAGTGCTCCAGCGCGACGGCGTGCACCAGCAGTCCGGAGTCCCGGTCGGAGAGCAGCGCGCCCACCTCGCGCAGCCCGGCCGGACGGGCGTCGCCGTCCAGCCGGCCCGGCAGGCTCTCGCCGGCCAGCGCGAAGTAGGAGACGCCGTCCTCGTCGGTGCCGAGGAAGTACCGGTCGCCGCCCTGCGGCGCCTCGAAGGAGGGCAGCAGGACCAGCTCGGTCCCCTGCCCGGTGTCCACCACGAACGCCTCGCCGCCGGCGATCGGCAGCACCTTGGTGGACGGGTGGCTCCACGCGGCCGCCAGCCAGGGCTCGTCGAACCGGTGCTGGGCCGCCCGGTCCACCCCGGCCCGGGCCAGCGCCAGGTGCAGCGGGCGTTCGGTCTCAGGCACGGTGCTCAACTGTTCCATCCCCACGTGATGAGTCTTCCGGACGGTTCGGGTCCCACGGTCGGGTTCGCCCGGGCCACCGGGTCGGGACGTGCCCGGCCCGGTGTGCCCGCGCGCCCGCGGTTCACGCGTGCTCGCCGCCGGGCCGCCAGTTCTCGGCCAGGTCGGACCACAGGTAGGCGGCGGTCTCGACGCCCTTGGCCAGCAGCTCCAGCTCGACCTTCTCGTCCACCGAGTGCCAGCCGTCCGAGGGCACCGAGATGCCCAGGAACAGCACCGGCGCACCGAGCACGTCCTGCAGATCGGCGGCCGGGCCGGAGCCACCCTCACGGGTGAACAGGATCTTCTGCTCGAACGCCCGGCCCATCGCCCGCACGGTGGACTGCAGCGCCGGGTGGTCGAGCGGGGTCAGGCAGGGGCGGGTCGCGCCCGGGAAGACCAGCTCGTACCGGATGCCCTCGGGCACCCGGTCGGCCACCCAGGAGCGGACCGCCTCACGGACCTTCTCCACCTCCTGCCCGGCGACCAGCCGGAAGGAGAGCTTCAGATGGGCCGAGGCGGGCACGATCGTCTTGCCGCCGGGGCCGGTGTAGCCGCCCCAGATGCCGTTGACCTCGGCGGTCGGGCGGGCCCAGATCCGCTCCAGGGTGGAGTAGCCCGCCTCGCCGCGGGTGCCGTAGGACTTGGCGGTCCGCAGCCAGGCCGCCTCGTCGAAGGGCAGCTCGGCGAAGAGCGCGCGCTCGCGGTCGGTCAGCTCGACCACGCCGTCGTAGAAGCCGGGGACGGCGACCCGGTGGTCGGCGTCGTGCAGGCCGGCGGCCAGCTCGGCGGCGACGGTGGCCGGGTTGGGCACGGCGCCGCCGAAGGAACCGGAGTGGATGTCGGTGTCCGGCCCGTACAGGTCGATCTGGGCGTCGGCCAGGCCCCGCATGCCGGTGCAGACGGTCGGCGTGGTCTCGGACCACATACCGGTGTCCGAGATGATCACGACGTCGGCGGCCAGCCGGTCGGCCTCACGGCGGACCAGGTCGGCGAAGTGCGGCGAGCCGGACTCCTCCTCGCCCTCGACCAGCAGCTTGAGGTTGACGGCCGGCGCGGTGCGGCCGGTGGCGGCCAGGTGGGCGCGCACACCGAGGGTGTGGAAGAACACCTGGCCCTTGTCGTCGGCGGCACCCCGGGCGTAGAGCCGGTCGCCGACCACGGTCGGCTCGAACGGGTCGGTCGCCCAGCCGTCCTCGCGGGCGGCGGGCTGCACGTCGTGGTGGCCGTAGACGAGGACGGTCGGCGCGTCCGGGTCCCCGGAGGGCCACTCGGCGAAGACCGCCGGCAGGCCGTCCGTCTCCCAGACCTCGGTCACCGGGAAGCCGGTGTCGCGCAGCTTGGCGGCCAGCCACTCGGCGGAGCGGCGGACGTCGTCGGCCCGGCCGGGGTCGGCGGACACCGAGGGGATGCGGAGCCAGTCCGCGAGGTCCGCGAGGAAGGCGGGCCGGTGCTGGTCGATGAAGGAGCGGACGACGCTGTCCGGAGTTCTCGTCATACGGACGACTTTAGTTCGCCCGGGTGCCTGCGAGCGGCCCCGGTCCCGAAGGGTGGGCACCCCGGGGCCTGTTACGTCCGTCACCCGTACGTCCGGCACCGGCCCCCGGCCCCCGGCACCCCGCCCGACCCGTACGTCCGGCACCGGCCCCGGCACCCCGCCGGGCACATGCGTCCGGCACCCCGGACGCGCGCGGGCGTCCGGGGTGCCGGGGGCGGGGCGACGGGAGCGGCTCAGCCGGTGCGGCGCAGCAGCGAGATCCGCGAGCGGGTGAGCAGCGCGGCCAGCGCCACCGCGAGCAGCGGCAGCAGGATCAGGGTGCCCCCGATGTTGAGCCAGGGGAACACGATGACCTCCTTGGCCGCCTGCTCCTGCGCGCTCATCCCGGGATAGGCGTACGTGGCGGCCTCGACCTTGCGCAGGGCGATCGCGGGCACGATGCCCGCGACGGCGCCGAGCACGGCGCCCATGGCGGCGATGACGCCGCACTGGAAGCCGGACAGGGTGCGCCGGATCCGGGGTGCGGCGCCGACCGCCGCGAGGGTGGTCAGGTCGCGCTGGGAGTCGGCGGCGGCGAGGCCGGTGGCGATGCCGGCGGCGCCGAGCGCGACCAGGCCCGCGAACACGGTGAGGCCGAGGGTGATCAGGTTGCCCGGGGACTGGTAGCCGCGTTCGATGTCGAACTGGACGCCGTCGGTGAGCTTGGCGAGCGCGGCGCGGGCCTTCTGCTCCGCGCCGTCGGTGGCCGCGGTGTCGGGCCGCCACACCGAGCCGTTGTCGCGGGTGGTGAGGCCGAGGCGCTGCGCGGTGTCGGGGTTGAGCACGACCTGGTCGAAGCGGCCCAGCGGGGAGTCGGCGAGGTGGGCGTCGACGGTGACGGGGTGGACGACCGGCTCGGCCTCGGGGTTGTTCTGGTCCCTCGGCTCGGTGAGCTCCAGGAGGGCCTTGCCGTCCTTGATGAAGCGCTCGTCGAAGACGACGGCCTTGCCGGCCGCGAGGGCCTGGGCGGTGGCCGTGTCGGTGACGTCGTAGAGGTTGCGCAGCAGGGCGCCGTCACCGGCCTGGACCATGCCGAAGGGGCTGCCGCGGGAGATCCGGTCCGACTTGCAGCGCGGGTCCTCGCGGCTGAGCCGCTCCAGTTCCTGCGGGCTGACCTGCAGGCTGTGGCGGCCCCAGGCGGGGCAGCGGCGCTCCTCGGGCAGGGCGAGCGTGGCCCAGCCGCAGTTGCCGTTGCGGCTGACCATGCAGTCGCCCTGGTAGTTGACGCGCTGGACATCGGCGCGGGTGCCCAGCCCGGGGACGGTGTTCTGAACGGCGCCGCGCATCTGCGGCAGCAGCGAGCCGTCGGAGCCGGCGCCCCAGCCGGCGGAGAGGATGACGGCGTTGGCGGGGCCGGAGGCGACGTACTCCCGGCGCTGCTCCTCGTCGCTGCTGACGGTGTAGACGCCGACGGCGACGGAGCCGGCGACGGCGGCCATGACGGCGGCGACGGCGGGGGCGGTGCGGCCGCGGTGGCGCACCGAGTCGCGCAGGGCGAGGCGGGGGCCGAGCGGCAGCCAGCGGCCGATCCGGCCGAAGAGGCCGACCAGGTAGGGGGCGAGGGCGACCATGCCGAGTTCGGCGATCGCCGAGCCGCCGAGGACGCTGAGGGAGCGGCCGCCGAAGTCGCCGGTGGCGCCGAGCAGGGCGAGGGCGGAGCCGCCGCCGAGCATCAGCAGGCCGAGCAGCGCGAGCTTGCGGCTGGGCGGCTTGAGGTTGTCGCGGCCGGTGAGGGCGGCGACGACGTCCTGCCGGGAGGCCTGGACGGCGGGCACGACGGCGGCCAGCAGGCCGGTGACGAGGCCGATCGCGGCGATGCCGAGCAGGTCGAGCGGCTGGAGGTCGAAGTGGCCGAAGCGCTGGCCGGAGAACTCCTCGGCCCGGGTGCGCAGCAGGGCGACCAGGCCGAGGCCCAGGCCCAGGCCGACGACGGCTCCGGTGAGGCCGAGCACGACGCCGCCGCCGAGGACGACGGCGCGCACCTGGGAGCGGTCGCCGCCGCCGGCGGCGAGCAGGCCGAGCTGGCGGCGGGAGCGGCGGGCGCCGACGGCGAAGGCGGGGCCGGCGAGCAGCACGATCTCCAGCAGGGCCATGCCCATGACGGTGCCCATGATGACGACCGAGGTCCGGTCGAGGAACGGGGTGGGGCCGCTGCCGCCGCCCTGGCTGTCCTGGTAGACGTAGTACGGAACCTCGGCGCGGGGCGGCGGGTCGAGGATCACGCTGCGGGAGGCGGCGAGGAAGCCGTACTTGTTGAGCTCGACGACCTTGGCCCAGTCGAGGGCGGTCCCGGCGGGCAGCTTGACGAGCCAGTTGTTGACCTCCTCGCTGACGGAGGTGCGCCCGCGCGGCGCGGACTCGGCGCTGCCGGGCAGCTTGGCGAGCGGGTCGAGCAGGGCGCCGGGGCGGGCGAACAGGGTGAGGCCGCGCAGGTCACCGGGGTGCTCGGCGACGCCGGTGATGGTGTACGGGGTGGCTTCGAGGCCGCGCGGCGAGGTGCGGTCGCCGATCTTCAGCCCGGATGTGTCGAGGAAGGCCTGGGTGACGGCGATCTCGTGGTCGGCGCTCGGCGCGCGGCCCTTGACCAGGTCGTAGCGGCCCTGCCAGACGGGGTCGGTCAGGTCGAGTTCGGTGACCCGGACGTTGGTGAGGCCCTCGGCGGTGCTGGTGGTGAGGTAGGGGCCCTCGCGCAGCGGCACCAGGGTGGCGCCGGGCAGCAGCTGCCGGACGAGGTCGGCGGGCGGGGTGTCGAGGCCGCGCTGCTGCTCGGGGGTGAGGACGGGCTTGCCGTTCTCCTTCTTCGCCTCGTCGACGGTGGTGATCTTGCGCTCGACACCGGGGTCGGGGGTCTGCAGCACGATGGCGCCGCGTTCGACGATCTCCAGGGAGGCGTCGGCCCGGCCCATGGTGCGCTCGATCTTCTCGACGGGGTCGAGTTCGGCGCTGCGGAAGAACACGTCGGCGCCGGTGACGCCGAGCACGGGCAGGGCGACCATGGCGACGACCAGGGCGCTGCGGCCCTTGGCGCGCAGGGCGTCGCGGCGGGCGATGCGCAGGGCGACCCGCCAGGAACCGAGCTTCACTCGCCCACCGGGCCCTTCGCGTTGGCGGCGGCGGCGACGAGCAGGCTGCCGGCGTCCTGGCTGGCGCTCTCGTCGACCATCCGGCCGTCGCGCAGGAAGACGACGCGGTCGGCCCAGGCGGCGTGGCGGGGTTCGTGGGTGACCATCATGGCGGCGGCGCCGGCGTCGCAGCGGGCGCGCAGCACGGCGAGGACGGCTTCGCCGGTGGTGGAGTCGAGGGCTCCGGTGGGTTCGTCGGCGAGGACGAGGCGGCGGTCGCCGATGAGGGCGCGGGCGATGGCGACGCGCTGCTGCTGGCCGCCGGACATGTCGTCGGGGAAGCGGTCGGCGAGTTCGGGGATGCCGAGCTCCTCCAGCGCGGCGAGGGCCTCGCGGCGGGCGGCGCGGGTGGACAGGCCGTCGAGTTCGCGCGGCAGGGAGATGTTCTCGGCGGCGGTGAGGGCCGGTATGAGGTTGTAGTCCTGGAAGACGTAGCCGACGGAGCGGCGGCGGACCTCGGCGAGCCGCTTGCGGTTGAGTCCGCCGAGCGCGACACCCTCGACCAGGACCTGGCCGGTGCTGGGGGTGTCGAGGCCGCCGGCGAGGGTCAGCAGGGTGGACTTGCCGGAGCCGGAGGGGCCCATGACGGCGACGAACTCGCCGGGGTGGACCTTGAGGTCGACTCCGCGCAGCGCCTGGACCTCGGCGGCACCTTGTCCGTGGACGCGGGTGACGTTGTCCAGGTGCAGGACGGCGTTGGCGCCGTTCCCGCTCGGACCGGTGTGGGACACGATTCCCCCTGCTGTGGTGGGGCCGTCGCGCGGTGGCGCGGGCGGGCCGGTGGTTCGGATGGTTCGGACGGTTCGGGTACGTCGGGTGCGTCGGGGCGGTTCAGGTGGTTCAGCCGGTTCGGGCGGTTCAGCCGGTCCGGGTGGTTCAGGCCTTGCTGCGGCGGCGGCCGAACCGGGTGGGCGCGGCCGGGCCCGGGCCGTCGCGGGTCTCGGCGGCCCGCGCCTGTTCGATCTCGGCGCGCTGGGCCAGCCGGGTCTCGCAGTGGTCGAGCCAGCGGACCTCGGCCTCGGTCTGGAAGATCAGCTGTTCGAGGACGAGCAGCCAGGCGAGGTCGGAGCCGGGCTGCTCCTCGGCGCCGCCGGGGCGGGCCTCGCCGGCCAGGGCGCGGGCCTTGAGCCGGGTGTAGTCCTGGAGCGCCTTGATGCTGTGCCGGCGCTGGCCCTGGACCACGGCGGGCACGTCGACGCCGGGGACGGTGACGGCCATCGCGAGTTTGATGGCGAGTTCGTCGCGGGGCGGGTTGGTGCGCGGCACCGGGGTGTCGAACCAGGCGCGCAGTTCGGCGCGGCCGGCGTCGGTGGCCGCGTAGAACTGGTGGCCCTCCTCGTCCTCCCCGGCGGGGGCGACCAGGCCGTCGCGCTCCAGACGGGCGAGGGTGGTGTAGACCTGGCCGACGTTGAGCGGCCAGGTGGCGCCGGTGCGCGCCTCGAACTCGGTTCTCAGTTGGTAGCCGTAGCGCGGCCCCTGGTCGAGCAGGGCGAGCAGGCCGTGGCGGATGGACATACCGAGTATGTATACCGGGTATGCTCGACGGGTCAAGCCGGAGGGGTCCGTCCGGGGGCCGGTCAGGGAGCCGACCGGGGGTCCGGCCGTCACCGGCGCCGGGTAACGTCGGGGGGCGTGAGCCAGTTGCGCATCGCCACCTTCAATCTGTTGCACGGTCAGCCGCTCGCGCCCGACGGCGCCCCGCGGCCCTTCCCCGCCGACCCCGGCGGGCCGCTCGCCGAGGCCGTGGCCGCGCTGGACGCCGACGTGCTGGCGCTCCAGGAGGTGGACCGCGGCCAGGCCCGCTCCGGCGGCACCGACCAGACCGCCGTCGCCGCCAAGGCGATGGGCGCGGCCGACTGGCGGTTCGCCGCCGCGCTGCACGGCCGCCCCGCGCCGGTGGCCGGCTGGCTGCCGGAGGCCTCGGCACCCGCCGGGATCCGGGTGTACGGACCGGCCGAGGTCGGCGACGACGCGCCGCCCGCCTACGGCACGGCACTGCTGACCCGGCTGCCGGTACAGCACTGGCGGGCCCGCCGGTTCGCGCCGGCGCCGTTCGGACTGCCGCTGCGGGTGGCCGGGCGGCGCGGGCTGACGCCGGTGCCGGACGAGCCGCGGGCCGCGCTGGCGGCCGTCCTGGAGGGCGCGCACGGCCCGTTCACCGTGGTGGCCGCGCACCTGTCGTTCGTGCCGGGCTGGAACATGGCGCAGCTGGCGGCGATCCGCCGGTGGATCGCCGACCTGCCGCAGCCGTACCTGGTGCTGGGGGACTTCAATCTGGTGGGCGCGGTGCCGCGCACGGTGCTGGGCGGGGCGAGCGCGCTGGAGCGTTCGGCGCCGCGGGTGCGGGTGCGGGAGCTGCGGGCGGCCCGCCGGGCCCGGCCGGCGCTGGTGGAGCCGCGCCGGCGGCGGGTGCGGGAGCCGCGGGCGCGGCTGCAGGGCTGGTCGGACCTGGTGCGCACGCCGACCTACCCCTCGCACCGGCCGGCGGTGCAGTTCGACCACGTTCTGGCGGTGGGGGTGCCGCGCTCCGCGGTGGGGGCGACGTCCGCGCCGCGCACGGGGGTCTCGGACCACCGGCCGCTGCTGGTGCGGGTGTCCCTCTAGGCCTCTGCCCCGGTCACTGCCGGGACAGGTGCCCGTTCTGCTGGGGGACCATCGGCAGGGGCGGGGCGGGCGGGGTGAGCGGGCGGTCAGGGTCGGCGGGGGCGTGCGCGGCGGTGACGGCGGCGGCGGGGGCTCCGGCGGCCGGCGGGGGCTCGTACTGGAGGAGCAGCATGGCGGCGTCGTCGCCGAGCTGGCGCCCGACGTGGCGCACCACGTCCTCGTGCAGGCGGCGCAGCACGTCGACGGGGCCGCCGCCGTGGGCGCAGCGCGGGAGGCGTTCGGCGAGCGGGTAGAAGGCGCCGGCCCGGTCGCGGGCCTCGATGACGCCGTCGGTGAAGAGCAGGACCCGGTCGCCGTGGTGCAGCGGGACGCGGTGGACCGGGGGGCGGACGTCGGCGGGGTCGAGGACGCCGAGCGGGGGCACCGTCTCGGCGAGTTCGAGCGGGCGGGCGGCCTCGGTGCCGCGCAGCAGCAGCGGGGCGGGGTGGCCGCAGTTGACGATCTCGGCGGTGCCGTCGGGGCGCACGCCGATGAGGACCAGGGTGACGAACTCCTCCTCGACACCGGGGTGGTCGTTCTCGTGCAGGGCGCGGTCGAGGCTGTCGGCGAGCCAGCCGGCGACCCGGTCGAGGGCGGCCTCCTGGTGGGCGGCCTCGCGGAAGGCGCCGAGCACGGCGGCGGCGGTCTCGACGGCGCCCAGGCCCTTGCCGCGCACGTCGCCGACGACGGCGCGCACGCCGTGCCGGGTGTTGACGACCTCGTAGAGGTCGCCGCCGATGCGGGCGTGGGCGGCGGCGGCCGCGTAGTGGACGGCGGCGCGCACGGTGCCGATCCGGTCGGGGACGGGGCGCAGCAGGACGCGGCGGGCGATCGAGGCGACGAGCTGGGCGTCGGCGAGCAACTGCTCCTGGCGCAGCCTCAGGGTGGCGCTGACCCAGCCGATCGCGGCGACGAGGACGATGGCGAAGACGGTGGCGCTGTGCACGGACTCGCCGAGCACGCCGTTGCGGAAGGCCATCAGGAACGCGGCGGCCTCGGTGAGGGCGCCGATGGCGAGGGGGTACCAGGTGCGGCGGCTGACCACGGCGGCCAGCGCGGGGACGGCGGTGAGCGCCGGTTCGACGGTCACCGCGGCGTCGGTGAAGTAGTCGAGGACGACGACCAGCACCATGCCGATGAACGGCAGCGACAGTGCCGTCCTCGGCCAGGTGCCGGTCGCGCCGGGTGCGGCCCCCGGGGCCGGCCCGGCGAACCGTTCTCTGATCCATCCGGTCGCGCTCAACTTCGGTTTCTCCAGCAGAAGACGCCGATGCCCTGGGGCACCTGCGGTGATGACTGAGGGTTAGGGAATGCGGGCGTCGCTGGCGGCCGGAGTTCGGGGGTTGACCGGTTACCGACCCCACAATATGCGCGAAACGTGCACTACGCACAGGTTTCGCCCGATGCCGTGATGACTTGAATGCTCTCCGTGACTCATTCTTCACTGTTCCCGATCAGGAGCCGTTCCAACTCTTTTCGGCCGGGAAGTCCTGCGGGTTGTTCGATTCGGCCGCTGCGGACGTACAGGAACGAGGCCGTGACCTGCTCCAGGGGAACGCCCGCCTGTTCGGCCCAGGCCAGCCGGTAGACGGCGAGTTGGAGCGGGTCGGCGGTCTCCTCCCGGTGCGTCTTCCAGTCCACCACTTCGTAGCGTGACGCGCCGCCGATTTCTGACCCGTCGTCACCGTCACGATAGACCGCGTCGATCCGGCCGCGCACCACCCGGCCCGCCAGTACCAGGTGGAAGGGCGCCTCGACCCGCAGCGGCTCGCGGTGCGCGTACGGGGTGCGCAGGAACGCCTCCTTGAGGCGCTCCAGGTCCTGCTCGTCCTCGATGCCGTCGTCGTCGGCACCGGGCAGCGCACCCGGGCCGATCAGCATCAGCGGTTCGATCCGGGACTGCACCCAGGCGTGGAAGCGGGTGCCGCGCCGGGCGGCGGGCTGCGGCGGGCGGGGCATCGGGCGGGCGAGGTCGTGCGCGAAGCCGTCCGGGTCGGCGGCCAGCCGCATCAGCTGGGTGGCGGAGAGCGAGGCGGGCAGCGGCACCTGCCGCACCCGGGTGCGGGAGCGCTCCAACTCGCCGAGCAGCGCGGTCAGGTCGCGGTCCCAGGACTCCACCAGCCGGCGGTCCTCGGGGGCCATCGGCTCGGGCTCGGGGGCGGGCTCCCCGGCCAGCCGGCGGTGCACCACCCCGGCGACCCGGCGGCGGGCGTGCTGGGCGGCCGGGTCGAGCGGCAGCGGCCAGGGGCGTTCGACGGGCGCGGCGAGCGCCGGGTTCTCCTCGCCGTCGGCGGGCGGCTCGGCCCAGGCCGCGATCTCGCCGTTGCCGGGCCGCTCGGCGTGCTCGCGCACCTGCTCCAGGAAGGCGGACGGGCCGCGCGGGGACTTCTGGCTGGGCCCCCACCAGTGGCCGGAGGCGAGCAGCAGGGCGCGCGGGCGGGTGAAGGCCACGTAGCCCAGGCGCAGTTCCTCGACCGCGGAGTGCTCGGCGAGAGCGGCCCTGAACTCCTTCACGGACTTGGCGTTCCAGCCGCCGCGCACGTCGGGCAGGGTGGCGGCGTCGCCGCGCAGGGCGTGCGGCAGGACGCGCTTGGTACTGGTCCAGCGCTCGCGCGGGGACGAGGACGGGAAGGCGCCCTTGACCAGACCGGGGACGGCGACGACGTCCCACTCCAGGCCTTTGGACCTGTGCGCGGTGAGCACCTTGACGGTGTCCTCGCCACCGGGCAGGCCGGCGTCCAGGCCGCGGTCGTGCTCCTGGGCGGCGCGCAGGAAGCCCAGGAAGGCGGCCAGGCCGGGGTCGCCGTCGAGGTCGGCGAAGGAGGCGGCGACGTCCAGGAAGGCGTGCAGGGTCTCCCGGCGGCGGGCGGCCAGCGCCTGCGGGGAGGCGGCGAGTTCGACCTCCAGGCCGGTGACGGCGAGGACCCGGTGCAGCACGTCCATCAGCGGCTCGGCGAGCGAGCGGCGCAGCTCGCGCAGTTCGCGGGCGAGCCGGGCGAAACGGACCCGGGCCTCGGCGGAGAAGGGCAGCTCGTCGGCCTCCCGCGCGTCCAGGAAGGTCTCCAGGGCGTCGGCGAGCGAGACGACCTCGGTGGGGTCGGTCTCGGCGACGGCGGCGGCGAGCGCCTCGACGCCCTCGGGGCGCTCGGTGCGCACGAGTTCGGCGGCGCGCCGGCCGAGCAGGGCGAGGTCGCGCGGGCCGATCCGCCAGCGCGGGCCGATCAGCAGCCGCACCAGCGCGGCGTTGGCGGTCGGGTCCTGGAGCACCTCGCAGACCGCGACCAGGTCGGCGACCTCGGGCAGGTGGAGCAGCCCGCCGAGGCCGACCACCTCGACCGGCACCTCCCGGGCGACCAGTGCGGCGTGCACGTCGGGGAAGGCGGCGCCGCCCCGGCACAGCACGGCGATCCGGCCGGGGGCGGTACCGGTGCGCACCAGGTGGGCGATCTCGTCGGCCAGCCAGTCGATCTCCTCGGCGTGGCTGGGCAGCAGCGCGGCCCGCACCCGGCCGTCGGTCTCGGCGCCGGGGGCGGGGCGCAGCGCCTCGACGCCCTCGTGCATGGCGCGCAGCGGCGCCGCGAGTTCGTTGGCGAAGGCGAGCAGCCGTCCGCCGCTACGGCGGTTCTCGCTGAGCGCGTACCGGTCGGCGAGGGTCCCGTCGGCGTTCGGGAAGTGGCGGGGGAAGTCGTCGAGGTTGGCGACGGAGGCGCCGCGCCAGCCGTAGATGGCCTGGCAGGGGTCACCGACGGCGGTGACGGGGTGGCCGGGGGCGGTGCCGTCGGGGCCGGCGCCGAACAGTCCGGCGAGCATCAGGCGCTGGGCGACGGAGGTGTCCTGGTACTCGTCGAGCAGCACGACCCGGTACTGGTCGCGCAGCAGGGCGCCGACCTCGGGGCGCTGCTGGGCGAGGCGGGCGGAGGCGGCGATCTGGTCGCCGAAGTCCATCAGGCCGGCGGCGGTCTTGCGGCGCCGGTAGTCCTCGACCAGGCGCAGCAGTTCCAGCCGGGCGCGGGCGGTGGCGGGCACGGCCCGCAGGTCCTCGTTGCCGAGCCTGACGCCGGCGAGGGCGTCGAGCAGGTCCTCGTCGAAGGCGCGCAGGGCGGCGGGCTCGACGAGGTGCTCGGCGAGTTCGCCGTCGAGGGCGGTGAGGTCGGCGACCAGGTTGGTGAAGGTGCCGGTGAGCGCGGGGAAGGGGCCGCGGGCGGTGCGCAGCACCTTGGCGGCGAGCTGGAAGCGGGTGGCGTCGGCGAGCAGCCGGACGTCGGGTTCGATGCCGATGCGCAGGCCGTGTTCCTTGAGCAGGCGGCCGGCGAAGGCGTGGTAGGTGGAGATCTCGGGTTCGCCGAGCGCCTCGCCGTCCTCGGGATCGGTGACCTCGGCACGGTGCAGGGCGGCGCGGACGCGTTCGGCGAGTTCGCCGGCGGCCTTGTTGGTGAAGGTGAGACCGAGGACCTGTTCGGGGCGCACCGCGCCGGAGCCGACCAGCCAGACGACCCGGGCGGCCATCACGGTGGTCTTGCCGGAGCCGGCGCCGGCGACGATGACGGCCGGCCGCAGCGGGGCGCCGATGGCCGCCATCTGCTCCCGGTTGAAGGGGATGCCCAGCAGCTCCTTGAGCTGGTCGGGATGGCTGAGCACGGCGGTCACCACGCAACGGTAGCCGGGGTCACCGACAGCCGGGGGGCCGCTGTGGCGACGGCCACGTGCCGCGTCCGCCACATCCGGTGTCCACCGGCCGTTGCGCTACTCGACGAGCTGGGCGCCGTCGCGCTGGGCGGAGCAGCTGCGGCGGAAGGCGCAGCGGTCGCAGCCGCCGCCGGTCTGCGGGACGAACCGCTCGGCGAGGATCCGCCCGGCGGCGTCGGCGAGCAGGTTCTCGATCCACGGCTCGCCCTCGGGCGGGTCCTGGCGCTGCACCTTGGGCGCGTCGGCGGCGGCCTTGTCGGGCTTGCGCAGCTGGACGAGTTCGGCGCCGCCGGACTCGGGGGAGGCGGCGTCGAAGCCGGGCAGCCCGTTGAGGGCGCCGGAGCGCACGGCGAGCTGGTAGACGGCGAGCTGCTTGTGCTCGGGCAGGGACTTGTCGGTGGGCGTCTGCTTGCCGGTCTTGAAGTCGACGACGTAGGCGCGGCCGGCCTCGTCCTTCTCGACGCGGTCCATCGAGCCGCGGATGCGCACCTGGACGCCGCCGGCGTCGAGGGTGACGTCGAAGCCGTGCTCGGTGGCGACGACGTCGCGGCCGCGGGCCATCACGTGCCAGGCGAGGAAGCGCTCCAGGGCGGCGCGGGCCTCGGTCTTCTCCTGCTGGGACTTCCAGGGGGCGTCGAAGGCCAGCGCGTCCCAGACGGTGTCCAGGCGTTCCATCAGCACGGCGAGGTCGGCGGGGGTGCGGCCGGAGCCGACCTCGTCGGCGAGGGCGTGCACGACGTTGCCGAAGCCCTGCGCGGCGGAGGAGGTGCCGCGGGCCTTGACCTCCTTGTCGAGGAACCACTGCAGCGAGCAGTTCTCCAGCTGTTCCAGGCCGCTGCCGGACAGCCGCACCGGCAGGTCGGCGGAGCGCAGCGGGTCGGGGGCCGCGGTCGGGTCCTCCAGGCCCCACCAGCTCTCGGGGCGGGCGGCGGGCACCAGCGGGCGGTCCTCGTCGTCGGTGGCGAGGGCGAGGACGGCGAGCCGTTCGGCGGCGGCGCGGCGCAGTTCGGGCGAGCGGGCGGGGTCGACGGTGACCGCGCGCAGCTCGGCGACCAGCGCGGGCACGGCGAGCGGGCGGCGCGGGCGGTGGGTGACGTCCTCGACGGTGACCGGCGGGGTACGCCGCAGGACGCGGCCGGTGCGCGGGTCGACGTCCTCGCGGTAGAGCTCGCGCAGGAAGCGGGACGGCTGGTCGCCGTCGTCGGCGGGGGCCTTGACGGCGGTGACGACGAGCCGGTCCTTGGCGCGGGTGGCGGCGACGTAGAAGAGGCGGCGCTCCTCGGCGAGCAGCGCGGCGGGGGTGAGCGGTTCGGCGAGGCCGTCGCGGCCGATCCGGTCGGCCTCCAGCAGGGAGCCGCGGCGGCGCAGGTCGGGCCAGAGGCCGTCCTGGACGCCGGCGACGACGACCAGGCGCCATTCCAGGCCCTTGGCGCGGTGAGCGGTCATCAGCCGGACGGCCTCGGGGCGCACGGTGCGCACGGTGAGGGTGTCGGCGGCGATGTCCTGGGCCTCCAGTTCGGCGAGCAGGTCGAGGGCGCCGCGGTGGCCGGTGACCTGCTCCTCGGCGCGGGCGGCGGTCTCGAACAGGGCGCAGACCGCGTCGAGGTCGCGGTCGGCGTTGCGGCCGGCGGCGCCGCCGCGCAGGGCGGCCCGCTCCAGGCGCTCGCGCCAGCGCCGGGAGCCGTCCCACAGCTGCCAGAGGGCGTCCTCGGCGGTGCAGCCGCCGGCCAGGGACTCGCGGACCTTGCGCAGCAGGGTGCCGAGGTCGTGGGCGCGGCGGGCGTACGGGGCATCGATGACGGCGAGGCGCTCGGGTTCGGCGAGGGCCTCGCGCAGGAGTTCGCCGGCCGGGCGGGGCACGGCGGCGGGCGCGCTTCCGGCGCCGTCGGCGGACCCGTCCGCGGACCCGGCGCGCAGGGCGGCGCGCTCCTCCTCGCGCAGGGTGCGGCCGAGGCGGCGCAGGTCGGCGCCGTCGAGGCCGCCGAGCGGGCCGGTGAGCAGGGCGTGGGCGAGGTCGGTGGTGAGCGGGTCGGGCGTGCCCGGGCCGCCGCCGTCCGCGGCCTCGCCGTCCTCCCCCTCCTCGCCGTCCCCGCGGTCCTCTCCGCCGTCCTGCCGGTTCCGGACGGCCTGCTCGGCGCAGACCCGCAGCGCGAGCAGCAGCTGGGCGACGGCCGGCTCCTCGCGCAGCGGCAGGTCGTCACCGTCGATCTCCAGCGGGACGCCGGCCGCGCCGAGCGCCCGCCGCACCCCGGGGATGGACCGGGCGCCGGCCCGGACCAGGACGGCCATCTCGCCCCACGGCACGCCGTCCTCCAGGTGGGCGCGGCGCAGCAGGTCGGCGACGGAGTCCAGTTCGGCGCCGGGGGTCGGGTAGGTGGAGACCTCGACCCGGCCGCCCTCGCGGGCGGGCAGCGGGGCGCGGTGCTGGGCGAGCTTGTCGGCGGGCAGCCGGCCCATCGGCATCCGGCGGGTGAGTTCGCGGGCGGCGGCGAGCAGCACGGCGCCGGAGCGGCGCGAGACCCGCAGCACCTTGACGTCGGCGGGGCGGCCGTCGGCGTGCCGGAAGGTCTGCGGGAACTCCAGGATGCCGTTGATGTCGGCACCGCGGAACGCGTAGATCGACTGGTCGGGGTCGCCGACGGCGACCAGTTCGCGCCCGCCGCCGGCGAGCCGGCTCAGCAGCCGGACCTGGGCGGGGTCGGTGTCCTGGTACTCGTCGACGAAGACCGCGTCGTAGCGCTCGCGCAGGTCCCGCTCGACCTCGGGGCGTTCGGCGAGCAGCACGGCCCGGTGCACCAGCTCCGCGTAGTCGAGGACGCCGCGCAGGTCCAGCACGTCGAGGTAGTCGGCGAGGAAGTGCGCGGCGGCGGCCCAGTCGGGGCGCCGCACGCCCTCGGCGAAGCGGGCCAGCTCGGCCTCGCCGAGGCCGAGCTCGCGGCTGCGGGCGAGCACGGCGCGGACCTCGTCGGCGAAGCCGCGGGTGGTGAGGCAGGCGCGCAGGTCGAGCGGCCAGGCGATCCGGGACCGGCCGCGCCGGGCGTCCTCGGCGCCGCCGGCGAGCAGCTCGCGGACCATGACGTCCTGCTCGGGGCCGGAGAGCAGGCGCAGCGGCTCGGCGTAGTCGGCCGGGTCCTGGTGGGCGCGGAGCAGGGCGTAGCAGAAGGAGTGGAAGGTGGTGGCCTGCGGGGCGGCGGCGCGGGCGCCGGCGGCGGTGGCGGAGAGCCGCCCGGCCATCCGGTCGCGCAGCTCCATGGCGGCCTTGCGGCTGAAGGTGAGGACGAGGATCCGCTCGGGGTCCGCGCCGTTCTCGATCCGCCGGGCGACGGCCTCGACGAGGGTGGTGGTCTTGCCGGTCCCCGGCCCGGCGAGCACCAGCAGCGGGCCGCCCGCGTGCTCGACCACGGCGCGCTGGTAGGCGTCGAGCTCGGGCGGGGCGGGCGGCACGAGGGGGCTGCGCACCAGACGGTAGGGGGAGGTCACGGACGTCCTGGGGGTCGTGCTCGGGCAACTGCGGGCGGGCCCGCCGAGGGGCCCGCCGTATCGAGCCTACGGTCCTGCTCCGTCATTCCCGTCCGCGCACGGGATTCCGCCGGTCCCGGCCCCGGCCCCGGTCATCCCTCGACGGGCCCGCCGTCCCAGCGGGCGCGCCGCAGGTCGACCCGGGGCGGGTCGGCGAGCTCGCGCAGCGGGGTGCCCTCGTCGCCGTAGTGGGCGAGGGCGCGGTGCTCGTGGCCGGGCAGCAGCCGGCCGTCGGCACGGATCACCCGCCACCAGGGCACGGCGCCGCCGTACAGGGCCATCACCCGGCCGACCTGCCGGGGGCCGCCCTGGCCGAGGTACTCGGCGACGTCTCCGTAGGTCATCACCCGGCCGGGTGGAATCCGCTCGGTCAGGTCGAGCACCAGTTCGGCGAAGGGCGGCAGCTCGCCGGGGCCAGCGTCGTGGGTGTCGTCCGTCACCTGCGGCATTCTTCCGCATCCGGCCGCTCCGCGGGCCCGGTGGGCAGGATCCGCCGCGCCCGATCCGGCCCCTGTCCAGCGCGGGGAGCCGAGGCATGCCACCATCTTCGGGGCGGTGAGTGGTGATACGAGGACAAGACCAGATGACCGGGACGGCTGACGTGGGTGTGGACGAGGGCTCCGACGAGTCCTCCGACAGCATGCCCGCAGGCGGCGGCGGTGACGCCGACGCCGCGACACCACCGGAAGTCTCCCTGATCAAGGACCGGACGATCAAGAGCCCGCAGCCGGCCCGCCCCGCGACCGGGGCCCCCGCCGTTGTACCGAACCAGCCGACCGCGCCCGAGGCGGCGGGGCCCGCGCCGTCCGCGCCCGTGCCGTCCGCGACCGCCCCGTCCGCGTTGGTCCCGCCGGACGACCCCGGCCCGCGTCCCGGCCACGACCCGCTGGACGACGCCCCGCACCTGGACGTCGACGAACCGCTGCTCGCCGCCCGCGCGCACCGGCCCTCCGACCTCATCCGCTTCCTGGCCGGCGTCTTCGGCATCGTCGCGGTCTTCGTGCTGGCCGGGGTGGCGACCTCCACCACCACCGGCATCGAGATCGACATCGCCGAGAACGCGCCCCGTTTCTCCCCGGTGCTCTCCACCATCACCGGCCTGATCTCCAACGTCGCGGTGCTGGCCGTCCCGCTCGCCTTCGCGGTCGAACGGCTGATCAAGCGCGACGGCCTGCGGGTCGCCGACGGCGTGCTCGCCTCGGTGCTGGCCTACGGCGTCTCGCTGGGCATCGACTGGTGGGTCGCCGAGGGCGCCTCCGAGCACATCCGGGACGCCCTGACCCGCTTCCCGCTGGACTCCGTCGGCACCCTCACCGACCCGGTGCACGGCTACCTCGCCCCGGTGATCGCCTACATGACGGCCGTCGGCATGTCGAGCAGACCACGGTGGCGGGTCGCCCTGTGGGTGGTCGTCGTCTTCAGCGGCATCACCGAACTGCTCGGCGGCTACACCACCCCGCTGTCCTTGCTGCTCACCGTGCTGATCGGCTGGTCCGTCGCCTACGGCACCCTCTACGCGATCGGCTCGCCGAACATCCGGCCCACCGGCCAGCACCTGATGATCGGCCTGCGCAAGGTCGGCTTCACCCCGGCGAGCGCCCACCGCGCCCCCGACGCCCCCGGCGGCACCCGCCGCTACCTGGTCGCCCAGCAGAGCGGCCCGCCGCTGGACGTCCACATCGTCGACCGCGAGCAGCAGGCCTCCGGCTTCTTCTACCGGGCCTGGCGGCGGCTGCGGCTGCGCTCGGTGGCCGTGCGGCGCAGCCCGCAGTCGCTGCGCCAGGCGCTGGAGCAGGAGGCGCTGATCGCCTACGCGGCCGCCGCCTCCGGGGCCCGCGCCCCGCAGCTGGTCGCCACCTCCGAGCTGGGCCCGGACGCCGCGATCCTGGTCTACGAGAACGTCGAGGGCCGCACCCTGGACGACCTCGCCGACGAGGAGGTCACCGACCAGGTGATGGCCTCGCTGTGGGAGTCGGTCGCCGCCCTGCACGAGCGCCGGATCGCCCACCGCCGGCTGACCGGCGAGTCGCTGCTGGTCGTCGACGAGAAGGCGGCGTGCCTGGTCAACCTCTCCGGCGGCGACATCGCCGCCACCGACCTGACCCTGCGCATCGACGTCGCCCAGCTGCTCACCACCTTCGCGCTGCGGATCGGCCCCGAGCGGACCGTCGCCACCGCCAACGCGGTGCTCGGCGCCGAACGGGTCGCCCAGGCGCTGCCGCTGCTGCAGCCGGTCGGCATGAGCCGCTCGACCCGCGTCGACCTGAAGAAGGTCACCAAGGAGCGCAAGGCCGCCGCCCGGGCCCGGGCGCTGGAACAGGTCGCCGCGGGCGAGCGGACCCAGCAGCAGGCCGAGGAGGACATCGCGGCCGCCGGCGAGGACCTGCTCAGCCGGATCCGCGCCCAGATCCTGCAGATCGCCCCCGAGGCGCCGATGGAGCCGGCCAAGCTGGAGCGGCTCAAGCCGAAGAGCCTGATCATGGTGGTCGCGCTCACCTTCGCCGCCTACCTGACGCTGACCACCGTCAAGCCGGCCCAGCTCAAGCTCTCCCAGATGGACTGGGCGTGGGCGGCGGCGGCGCTGGCCGCGGCCGCGTTCTCCTACGTCGCCGCGTCGATGAGCCTGACCGGCTTCGTCCCGGAGAAGCTGCCGTTCCGCCGCACCGTGGCCGCCCAGCTCGCCGGGTCCTTCGTGAAGCTGGTCGCCCCGGCGGCGATCGGCGGCATCGCGCTGAACACCCGCTACCTGCAGAAGGCGGGCATCCGCTCCGGCCAGGCGGTCGCCTCGGTCGGCGCCTCCCAGCTGGCCGGCCTGGCCGGGCACCTGCTGCTGCTGTTCAGCTTCGGCCTGATCACCGGCAGCCAGACCAACGGCGACCTCTCCGCCTCCCGCGCGGTGATCATCGGTGTGCTGAGCGCCGCCGTGCTGGCCCTGGTGGTCGCGGCGGTCGCCCCGCTGCGGCGGTTCGTGCTGAACCGGCTGCGCTCGCTGTTCTTCGGCGTGGTGCCCCGGATGCTCGACCTGATGCAGACGCCCAGCAAGCTGATCACCGGCTTCGGCGGCATCCTGCTGCTGACCCTGTCCTTCACCGCCTGCCTGGACGCCTCGGTGCGGGCCTTCGGCGGCTCGATCTCCTTCTCGGCGGTCGCCGTGGTCTTCCTGACCGCCAACGCGGCCGGCTCCGCGATCCCCACCCCCGGCGGCATCGGCCCGATCGAGGTCGCGCTGATCAGTGCGCTGACCTTCGCCGACGTGCCGACGTCCGTCGCCACCCCGGCGGTCTTCCTCTACCGGGCGCTCACCTTCTGGCTGCCGGTGCTGCCCGGCTGGATCTCCTACAACGTGCTCCAGCGCAAGGGCGCGCTGTAGGTCGCCGGACATGCGGAAGGGCCCGCCGGAGCGGGCCCTTCCGGACGTTCGGGATCAGTACACCGGCTTGTGCGGCTCGATCTGGTTGACCCAGCCGAGCACGCCGCCGCCCAGGTGGACGGCGTTGGCGAAGCCGGCCGACTTCACCACGGCCAGCACCTCCGCCGAGCGGACGCCCGACTTGCAGTGCAGCACGATCTTCTTGTCCTGCGGCAGCTGCTCCAGCGCGTTGCCCATCAGGAACTCGTTCTTCGGGATCAGCACCGCGCCGGGGATGCTGACGATCTCGTACTCACCGGGCTCGCGGACGTCGATGAGGTAGATGTCCTCCTCGTCGTCCTGCCACTGCTTGAGCTGCTTCGAGGTGATCGTCGAACCGGCGGCCGCGGCCTGCGCCTCCTCCGACACGACGCCGCAGAAGGCCTCGTAGTCGATCAGCTCGGTGACGGTCGGGTTCTCGCCGCAGACCGCGCAGTTCGGGTCCTTGCGGACCTTCACCTGGCGGTAGTTCATCTCCAGGGCGTCGTAGATCATCAGCCGGCCGACCAGCGGGTCGCCGACCCCGGCCAGCAGCTTGATCGCCTCGGTGACCTGGATCGAACCGATCGACGCGCAGAGCACGCCCAGCACGCCGCCCTCGGCGCAGGACGGGACCATGCCCGGCGGCGGCGCCTCCGGGTAGAGGCAGCGGTAGCAGGGGCCGTGTTCGGCCCAGAACACGCTCGCCTGGCCGTCGAAGCGGTAGATCGAGCCCCACACGTACGGCTTGCCGAGCAGCACCGCGGCGTCGTTCACCAGGTAGCGGGTGGCGAAGTTGTCGGTGCCGTCCACGATCAGGTCGTAGCCGGAGAAGATCTCCATGACGTTGGAGTTGTCGAGGCGCTCCTCGTGGAGGATCACGTCGACGTAGGGGTTGATCTCCTTGACCGAGTCCCGCGCCGACTCGCCCTTCGAGCGGCCGATGTCCGACTGGCCGTGGATGATCTGGCGCTGCAGGTTCGACTCGTCGACCACATCGAACTCGACGATGCCGAGCGTGCCCACACCCGCCGCCGCCAGGTACATCAGCGCGGGCGAGCCCAGGCCGCCGGCGCCGACGCACAGCACCTTGGCGTTCTTCAGCCGCTTCTGCCCGGCCATGCCCACATCGGGGATGATCAGGTGGCGGGAGTACCTGCGGACCTCGTCAACGGTGAGCTCGTCGGCCGGCTCGACCAGGGGTGGCAGCGACACGGGGACTCCGATGGTCGTCAAGTTCAGGTGGCCAGGGCCAACCTCTAGGGGCTTGTTGCTCCGCCACCGAGGTGGCTCTGCTACGCCAACAGTGTCATGCCGCTCCGGTATTCCGAGACAGCTCGTCCGGTGGGCGAGACGGGCCGAGCCGGATGGTGGGACCACGGAGCAGGCCCCGAAGCGGCCCCCGTGGGGGCGTCCGGGGCCTGTCGGGGCCCTGCGCGCGGGCTCGCGGGTCCGGCCGGGACCCGCGGTGCCGGAGGATCAGACCCGGCAGGCCGTCTCCAGCCAGACGTCGCCCAGCGACTCCTCCAGCGGCACCTGCGTCCGCCAGCCGAGACGGTCCCGGGCGGTGCGCACGTCCGCCTGCCGCCACGGCACCGGCTCGCCCGGGGCCGCCCGTCCCTCGCCCGGCCGCGACTCCGGACGGTGGCCCGGCAGGTGGTGCGCGAGCACGTGCCCCGGCACGTGCTCGACCGGCCCGCCGGCCTGCGCGGGCAGCACGACCTGCCGGTTCTCCTCCACGATCGCCCCCTCGAAACCCGACGCCCGGACCAGCAGCTGGGCCGCCTCGCGCGCCCGGACGGCGTGCCCGCTCCCGATGTTGATCACCCCCGTCGCCGCCGACACCGCCGCCGCCTGGATCGCCCGCGCGACGTCCCGCACGTCCACGAAATCCCGGTATCCGGACAGGTCCGGCATCCGCACCTGCGACTCCTCGCGCTCCAGCGCCCGCCGCAGGCCCTCCGCGAGGCGCCCGAACAGCGAGGCGGTCGGCGCCCCCGGCCCCACCACGTCGAACACCCGCAGCACCGCCGCGTCCAGCCCCGAGGCCAGCACCAGCTCCGTCCCGGCCAGCTTCGACACCCCGTACGGACCCACCGGGCGCGGCTCGGCGCTCTCCGGCACCGGGACCCCGCCCGGCACCGGCCCGTACTCGGCCGCCGAGCCGACGTGCACCAGCCGGGCGGGCTCCCGGCTGCGCCGGATGCCCTCGCAGACCGTCGCCACGGCGAGCGTGTTGGCCCGGATCAGCGTGCGCGAGCTGCCGTAGGTGGCGCCCGCGCAGTTGATCACCACCTGCGGCGCGACCGCGTCCAGGAACCGGGCCAGGGCCCCCGGACTGCCGGTGGTCAGGTCGAAACGGATGTCGGCGGAATCACGCCGGCCGAGCACCGTCACCTGCAACTCCGGATCCACGAGCAGGCGGTCGGTGACCCGGCGGCCGATGAAGCCGTCGGCGCCCAGCAGCAGCACCCTCATCGGGGGGTGTCCTTCCACGAAGCCAGACCTGGTGCGGCCTGGCGGGTCCGAGTGAACAACGGGAGATCGAGCGGAACGAACGGACGGAACGGGACGAGCGGAACGGGCGGAACAGGCGGGTCGGCCGGTCGGCGCGCACGGGCGTGCGCGGGGCGGGTCACCGGTGCGCCTCGGGACGGGCCAGCACCGGCCACGCGTACACCAGCAGGGCCAGCGCCACCGCGCCGCCCGCGAACGGTGCGGACACCGCCGCGCCCGCCGCCCCCGCCAGCGCGCCCAGCCCGGCCGCCCCCGTCCGGCCGCAGCCTGCCAGCAGCACGGTCAGCACCAGCAGCAGGCCGAGCACCCCCTGCCCCGCCCACTGCGCGGGCCCGGCACGCTCGACCGCCAGCTGCAGCAGCCCGCCGCCGTGCCCCGGCCCGGGGCGCGGCGCGAGGGCGGTCAGCACGGCGAGCGCCGCGAAGGTCAGCACGGCCAGCACCGCCAGGTGCAGCGCCAGCGCCACCGGGAGCACCGGCCGCATCCGGGAGCGGAACTCGGCCAGCGTCGCCGCCGCCCCCAGATGGCCCCGGCCGACCTGCCGGAACCACCGGGCCGCCCACTGCGCCGACCCGGCCGACAGCGCCGCCGCCAGCACCAGCGCCACCGCCACCCGCCGCTCCCCCGGCCCGCCCGCCGTCACCGCCGACGGCACCAGCAGCAGCGCCGCCACCCCCGCCCTGCGCAGGCGCCCGGCCGGGCCGGACGGCCCGGCGGCCACCGGCACGAACGCGAGCGGAACGGCCGCCGCCGCCAGAACGGGCCGGCCCCCGCCGAGGGAGACCGCCGCCGCACACGGCAGCACGGCCGCCACCGCCGTCCGCGCCGCGGCACCGCACCGCCGCTGCCAGCTCTCCTCCGGCCCTGCCGCCGCCTCGGCGGGCGGGCGGCGCGGCACCCGGGCGTACAGCTCCTCGGCGAGCGAGAACAGATCGGCGTGCCGGCACCGGGCCGCGACCGCCGGGCCCAGCCCGGCCTCCTCCAGCCCGGCGGCGATCTCCAGCGGGTCGACGGCCCGCTCGCAGAGCAGCCGGTACTCGGCCATCACCTCCCGGACCGGGTCCCCCGACACCTCCCCGGACCGCACCGCCTCCCCCACCCCGGCACCCCCGCCCCCCGCCATCAGACCGCCTCCGCAAACGCCCCGGCCCACCCGGCCGCCCCAGCCGCACCGGCCCGCCCACCGGAGGGAACACCCTCCACCCCACGGCCCCCGCTCGACGCACCCGCCGAGGCCGTGGCGGCGCCTGCCCGCGGCACGATCGCGGGACCGGCGGCCGGGGCCGGAGTCACCGCGGCGGGGCGAGCGGTCACCGGGGCAGGGCCGCGGTCGGTGAGCCAGTACTCGGCGGGGCGGGTGAAGGGGCGGGGGGCGGGGGCCGGGGTCGGGAAGGCCGGCCAGTGGGAGACGAGTTCCAGGTAGATCTCCCGGAAGGCCCCGGTCACCGGCTCGACGGCGAAGCGTTCCTGCGCCCGCAGGCGGCCGGCCAGCCCCAGGCGGGCCCGGCGCTCCTCGTCGCGCAGCAGGGCGAGGCAGGCCCCGGCCAGGGCCCGCGGCTCGCGGGGCGGGACGAGCAGCCCGGTGGGGCCGAGCACCTCGCGGGCCACCCCGACGTCGGTGGCGACCACCGCGCGGCCGCTCAGCATCGCGTCGGCGAGCGGCCCGGGCCGGCGCTGGGAGAGCGCGGAGAAGACGACGACGGTGCCGTCGGCCCAGACGCCGTCCGCCGAGCGCGGCCGGCCGGCGAACTCGACCGCCCCGGCCACCCCGAGCCGTTCGGCGACCGCCGCGCAGTGCGCCCGGTAGCCGGGGACGGTCTCCTCGCCGTGGACGACCAGGCGCGCGGCGGGCAGCTCGGCGCGGACCCCGGCGAAGGCGTGCAGCGCGAGTCCGGGGTCGCGGCCCGGTTCCAGGGCGCCCGCCCAGACCAGGGTGGGTGCCGCCGGTTCGGGGCCGGCGGCGGGGCGGTCGACCGCCGGGGTGCCCTCGTACACCACCCGGGTGCGCGCCGGATCGGCCCCGCAGCGCACCTGCCACCGCTGGTCGTGGGCGCTCCCGGGGGTGAGTATCGCGGCCTGCCGGTAGGTCTCCTCGGTGAGTGCCCGGAAAAAGGCGAGCAGCAGCGCCCGCACCGGCCACCGGTGGCGGGCCCCGTGGTGGTCGAGGTACTGCTCGCGCAGGTGCGGCCCGTGCTCGGTGACCACGAACGGGACGCCGTGCAGCTGCTTGGCTACCAGCGCGGGCAGCGCGGCCGGGCCGCCGCCGACGACGTGGCAGAGGTCGGCGGCGCCCAGGCCGCCGGGGGCGGTGCCGTACCAGGGGGCGGACAGCGGCCGCAGGCACCGTTCGAGGAGGTCGGCGGCGACCAGGACGTCGCAGACCAGGGGCCGTCCGGCGGAGGTGTCGGCGCCGGGCGCGCGCCAGACCCGCTCCAGCACGCGGCGGGCGTGGGCGGAGACCAGGAAGGCGGGCAGGGCGCGGTCGGCGCGGGCGAGGTCGGCGAGCCGGTACAGGCGTGGGCCGAAGGCGGCGCGGTCGGCGGGGTGGAGCAGGGCGCGGACGAACTGCTCGTAGGCGGCGGCGTGGCGACGGCCGCGCAGCGCGCCGGGGGTCCGGCCGGCCGGGCGCGGCACCCCGGTGCGGACGTCGTACCGCTCGAAGTCGTGCTCGCGCAGGCCGTCCACCAGCCGGTCGCACCAGCCGCCGGTGCCACGCGGGGCGTGCGGGCGCACACCCTCGGTGAGCAGTGCAACGCGCACGGGGGACCTCCAGAGCAGAGCGGATCGACGGGTGGCTGGGCGGACCTGGCGGATGTGGAGGGCTGAGCGGGCCGAGCGGGCGACGCGTCGGGCGCGTGCTCCGCGGGGGCGGTCCGGGGGAAGGCTGTCCGTCGCAGGGCACCGCGGCCGGGCCGGCGACCGCCACCGGCTGCCGGAGTCCCCCGCGCGGCCGCCCTCCGGGTTCTCCGGCGGCCGCGGCTCCCCCACACCTGTTCGGTCCGACAGCAGAAAGGTAGGTCCGGCCCGGGGCAATCCATCGGTCACATGCCTGGCTGCCACCTGAACGAGTGAACCGGAGTGACCTCGTCCCGATCATGGCGTTAACGCCGGCCGATCACGGGGTGTCCGTCGGGCCCCGCCGTCGGGCCCCACGGTCGGGCCCCACGGTCGGGCGCAGCGGTTCCGCCGGGAGCGGGCGTCAGGCCCGGAGCAGTTCGCGCACGGCGCGGGCGACCGCGTCGGGGTGCTCGATCATGGCGACGTGCCCGGACTCCGGGAGCACCAGCAGCCGGGAGTCCGCGAAGGCCGCGCAGGCCCGGCGGGCGGAGCGGTAGGAGACGAGCTTGTCGCGCAGCCCGTAGACCAGCAGGACCGGGGCCTCGACCCGGGTCGCCTGCCGCCACAGCGCCTGGTCGCCGCGCTCGGTATAGGCGGAGACGATGCCGCGCACCGAGCCGACCAGTGCCGGCAGCGCGTGGGGCAGCTCGACGCGCCGCCGGTACTGGGCGACGGCCTCGGCGCGGGCGGCCGCGGAGACCCCATCGGGGTCGCCGTGGACGAGCCGGAGCAGGTCGTCGGTGGCCTCCTCGGGGCCGCGCCGACCGGCGGGCAGCCGGCGCAGCAGCGCGGGCAGGCCGGGGACGGCGAGCAGCCCGGTGGACCAGGCGGTGCGCTGCGGGGGCAGCTCGGGCAGGGCCGGCGAGACGAGGGTGAGGCTGCGGACGAGGTCGGGGCGCAGGGCGGCGAGCCGGACGGCGACCGCGCCGCCGAGCGAGTTGCCGAAGAGGTGGACGGGGCCGCGGCCGGTGGCCTCCAGGTAGCCGATGACGGCGCGCACGTGCCCGGAGAGGCCGAGGTTGCCGTCGGCGGGCGGGGCGGAGTCGCCGAAGCCGGGGAGGTCGACGGCCTCGGCGTCGAGCTGTCCGGCGAGCCGGGCCATCAGCTCCGTCCAGTTGGCGGCCGAGCCGCCGAGCCCGTGCACGAACAGCGCCGGCGCCCGCCCGCCGTCCGGGGCGGGGTCCCCGGCGGGCCGGTGCACGGCCAGGGTGGCGCCGGGCACCTCGACGGTGCGCAGCGGCGCCAGGGCGGCCGGTGCCGGGAGTATCTGCTGCTCAGCGCTGTCCATGAGGGACGATGGTAGTGAGCCGGTGCCGCCGCGGCCCCCGGGCCGCCCGGGGCCCCGGAGTTCCCCGTTCAGGGCCCCTCGGCACTGCCGACGGCCGTGGTGGGCGCCGTATTGTGGGCTCCTGACAAGGGGGATCGCCGCTTTTCTCGTGCCTGGCAAGCGCGAACGCGGTTACCCGAAAGTAGAATCGGTCATCTTGCCGACCCCGTACGACCCGTGAAGTGAGGAGCGCCGTGACGGCCATCCAGGAGGCGCAGGAGCGCCCGCGCGGTGCCCGCCTGCCGCGAAGCGCCCGCCGTGAACAACTGCTCGGTGCCGCCCAGGAGGTGTTCGTCGCGCAGGGTTACCACGCGGCCGCCATGGACGACATCGCCGACCGTGCCGGGGTGAGCAAGCCGGTCCTGTACCAGCACTTCCCCGGGAAGCTGGAGCTCTACCTGGCGCTGCTGGACAAGCACTGCGACGCCCTGGTCGACTCGACCCGGGAGGCCCTGGAGACGACCACCGACAACAAGCTGCGGGTCGCCGCGACGATGGAGGCGTACTTCAACTACGTCTCCAGCGAGTCGGGCGCGTTCCGGCTGGTCTTCGAGTCGGACCTGACCAACGAGCCGGCCGTGCGCGAGCGGGTCGAGCGGGCCGCCGAGGCCAGCGCGACGCTGGTCAGCAAGGTGATCCAGGAGGACACCGACCTGCCGGAGGCGGAGTCCAAGCTGCTGGCCGCGGGCGTCTGCGGACTGGCCCAGATCACCGCCCGCTACTGGCTGTCGCAGGGCCTGGAGATCCCGCGCGACGAGGCCGTGCGGCTGGTCGCCAGCCTGGCCTGGCGCGGGCTGAAGGGCTTCCCGATGCACCCGAACGGCGACGCCCCGGAGGGCCCCGCGGCGGACCGGTGATCCACCGACCGTCGTCGGGGCGCCGATCCGGTGCTCTATGGTGAAGCCGTACGGCGCGGTCGCCGCGACCGCTTGTCCCAGGCGGTGCGGTACCGCGCGTGGATGACTGCAACCCCGGAGGGACGGAAGCCGTGGAGGTCAAGATCGGCGTGCAGAACGCGCCGCGCGAGATCGTGATCGAGAGCTCGCAGACTGCCGATGAGGTCCAGAGCGCGGTCGCGAAGGCGCTGGAGGGCACCGAGAAGGTGTTCTCCCTGAGTGACGAGCACGGCCGTCGCATCATCGTCCCGGCCGACCGCCTGGCGTACGTGGAGATCGGCGAGCCGGCCGCGCGCAAGGTCGGCTTCGGCACGCTCTGAGCCACGGGCCTCGGCCGGTGCCCCGCTCCCTCCGCCGTGAGGGAGCGGGGCACCGTCGTTTCCGCACCGGCCGGGCCGGGTGTACGGGTGGTGCGACCGGGGTACGGCGACAGTACGGCCGGCCGCGCGCCGGACGCCCGTCCCCCGGGGAGGCATCCTTGTTGGTCGAGACGTTCGCCTTCGCCCTCGTCGGCGTGGTCGTCGGCGCCGCCGCGCTGCTGTCGTGGCCCGCGTACTTCCGCGCCGGGCGGCCACTGACGCTGGGCACGGCCCTGGGTTCGGCGCTGCTCACCGGGGTGATCGCGCACTTCACCCTGGACGGCCGCTACCCGGCGGCGAGCATCGCGGTCTCGGCCCTCGCCTCGGCGCTGCTCACCTCGGTGCTGGCCCGGCCCGACCTGGCCGCCGGACGGGCACCGGCCCACCGGCACCGGCCGCAGCAACGCCCGCACCGGGCGGGCGCGCACCGGCGCCACCGGCACGCCTGAGCCGCCCCGCACGCGCCGTCCGTCCGCGTCGGCCGCCGGGTCAGGACGCCAGGCCGAGCGCCGCCATCCGGCGCGTGTGCGCCTCGGTGATCCGGTTGAACATCTTGCCGACCTCGACCAGGTCGAAGCCCTGCACCCGGACGCCGCCGACCAGCAGGTTGGAGAGGGCGTCGCGCTCGGCGACCACCCGCTGCGCCTGGCTGAGCGCCTCGCCCATCAGCCGCCGGCCCCACAGGGCGAGCCGGCCGCCGGCCCGCGGGTCGGCCTCGATGGCCTGGCGGACCTTGTCGACGGCGAACTGCGCGTGCCCGGTGTCGGACATGACGCCGAGGACGAGGTCCCGCGTGTCGTCGTCGAGCCGGACGGCCACCTCGCGGTAGAAGTCGGTCGCGATGGCGTCACCGACGTAGGCCTTGACCAGGCCCTCCAGCCAGTCCGAGGGCGCGGTCATCCGGTGGAAGAGCTCCAGCGGCTCGACGAACGGCCGCATCGCCTCCTGCGGGTCGGCGCCGATCTCGGCGAGCCGGTCGTGCAGCCGCTGGTAGTGCTGGAACTCGGCGGAGGCCATCCGGGCCAGCGCCGCCTTGTCCGCCAGGTCGGGCGCGAGCTTGGCGTCCTCGGCGAGCCGCTCGAAGGCGCTCAGCTCGCCGTACGCGAGGGCGCCGAGCAGGTCCAGTACGGCGGCCCGGTACCCGGGGTCGGCCGAGCAGGCCGCCCAGTCGCCGATCGAGCCGGCCGCCACGTCGTCCTGCGTCTCACCACGGTTCTCCATGACCCGCCACCTTAGTGCCGCTCCGTCCCCGGGCACCCCTTCCACCGCTCCGACCTGCGATGTCGCCCGCGTCACGTGTTCGAGTCGTCGGGTGACTGTATGGTGGTACGGAGGCCCGTCGTGCTCGCACGGTGTCACCGCCGTCTCGGTGTCCCGGGCAAGCCCGCCCCGCAGCGGCTCCGTCCCCTCGGACGCGCCGCGCGGAAGCCGGGTTCTCAACGTACGCGGATGCCCGGTCGGAGAGCCGATCGGCTCCGACCAGGGTTTGGACCTCAAGCCTTGGCACCGCATGTGGCCGAGCGAGGGCCGCCGAGACCGCGCCAGTCGGCGCAGGTCCCGCGCAGGTCCCTCACGGGAATCCTCCCCGACGCCGCCGGCGACGCGCCCCCTTGACCGGGCCGCGCGCACCGGCCGGCCGCAGGGACCGGCGCGGTTGTGCGTCCGCGCAGCTGTATTCGGGGCCGTCCAGGCCCGTACGCAGCCGCGCGGCTGCCCGCCCGCCGCTCGCTCTCGGCCCCTCCACACGGAAGAGGCAGCACCCTGTCCACCACCGCTGAACCCACGAAGACCACTTTCCGGGACCTGGGAATCCTCCCGGAGACCGCCGAGGCCCTCGAGTCCGTCGGCATCGTCCACCCCTTCCCGATCCAGGAGATGACCCTGCCGGTCGCGCTGACCGGCCACGACGTCATCGGCCAGGCCAAGACCGGCACCGGCAAGACCCTCGGCTTCGGCCTCCCGCTGATCGAGCGGGTCGTCGTGCGGGCCGACGTCGACGCCGGCCGCGCGCAGGAGGAGCAGCTCTCCGACTGCCCGCAGGCGCTGATCGTCGTACCGACCCGCGAGCTGTGCACCCAGGTCACCAACGACCTGCAGACCGCCGGCAAGGTCCGTGACGTCCGCGTGCTCGCCGTCTACGGCGGCCGTGCCTACGAGCCGCAGGTCGAGGCGCTGAAGAAGGGCGTCGACATCGTCGTCGGCACCCCCGGCCGCCTGCTCGACCTGGCCGGCCAGAAGAAGCTGAACCTCTCCAAGGTCCGCGCGCTGGTCCTGGACGAGGCCGACGAGATGCTCGACCTCGGCTTCCTGCCGGACGTCGAGAAGATCATCACCATGCTGCCCGCCAAGCGGCAGACCCTGCTGTTCTCGGCGACCATGCCGGGCCAGGTCATCAACCTCGCCCGCCGGTACATGAGCCAGCCGACGCACATCCGCGCCGCCGCGCCGGACGACACCGGCACCACCGTCGCCAACATCGAGCAGCACATCTTCCGCGCGCACTCGCTGGACAAGGTGGAGATGGTCTCGCGCATCCTGCAGGCCGACGGCCGCGGGCTGGCGATGATCTTCTGCCGCACCAAGCGGACCGCCGCCGACGTCGCCGACCAGCTGACCCAGCGCGGCTTCGCGGCCGGCGCCGTGCACGGCGACCTCGGGCAGGGCGCCCGCGAGCAGGCGCTGCGGGCGTTCCGCAACGGCAAGGTCGACGTGCTGGTCTGCACCGACGTCGCGGCCCGCGGCATCGACGTCGAGGGCGTCACGCACGTGATCAACTACCAGTGCACGGACGACGAGAAGACCTACCTGCACCGGATCGGCCGCACCGGCCGGGCCGGCGCCTCGGGCACCGCCGTCACCCTGGTCGACTGGGACGACATCCCGCGCTGGCAGCTGATCAACAAGGCGCTGGACCTGCCGTTCAACGAGCCGGAGGAGACCTACTCCACCTCGCCGCACCTGTACGAGCTGCTGAAGATCGCGCCGGGGACGAAGGGCATCCTGCCGCGCTCGGAGCGGACCCGGGCCGGGCTCGGCGCGGAGGAGGTCGAGGACCTCGGCGAGACCGGCGGGCGCGGTTCGCGTTCCGGTGGGCGCGGACGGGGCGGGCGGAGCGGCTCCGGCCGGGCCGCCACCGAGCCGGCCGCCGCCGAGGAGAAGCCGGCCCGCCAGCCCCGCGAGCGTCGGCGCACCCGCCGGGGCAGCGCGGTGGACGAGGTCGCGGCCGTCGTGGACGGGGCGCCCGACGCACCTGTCGCGCCCGGCGCGCCGCAGGCTCCGGCCGCCGTCGAGGGCGCCGAGGGCGAGGGGGCGGCGCCGCGCCGCCGCCGTCGCCGCTCGCGCGGTTCGGCGTCGGGCGAGGGCACCGCGGCCGAGGCCGCCACCACCGTCGCGGAGGCCGCCGTCGTGGAGGCCGCCCCCGCCGAGGCCGCGACCGGGACCCCGGCCGCCGAGAAGCCGAAGCGCACCCGCACCCGCTCGCGGGCGAAGGCCGAGGCTCCGGCCGAGACCGTGGCCGCCGCCCCTGCCGAGGCCGTCGTCGAGGCCCCGGCCGCCGACGCCCCGGCCGCCGAGAAGCCGAAGCGCACCCGCACCCGGACCCGCCGCCCGGCGGCCGCCCCCGAGGCGACCCCGGAGAGCTGACCCGCATCCCCGAAGGGGCGGCCCGGACCCCCGGGCCGCCCCTTCGGCGTTCCCGGGGAAGATCTAGGCTCGGGGTTACCTGCCAGTTCGCCCCGGTCGCCGGAGGTCCGTTCATGAGCACGCCGCCGTTCCTCGCCCTCCCGTCCTGTGCGCGTGCCCGGAGGGTGGTGACGGCGCGCGGGGAGTTCGCGGCGCTGCGGGCCGAGCCCGCCGGGGCCGTGCGCGGCTCGGCGCTGCTGGTGCCCGGGTTCACCGGCAGCAAGGAGGACTTCATCGCGCTGCTGGAGCCGCTCGCCGCGGCCGGCTACCGGGTGACCGCCATCGACCAGCGCGGGCAGTACGAGACGGGCGGGCCGGACGACCCGGCCGCCTACGAGCCGGCCGCGCTGGGCTCGGACGTGCGGGCGCTCACCGCCGCGCTGCTGGCCGAGGACGGCGCCGGGCCGCTGCACCTGCTGGGCCACTCCTTCGGCGGCCAGGTGGTCCGCGAGGCCGTTCTGGCGCAGGCTGTTCCGGCGCAAGCCTCGGCAGGCGGCGAGGCACTGCCGTGGGCCTCGCTGACGCTGATGTCCACCGGCCCCGGGGCGATCGACCCGGCCGAGGCGGAGCGGACCCGGCTGCTGATCGGCGCCCTGCCCACGATGGGCCTGGAGGAGATCTGGCGGCTGATGCAGGACATGGAGGAGGGCGGCGGGGACCGCGCCCGCCGCCCGTCCCCCGAGGTGGCCGCCTTCCTGCACCGCCGCTGGCTGGCGAACGTACCGCAGGCGCTGATCACCACCGGCGGCCACCTGGTCGCCGCGCCGGACCGGGTGGAGGAGCTGGCCGCCGTGGTCGCCGCCGGCCTGCCCGCCCTGGTGCTCTCCGGCGTGCGGGACTACGCCTGGCCGGTGCCGGAGCAGACCGCGATGGCACGGCGGCTGGGCGCCCGCCGGGTCGTGGTCGCGGACGCCGGGCACTCCCCGAACGCCGAGCGGCCGGCCGCCACCGCCGAGGCCCTGCTGGCCCTCTGGGGCTGACCCCCGGGCCCCTTCGGGCCGGCCCCGGGGCCCCACCTCGACGGTTCCCGGAGGTCCCTGGTACAAGAGGGGCGACAAAATTCGTTAGTTGCGGTAATATTTGATTCGGTCCTGGAAACATCGTCGACAGTGCCGTCGGCGTTCCGTCGACGCGATCCATCCGAAACCAGGACTTCACGGACGGGCAACGACCCGGTAGCAGCGCCACCGCAGCGTGGTTCACGAGGGACCGCGCGCCTTTGGCGAGCAGGGGGGAGCCCTCTTTGTCGCGACAGCGGTCGGCCGACGAACCGACCCGACGGACCCCGAACAGGCTGATACCGACTCAGCCACGACCGCCCCGCCCGACGGGGTCAGAAAAGGACAGGCCCATGCGTTTCGAGATCCTCCGACTGGACGACGCCCACGGCACCGCCACCGACCGCCTCATCGCCGACGCCGAGACCGTCCGCGAGCTCGTCCAGGCCGCCGCCCGCACCGGCGAACGCCTGCTCATCCGTCCGTGCCCGACCGTCTGACCGGGCGCGGCCCCCGGGAGCCCGAACACTCCCCGGCCGCCGACGAGCCCGGCCCGTCCGACCCGGACGTTCCGATACCCGACTGACGCCCCGTCATCGCAGCAGCGACAACGGGGCGTCAGTGTTTTCCGGGCCACGGCGGCGCCGCCGCGCACCCCCGCGCACGTCAACCCGGTACGACGCGCCGGGCGCCGTCCGGAGGGCGCACCCCGGCGCACGCGGCCGACGTTTGCCGCCGCTCCGCACTGGACATTTCCCAACAGGAGCCGCCCGCACGCGCCCACCCCGCGCCGCGCGGGCACCCGCCGCCGACAGGTGCCGCCGAGCCGCCCTCCGTACGGGTGACCGTCCTTGACGCGGCGGTCCGGAGGGAGGAGCGTTGACGGCTATGAGGGGCGAGCCAAGCTGCCCGAGGTGCGCCGGTCGGGTCCGCGCCCCCGGTCTGTTCTCAGACACGTGGCAGTGCGACCGGCACGGCGCCGTGCACCCGATGCAGCCGGTGCTGCCCCCGAGCGTGGAGGCGCTCGGCGTCGCCGTCGCCCGCTCCCAGGTCCCCGTCTGGCTGCCCTGGCCGCTGCCGGTCGGCTGGCTGTACACCGGGATCGCGCACGTCGGCGACGACGTCTCGGGGGCCCGGGCCACCGCCGTCGCCTGCTCCGGACCGGCCCCGCTGGGCGGTTTCGGCGAACTGGTGCTGGTCGCCGAGGAGTTGGGGGTGGGGCTCGGCGCCCGGTACGCGGGGCTGTCCGGCCCGGACCCGGGTGACTCGGTCGGCCTCTACAAGCCCGCCGACGCCAAGCTGATGGCGGCCGGCCGGCCGACGCCGATGTTCCACGTACCGGACGCCCCGGCGGACCGGGCGGTGTTCGTCGGCGAGGCCCGCGGCCTCTGGCTCTGGGCGGTGGCCTGGCCGGAGCAGTCGGCCCTGGTGATGTACGACGAGCTGGTGCTGACCGATCTGCGGGATGCCGGCGCGGAGCTGGACCTGCTGCCCTGCGGGGCCCTGTCGCCCCAACTGCTCGGCTGAGCGGCCCCCCGCCGCGGTCGCACTATCCTGGGCGTCACCCCGCCGGCAGGCCGTGCCGGCGACAGCGCCGCCCGCGCCGACCGAGGGAGCCACCACCCGTGCGCATCGACCTCCACGCCCACAGCAACGCCTCCGACGGCACGGACAGCCCGGCCGAACTGGTCGCGGCGGCCGTCGGGGCCGGGCTGGACGTGGTGGCGCTGACCGACCACGACACGGTGGCGGGCCATGCCGAGGCGGCCGACGCGGTGCACGCGCTGCCCACCGGCACCCGGCTGACGCTGGTGCCCGGCGCGGAGCTGTCCTGCGTGGTGGACGGCATCTCGATGCACCTGCTCGCCTACCTCTTCGACCCGGCCGAGCCCGACTTCGCGGCGGAGCGCGAGCTGGTGCGCACCGACCGGTTCCGGCGCGGGCGGGCGATCGTCGAGCGCTGCCGGGAGCTGGGCGCGGACATCAGCTGGGAGCAGGTGCAACGGATCGCCGGGGAAGGTTCGGTGGGCCGTCCGCACATCGCCAGCGCGCTGGTGGAGGCGGGCGTGGTGGCCACGGTGTCGGACGCGTTCACCGCGGACTGGCTCGCCAACGGCGGCCGGGCGGACGTCCGCAAGCACGAGACCGACCCGGTGACGGCGGTCCGGCTGGTCCGGGCGGCCGGCGGGGTGCCGGTCTTCGCCCACCCGGGAGCGGTCAAGCGCGGGCGGACCGTCTCCGACGAGGTCATCGCCGGCCTCGCGGCGGCCGGACTGGCCGCGCTGGAGGTCGACCACATCGACCACGACGAGCCGACCCGGGATCATCTGCGGGGCCTGGCAGCCGAGTTGGGGCTGCTGACCACCGGGTCCAGCGACTACCACGGCAGCCGCAAGACCGTCCGCCTCGGCGAGTTCACCACCGACCCGGCCGTCTACGAGGCGATCGTGGAGCAGGCGACCGGCGCCAAGCCGATCGGCGGCTGAGCGCCCCCGCCCTCCCGGCGTCGTGACGCCGGGTCAGTCCAGCCGCACGCCCCGGCGCTCCGGGTCGCGCAGGTCGGTGCCGTGCTGGAGCCAGCGCTCCTGCAGCGCCGCCGCGCCGTGCACCCGCTTCCAGCCCGCCTCGTTGGGCGTCATCGGCAGCAGCGGCAGGAAGCGCACCGGGTCGGCCGGCCCGTCCAGCTCCAGGTCCTCCACCAGGCCGCCGGGTTCGGCCGCCAGGACGGAGGTGAACGGCGCGCCGTCCCAGAGCGGGGCGCCGAGGTCCAGCGAGCCGCCGGGGGCCACCACCAGGCCCTCCACCTGGGGCGTCGCGGCGAAGGTGGCGAGCGCGCGGAGCACGCCGTGGCGCCCGCCGCGGATCGTCAGGACCAGCTCGGCGCGCGGCCCGCGGACCTGGTCGACGACCGCCGCGGTCGGGTCGGCCATCGGCGCGGCGGACATCCCGAGCGTCGCGTAGCGCACCAGGCCCTCGGCGTCCGGGCCGAAGCGCAGCACCTCGATGCGGTCGGCGCCGAGGAAGGTGACGGCGGCACGGCCGTTCGGCTCGCCGAAGACGGTGAGCAGCCGGGCCTCGACGGCGGCCAGCACCGCGGTGCGGGAGGGGCCGTGCGGGCTGCCACCGGAGGGGTCGCCGAAGAGCGGGAAGTCGTGGGCCATGCCGGTGAGCGTAACCCGCGGACCGCGGGGTGTTGGCACGGCCTTTACGTGAACGCGGGCGCGGTAAAGGCGGATCGGATGTTAGTGTGAGCGACTGGCTACCGGGGATTCCGTCCTCGGGGCAGCGGCGCGAAGGAGGTGGTTGCGGTGGATACCAGCCGACCATGCAGTACCGGCAGCTCTACCCGGCCCGATCGCCTTCCCCGTACCCCTCGGAACGCGGGCTGAAACAGCGGGCCTGAGAGCCCCGGCAGCCGCCGGGCCTCCCCCCAGCACCGCGGACCCCAGCCTCCCGTGCCGACGCGCGGCGGAACTCCGGTCCGGCCGGGAGAGCACCCCACCGACGTCCGGTCGTTCCGTTCCCCGTGCCCCGGCAAGGCACTCAGGGGCGGCCGCAGGCGCCGGAGTCCATCGGTGTTCCTCCGCCGTCGCACCGCGGCCGCCCGTTGCCGCGTCACCGTGCGTCGGTTCCTGCCCAAGGGAGCCTGCCATGTCGATGATCAGCAGCCTGCGCGCAGCCGTCCGCACCAACCGCCGCCGTTCCGCCGCGGCCCTGTTCGACTCCATCCACCCGGGCCAGACGCCGTCGGCGGTCGTCGACTGCGCGGTCTACCAGCACGGGAAGCGCCAGGGCGAGACCTGCAGCCCGCGCGAGGCGGCCCGGCTGGTCAAGGCCTCGAAGCAACTTCCGGACGGCGAGGGCTCGTTCAGCTGGATCGGGCTGCACGAGCCGACCGAGGCGGAGTTCGAGGGCATCGCGCAGCGGTTCGGGCTGCACCCGCTGGCGGTCGAGGACGCGGTGCACGCGCACCAGCGGCCCAAGGTCGAGCGCTACGACGACGTGCTGTTCGCCGTCTTCCGGACGATCCGGTACGTCGACCACGACCAGCTCACCCCGACCAGCGAGGTGGTCGAGACCGGCGAGCTGATGGTGTTCGCCGGGCGGGACTTCGTGATCACCGTGCGGCACGGCGGGCACAGCTCGCTGCAGGAGCTGCGGCACCGGCTGGAGACCGACGCGGACGGCACCGGGCTGCTCGGCAAGGGCCCGTCGGCGGTGCTGCACGCGATCGCCGACCACGTGGTGGACAACTACCTGCTGGTCGCGGACCAGTTGCAGACCGACGTGGACGAGATCGAGTTCGAGGTGTTCTCCAACCGCGGCGGCCGGGGCGCCGACGTCGGGCGGGTGTACCAGCTCAAGCGCGAGGTCCTGGAGTTCAAGCGGGCGGTGGCGCCGCTGCTGCGGCCGATGCAGCAGCTGTCGGAGCCGCTGCAGCGGCTGGTCGACCCGGAGATCCAGAAGTACTTCCGGGACGTCGCCGACCACCTGGCCCGGGTCACCGAGCAGGTGCACGGCTTCGACGAGCTGCTGAACTCGCTGCTCCAGGCCAATCTGGCGCAGGTGTCGGTGGCGCAGAACGAGGACATGCGCAAGATCACCGCGTGGGCGGCGATCTTCGCCGTGCCGACCATGATCACCGGCGTGTACGGGATGAACTTCGAGTACATGCCCGAGCTCCAGTACAAGTACGGCTATCCGGTGGTGCTCGGCAGCGTGGTCCTGATCTGCGTCGGGATGTACCGGGGCTTCCGCCGCAACGGCTGGCTCTAGGTGTTCCGGCCACCGGCCGTCCGGCGCCGGTCGGCGCGGGCCACCAGGACCAGGCCGGCCAGGATCAGCAGCACCGCCGGGTAGGCGGCGGCCGGGGGCCACTGGCCGAGCCAGAGCGCGGCGATCAGCGCGGCGCCCGGGGTCTCCAGCAGGATCGCGGTCGAGGTGACCGAGGGGCCGAGGGTGCGCACCACCCGGTTGCTGAGCGAGTGGCCGAGCAGCTGGGCGGTGACCATCAGCAGCACGATCTGCCACCAGGCCCCGGCGGGCCAGCCGGACAGCGGCGTCCCGGCCACCAGGCAGATCGCCAGCAGCACGACCGCCGTGGCGGCGTAGCAGACGAGCGTGTACGCGGTGGTGCTGACGGTGCGCCGGACCTCGGCGCCGAGCAGCAGGTAGCCGGCCGCGGCGAGGCCCGCGGCGAGCGCGAGGGCGTCGCCGGCCAGGGCGCGCGGTGAGAGCGAGAGGTCCACGCCGGTGAGCACCAGGACGCCGGCGAAGGCCACCGCCGTGCCGAGCCAGACCATCCGGGGCGCCCGCACCCCGAGCAGCCGCATCAGCACGATGGTCCACAGCGGGGTGGTGGTGACCAGGGCCGTCGCGGAGGCCACCGAGGTCATCCGCAGGCTGGGCATCCAGAGCGCGAAGTGGGCGGCGAGCAGCACGCCGGCCGCCATGGCCAGCAGCAGCGCCCGGCGGGGGACGGCGCGCAGTTCGGCGCGGTGGCGCAGCAGGGCGTAGGGGCCGAGCACGCCGACCGACATGAGGTTGCGCCAGAAGGCGATGGCCAGGGCGGGCGCGGCGGTGGCGCTGATCAGCGGGGCGGAGAGCGAGATGCCCGCGACGGAGACGGCGAGGAGCAGCAGGTCCGTCCTGGGGAGCGGGCGTATCGGGCCGGCGGCTGCGGCGGGTGCGGGGGCGGGGACCGCGACGGGGGCGGCGGTCTCGGGCCGGGCGGCGGGCACGGCGCTCCTCGGTTCGGCGGGGGCTGGGCGGGCGAGCTGGGCTGGGCTGGGCTGGGCTGGGCTGGGCGGCTCCTACGGTAAGGCCCGTGCGCCGTCCACGGAACTGTCGCCCGAACCGTGGACGATCGCCGCACCGCACAGGCCGTACGCTGTGCGCCATGGACCGTACGCCTGCCGCAGCCGCGACCGCCGACGACTTCCTCGACCGGGCCCTGCTGGAGGAGGCCGCGAAGAAGTCCGGCCTGCTCTGGGTCCGGGCGGACGGCCAGGAGCACGCGCGGGCGCTCTGGCACGCCTGGCACGACGGCGCGGTGGTGGTGGTCGGCGACGGCGCCGAGCAGCCGCTGCACGGACTGGCCGGCGGCGCGGGCGCGACAGTGACCGTGCGCAGCAAGGACAAGGGCGGCCGGCTGACCGGCTGGCCGGCCCGGGTGGTCGAGCTGACCCCGGGCGGCGTGGCCTGGCTGGGCGCGGTCGAGGAGCTGAAGGGCAAGCGGCTGAACGCGCCGGACACCGACGCCATCACCGACCGCTGGGCCCGCGAGTGCCGGGTGCTGCGGCTGGAGCCGGCCGGTACGGCGGGCGCCGAACTCGCCGAGCGGCCCGGCGCGATGCCGGAGGACTCGCACGTCGCGGCCCCACTGCCCACCCCGGCCACCACCCGCCGTCCGATCCCGGCCGGCCTGCCGAAGCTGCTGCTGGGGCGTCGCAAGGGCTGACGCCCCGGCACGCGTCCCGCCCTCCCCCTCGCCCCTCCCCTTCCCCTCTCCCTCTCGCCTCTCCCCCGCCGACCGATTCGCCCGCTTTCGCCGAGCCCGGGCGGAGATGCCCGAGTACGCTTGGCCGCGGGGCGTGGCCGCGCGCCCGACCAGGCGTCGAGCGAGGCGAGGGGAGTCCAGGAGTCCATGGCAGGGCCAGGCAACCGGGTCTTCATCTCGCACCTCTCCGGCATCGCGGTCTTCGACCCCAACGGCGACCAGGTCGGCCGGGTCCGGGACGTCGTGGTCGCCCTGCGGATCGGCGGGCGCCCGCCCCGGGTGCTCGGCCTGGTGGTGGAGGTGGTCGGCCGGCGCCGGATCTTCCTGCCGATGACCAGGGTGACCAGCCTGGAGTCCGGCCAGGTGATCACCACCGGTGTGATCAACATGCGCCGGTTCGAGCAGCGCCCCGCCGAGACGCTCGTCCTCGCCGAGCTGCTGGACCGCACCGTCACCTGGACCAAGAACGGCCAGGACGTCACCGTCCTGGACGTCGCGATGACCCAGACCCGGCTGCGCGAGTGGGAGATCGGCAAGGTCTTCGTCCAGGTCGGCCGGGTCGGCCGGCTGCGCAAGGCGCGCGGCGAGACGCTCACCCTGGACTGGCAGGACGTCACCGGCTTCACGCTGCCCGAGGAGAACCAGGGCGCCGCCAACCTGCTCGCCACCTTCGACCAGCTGCGCCCCGCCGACCTCGCCAACGTCATGCACCACCTGTCCGCCAAGCGCCGCGCCGAGGTCGCCGCCGCCCTCGACGACGAACGGCTCGCCGACGTCCTGGAGGAGCTGCCCGAGGACGACCAGGTCGAGATCATCGGCAAGCTGAAGGACGAACGGGCCGCCGACGTCCTGGAGGCGATGGACCCGGACGACGCCGCCGACCTGCTCTCCGAGCTGCCCGGCGACGAGGCCGAGCGGCTGCTCCAGCTGATGGAGCCGGACGAGGCCGAGCCGGTGCGCCGGCTGCTGACCTACGAGGAGAACACCGCCGGCGGTCTGATGACCACCGAACCGATCGTGCTGGAGCCGGACGCCACCGTGGCCGAGGCGCTGGCCCGGGTGCGGGTCTCCGACCACAAGCCGGCGCTGGCCGCGCAGGTCTTCGTCTGCCGCCCGCCGAACGAGACCCCGACCGGCAAGTACCTGGGCACCGTGCACTTCCAGCGGCTGCTGCGCGAGCCCCCGTACATCCTGGTCGGCTCGCTGGTCGACGACGATCTCGACCCGCTGCCGCCGGACACCCCGCTCTCGCTGATCACCAGCTACCTGGCGACGTACAACATGGTCGCCGCGCCCGTCGTCGACGACGCGGACCACCTGGTCGGGGCGGTCACCGTGGACGACGTGCTGGACCACCTGCTGCCGGAGGACTGGCGGGAGGCCTCGCTGCACGGCGTACCCGCCGCGGGCCCCGCCGGCGGGCCGGCCGACGGCCGCGACGAGAAAGAGGTGACCGGTGGACGCTGACCGCAAGGGCCGGCGGGACGAGTCCCCGCGCCAGCGGCTCCAGGGCGAGCTGCGTCAGCTGCGCCAGCTGCGCGAACTGCGCGCCCGCGAGGGCGCCCGGGACCGCCGCACCGAGCCCGCCACCGGCAGCAGCCCGGTCGCCCGCAGCCGGCTCGACCAGCCGCGCACCGCCCGCCCCGGGCTGATCACCCTGCCGTCCTACGACCCGGAGGCCTTCGGCAAGCTCTCCGAGCGGATCGCCCGCTTCCTGGGCACCGGACGGTTCATCGTCTGGATGACCGTGGTGATCATCATCTGGGTCGCCTGGAACACCCTGCTGCCCGACGCCGCCCGCTTCGACGACTACCCCTTCATCTTCCTGACCCTGGTGCTCTCCCTGCAGGCCTCCTACGCGGCGCCGCTGATCCTGCTGGCGCAGAACCGGCAGGACAACCGGGACCGGGTCAACATGGAGCAGGACCGGGCCCGCAGCGACCGCAACATCGCCGACACCGAGTACCTGACCCGCGAGGTCGCGGCGCTGCGCCAGGGCCTCGGCGAGGTCGCCACCCGGGACTTCGTCCGCTCCGAACTCCAGTCGCTGCTCAGGGAGATCGACGAGCGCCGGGAGGCCTCCGAGGTGCTGTGACCCGCAGCACGCTACCGACCGGTTATGCACCCCGCGCGGCGCCGTACCATCAAGGCATGGCCAACGAGACAGAGGTCGCGGCCGGCGCCACGGAGGAGTCCGTGCGCCAGGCGCTGGCGACCGTCAACGACCCGGAGATCAACCGTCCGATCACCGAGATCGGCATGGTGAAATCGGTCGAGATCGGCGAGGACGGCGCCGTGCGGGTCGCGGTCTACCTGACCGTCTCGGGCTGCCCGATGCGCGACACCATCGTCACCCGGGTCCGCGAGGCCGTCGGCCGCGTCCCCGGCGTGACCGGCGTCGAGGTCGAGCTCGACGTGATGAGCGACGAGCAGCGCAAGGAGCTCTCCCAGCTGCTGCGCGGCGGCGCCCCCGAGCGGGAGATCCCGTTCGCCAAGCCCGGCACGCTGACCCGCGTCTACGCGGTCGCCTCCGGCAAGGGCGGCGTCGGCAAGTCCTCGGTGACCGTCAACCTGGCCGCCGCGATGGCCGCCGACGGCCTGAAGGTCGCCGTGGTCGACGCCGACATCTACGGCCACAGCGTGCCGCGCATGCTGGGCGTCGAGGGCCGGCCCACCCAGGTCCAGGACATGATCATGCCGCCGCAGGCGAACGGCGTGAAGGTCATCTCGATCGGCATGTTCACCCCGGGCAACGCCCCGGTGGTCTGGCGCGGCCCGATGCTGCACCGCGCCCTGCAGCAGTTCCTCGCCGACGTGTACTGGGGCGACCTGGACGTCCTGCTGCTGGACCTGCCGCCCGGCACCGGCGACATCGCCATCTCGGTGGCCCAGCTGGTCCCCAACGCGGAGATCCTGATCGTCACCACCCCGCAGATGGCCGCCGCCGAGGTCGCCGAGCGGGCCGGCACCATCGCGGTGCAGACCCACCAGAAGATCGTCGGCGTGATCGAGAACATGTCCGGCATGCCGTGCCCGCACTGCGACGAGATGATCGACGTCTTCGGCACCGGCGGCGGCCAGACCGTCGCGGAGGCGCTCACCCGGACCGTCGGCGCCACCGTCCCGGTGCTCGGCTCCATCCCGATCGACGTCCGGCTGCGCGAGGGCGGCGACGACGGCCGCCCGGTCGTCCTGGCCGCCCCCGATTCCCCCGCCGGCGCCGCCCTGCGCGCCGTCGCCGGCAAGCTCGGCGGCCGGCAGCGCGGCCTGTCGGGCCTGTCCCTCGGGCTCACCCCCAAGAACAAGTTCTGACGCGCCGCCAACAGACGCGCGCAGGGGCCCGCCGGATCGTCCGGCGGGCCCCCGCGCGCGTCCGGCGCGGTGCTACGGGCGGGTGTAGGCGGTCAGGTCGGGGACGGCGGTGAAGCCGGCGCCGTAGGCGCTGACGCCGCGGCCGTAGGCGCCGAGCAGGACACCACGGGCCTCGCCCGCGAGCACCCAGCCGTACTCGGACTCGCGGTAGCGGAACGGCTGCGGCAGACCGTTGACCGGGAGGCTGAGGGTGGACCAGCAGGGGCCCTCCAGGTCGTCGGCGAGGTCCCAGGCGAGCGTGGACTGCTGGTCCAGCCAGTCCTGGCGCCGCGCGCGGTCCAGCTGGCCCGGCCAGGTGGCGGCCAGCAGGCCGGAGCTCGCCAGCCAGGCCGCGGAGGAGGCGGAGGTCGCCTCCAGGGTGCCGGTGTTGTCGGCGCTGCGGCGGCTCTCCCGGCGGGCGACGGTGACGACGACGGCGAACTTCCGCACGTCCCGCGGCTCGTACTGGCGGGCCGGCTCCTCGCCGTGGCCGAGGCTGCCGTAGTCGACGGTGCCGTGGGCGCCCGACCGCGGGCCGCCGAAGCCGCTCGGCAGCAGGAAGCGGCGGCCGGTCCAGCCCTCGTCGAGGCCGTACCAGGGGAAGTCCGCGGACAGGTACGGCACCAGCGGGTCCGCCGGGCCGGCCTGTCCGCCGACCACGGGTCCGCCGGCCGTGGCCGTCCCCGCCGCCTGACTCGTCGCGTCCATCCCCGGGCCTCCTCAACGACGTGTGCCTGCCGTGGCGCGCTCCCATCGTGGCGTACCGCGGCCTCCCCACCGGCCGTCTTCGGCCCGGAAGGGACCGGAAAGTGACAGACGGCACAGCGGGAACAATCAGCACAATAGCGGCGCACACGCCGCCGCCCCGCTCAACCCTGTGGTCGGCGCCCCGATTCCTCCCGCCTCAGGACGGGCCGAAGGCCACCGCCCCGAGCCGAAGCGACCTGGAGGCGAGCGGGCGGGTCACGTCGCGTCGGGGTCGAACGGGGGGCGTTCGCCGGGGGCGAGCGGGGCACCGGCCGGGGCGGCGGAGGCGGGGGCCGGGGCGGCGGACTTGTCGAAGGAGACGCTGCCCGCGCGGCCGGTGCCGTTGACCACGGCGGCCGGCTTGTCGTCCAGCACGGAGCGGATGTCCAGGGTGTCCCGCATCTCCTTGAGGCCCAGCGGGTCCTCCTCGCCGCCCATCAGCTGCTTGCGCACGAAGGTCTTCGGGTTGAGGTCCTCGAACTCGAAGTCCTTGAACTCCGGCCCCAGCTCGCTGCGGATGTCCTCCTTCGCGGTGTCCGCGAAGGACCGGATCTTCCGGATGAAGCCCATCGTGTCCTGGATCAGCTTCGGCAGCTTGTCCGGACCGAAGATCACGATGGCCATGATGGCCAGGGTCAGGATCTCCAGTGTGCCCACGTCGCTGAACACCAAAGCTCCCTAAGCTCGCGATCGGATCGGACGGACGCTCCTCACAGGGTAATGGCCATCGACGGGTCCATGACCCCTGATGTGATGAAGCCGTGGTGAAGACCCGCCGATGATCCCTGCCGCGAGGGGCCGGTGCTGCGGCTATCTGTTCTCGTGGTGCAGACCGGCGACGCCGGAACTCGGCGACCGTTCCGGCAAGTCGTACGGCGGGAGCGCGCCCCGGGTGACCGCCACCGGGCGCAGCGGCAGGTCCACCGCCGGCACCTGGGCGTTCATCGGGACCATCCCGCCCCGGCCGCCCGCCGGGCTGACCGTGGTGCCGTGCTGCTCGTCGCCCGGGCCGGCGACGCTGCCGACGCCGCCGAGCGTCACCGCGGCGACCGAGAAGGCGCCGGCCGCGGCGAAGACGAAGCGCCGCCCGCGCGCCGGGACCTGCCGGGCCACCGGGGCGGCGGCGGCCGCCGCCAGCGGCTGGACCGGGTCGACCGGACGGGCCGAGCGCCGCCCGATCAGCGGGCGCAGCACCGAACCGCGGCCGAACGCCCGGGGGTCGACGCCGGGCACCGGCGTGTCCGCGCCGAGCGCGCCCGCGCCGAAGGAGGCTCCGGCGCCGCGGCCGAACGAGCCGCCGTCCAGCCGGCTGCCGCCGAGCGTGCCGGCGGACGGGACACCGCCGCCGGGCAGGTCGTCGTCGTCCCGGCGCGGCGACTCGGCGCGCGGCGGGGAGTCGTCCTCCGGGAGCGCTCCGACGGCCAGCAGCCGGGCCATCAGCCCGGCGGACGGGCCGGGCGTGCCGGTGCGGGTGAGCAGGTGCTTGACGTTGCGGCCCTCGTCGGCCTCGGCGAGGCACTGCGGACAGGTCGCCAGGTGGGCCTGGACGCGCTCGCGCGAGTCGTGGCCGAGTTCGCCGTCGACGAAGGCGGACAGCCGGTCGCCTAGGTGGTGCTCCTCGGCTGCGGGCTCGACGCCCCGTACGGCCACGGCGCGCAGCGCCGGCTCGCCCGGGGGTGCCGGCTGCGGCGCGGGGTCGGCCGCGGTGCCGTCCTGGCCCCGGCGGCCCAGGGCGGGCCAGCCCGCGCGGCGGGTGGTGGTGCGGCCGGGCGTCTCCGGGTGGCCCGGCCCCGATCGGCCGGTTCCGCTCACGATCGCCTCCGTCCGCGCCCGCCCGGTGCGACCGCGGCCCCGCCGGCGGCGGCGCCGACCGGCACCGGCAGCTCCTCGGCACTGCCGCCGCGGCGCTCGCGGCCGGGGGCCGAGCCGGGGGCGCGGTGCTTGAGCGCGGCGCGCAGGTGCGAGCGGCCGCGGTGGATGCGGCTGCGGACGGTGCCGAGCTTGACGCCGAGCGTGGCCGCGATCTCCTCGTAGGAGAGGCCCTCGATGTCGCAGAGCACGACGGCGGCGCGGAACTCGGGCGCCAGGGTGTCCAGCGCGTGCTGGACGTCGGCGTCGAAGTGGGTGTCGCTGAAGTGCTGGGCCGGGCTCGGCTCGCGGGAGGCGAGGCGCTCGGCCGCGTCCTCGCCGAGCGCGTCGAAGCGGATGCGCTGGCGGCGGCGGACCATGTCCAGGAACAGGTTGGTGGTGATCCGGTGCAGCCAGCCCTCGAACGTGCCGGGGGTGTAGGTGGACAGCGAGCGGAACACCCGGACGAAGACCTCCTGGGTGAGGTCCTCGGCGTCGTGCTGGTTGCCCGTCAGGCGGTAGGCGAGGCGGTAGACGCGGGCGCTGTGGGCCTCGACGATCTCCTCCCACGTGGGGGGAGTCCAGGTCTGCGCGTCGGGTCCCTCGGCGAAGGTCGCGAGGGCGGGAGCCTCGGCGGTACCGGCGGCCGGCGCCTGGTGCGCGGGGGCCGGCTGGTCCAGGGTGGAGTGCGCAGGCTGGTTCATCACGGGCTTCGGCGTACGGGTCGACGCGGTGCCGCGGGAGTGCCGCCGCACAGGGACGTCGCCCTCGGCCACACCTCCTCGGTCGGCTCTTCTGCCCAGCAGGGCCACCACCATATCCACCTCGCCCGTCAAGCCCGGATAAGAAGCGTCCGGGACCGGCCGACCCGGATGACCCGGTCCGGAGGGTGTCCGGGAGGTCATGTTCCCCCGGTCCCTGCTCGACCAACGGCCCGCCGCCGTACGCGGTTCCCGTCCGGCCAGTAATCTGTGGCAGGAAATATCGACATCCGCTCCGCGCCGGGCCGTCACCCGGGGCTCCGAAAGAGGCAGCCATCAGCGAGTTCGGGCCCGCGCGCGCGGCCCTCGCCGACACCTACGTCGGCGAGGACGCGGTGCTGACCTACGCCCGGGCACAGTCCGCGCGGACCGGGATACGGGCGATCGGGCCGAGCGGCGGGGCCTGCCTGCGCCTGCTGGCCGCGGCGCTGGACGCCAAGGCGGTGGCCGAGATCGGCACCGGGACGGGCGTCTCCGGGGTGTACCTGTTGCGCGGGATGCGGCCGGACGGGGTGCTCACCACCGTCGACTCCGAGCCGGTGCGCCAGCAGCTGGCGAAGGAGGCGTACCAGGCGGCCGGGTTCGCGGCCAACCGCTCGCGGTTCATACCGGGCCGGGCGCTGGAGGTGCTGCCCCGGCTCGCGGACGGCCAGTACGACCTGGTGTTCTGCGACGGGGACCCGGCGGAGTCCCGGGAGTACCTGTCCGAGTCGCTGCGGCTGCTGCGGCCGGGCGGGATGGTCTGCTTCGAGGGCGTGTTCCAGGAGGGCCGGCTGGCCGAGCCGGAGCTGCAGGACCCGCAGACCCAGTCGGTGCGGGACATGGTCCAGGCCGTCCGGGAGAGCGAGGCGCTGCTGCCCGCGCTGCTGCCGGTCTCGGACGGGCTGCTCTGCGCCGTGAAGCGCTAGAAGGACCGGAAGGGCCGGAAGGGCCGGAAGGGCTTTCCGGCGGCGTCCGGAAAAGTACGGGGCCCGGGCCGACGCGATGGTCGTACCCGGGCCCGGCAGCACATCTCCAGGAGATGGCGAGCACCTGCTGCGGTCAGCCGCAGGCCTTCTTCAGGGCCTCGCCGAGGGCGTCGGCCTCGTCAGGCGTGAGCTCCACCACGAGGCGTCCGCCGCCTTCGAGCGGAACGCGCATGATGATGCCCCGCCCCTCTTTGGTGACTTCGAGCGGGCCGTCACCCGTCCGCGGCTTCATGGCCGCCATGCTCGTTCCCCTTCCTGCAACCGCTCAGCTACGCACCGGCAGTCCGTCCACCGCCGGTATCGAACGCATTGATCGGAAGCCATTATCCCGCATGCGACGGCCTGATGACCAACATCACTCTCGGCGCAACCTCGTCCGGATCACCGCAATCCCGCACATTTTCCGGCATAAGCCCCGGCGCGGCGCCGGTCCGCAGGGCGCCGAAAGGTGCGATACCTCACACTCCCCAGGCGGCCGGGGACTCCGGCATCCTGGCAGCGACGATCAGAGCCGATCACGAGCAGGGAGCCCTCACCCATGTCCGATTCCGTGCTGTACGAGCTGGACGGCGGCCTGGCCGTCATCACCCTCAACCGCCCCGAGGCGATGAACGCGCTGGACGTGGCGACCAAGGTGGCGCTGCGCGACACCGTGACCGCCGCCGCCGAGGACCCGGCGGTGCGGGCGGTGCTGCTGACCGGCGCGGGTGACCGGGCGTTCTGCGTCGGGCAGGACCTCAAGGAGCACCTGGGCCTGCTGAAGCGGGCCGAGGAGACCGGCGAGGGCGCGCTGAGGACCGTCGCCGAGCACTACAACCCGCTGCTGCGGGCGCTGGCCGGGATGCGCAAGCCGACGGTGGCGGCGGTCGGCGGGGTGGCGGCCGGCGCGGGCGCCTCGCTGGCCTTCGCCTGCGACTTCCGGATCCTCGCGGACTCCGCCGGCTTCAACACGGCGTTCGCCGGGATCGCGCTGACCGCCGACTCCGGTGCGTCCTGGACGCTGCCGCGGCTGGTCGGGCACGCCAGGGCGACCGAGCTGCTGATGCTGCCGCGCACCGTGAAGGCGGCCGAGGCGATGGAGCTGGGCCTGGCCACCAAGGTCGTGCCGGCCGCCGAACTGGCCGCCACCGCCCGGGTGTTCGCCAAGGAGCTGGCCGAGGGCCCGACGGTGGCGTACGGCGCGATCAAGGAGTCGCTGGCGTACGGCGCCGCGCACTCGCTGAGCGAGCTGCTCGACAAGGAGGACGAGCTGCAGACACTGGCCGGCGAGAGCGAGGACCACCGGATCGCGGTGCGCGCCTTCATCGCCAAGGAGAAGCCGAAGTACCTCGGGCGGTAGGCGCTACCCCCGCAGGGCGGTGCGGACGTGGCAGTCGGCGAGGTGGTCGTCGACCAGTCCGCAGGCCTGCATCAGCGCGTACGCGGTGGTCGGGCCGACGAACCGGAAACCGGCCTTCTTCAGGGCCTTGGCCAGCGCCGTCGACTCCGGCGTGACGGCCGGCACCTCGCCGAGCGTGCGGGGCGCCGGCCGGTCCGGGTCACCGGCGAACTGCCAGATCAACGCGTCCAGTCCGCCGTCGAGGTCGCGGGCGACCCCGGCGTTGGCGATCGACGCCTCGATCTTGGCCCGGTTGCGGATGATGCCGGTGTCGGCGAGCAGCCGCTCGACGTCGGCCGCGCCGAACTCCGCCACCTCGGCGATCCGGAAGCCGGCGAAGGCGGCCCGGAAGCCCTCCCGGCGGCGCAGGATGGTGATCCAGGACAGGCCGGACTGGAAGGCCTCCAGGCAGACCCGCTCGAACAGCGCGTCGTCGCCGTGCACCGGGCGGCCCCACTCGGTGTCGTGGTAGACCCGGTAGTCGTCCGTCGAGTCGCCCCAGGCGCAGCGGCGCAGCCCGTCCGCGCCGAGCACGGCGCCGCCGGGCTCGGCGCTCACTCCCGGCCCTCGGGCTCGGCGTCCACGGGCCTCGCGTCCTCGGGGCCCGGTGCCGCAGCGGCCTTGGCGAGGGCGACGGCGGGCTCGACGACCCGGGCGAACTCCTCCAGGCCGGGCAGCGGCTCGGCCCCGGGCTCCGGGCGGTCGTCGGCCACGACGGCGCCGCGCACCGCGGCCAGCGCCTCCAGTTCGGCGATCCGGGCGTCGCGGTGGGCGAGTTCGGCACCCAGCCGGTCGAGGACGTCGTCCACCTCGTCCATCCGGTAGCCGCGCACGGCCATCGGCAGGCGCAGTGCCTCGACGTCGCCCTGGCCCAGCGGACGGTCCTGCGGCAGGCGGGCGGAGATACGGTCCTGCACGGCCTCCGGCAGCGAACCGCCGCCGCCCAGCGCCACCAGCGCGGCACCGCCGACCACCACGGCCATCGCCGCCACGATCACCCAGAACACGAGCGGTCCTCCCGATTTTCCGGCCGGCCCCGACAGGAGTGGGATCATGGTCCCGATGGGCCGGGGGACATCATCGCACCCGCAGCAGCTGTGGAGGAGACATCGGTGGCACTGCGCCTGGGACCACGGGAATTCGGCGACGACGAGCTGGTGATCATGGCGATCGTCAACCGGACGCCCGACTCCTTCTTCGACAGGGGCGCGACTTTCGCCGACGAGGCCGCGTTCGCCGCGGCCGACCGCGCGATGGCCGAGGGCGCCGCGATCCTGGACATCGGCGGGGTGAAGGCCGGCCCCGGCGACGAGGTGACCGTCGAGGAGGAGCTGCGGCGCACCGTGCCGTTCGTCGCGGAGCTGCGCAAGCGCCACCCGGAGGCCGTGATCAGCGTCGACACCTGGCGGCACGAGGTCGGTGAGGCCGTCTGCGAGGTGGGCGCGGACCTGCTGAACGACGCCTGGGGCGGGGTGGACCCGCGGCTGGCCGAGGTGGCCGCCCGCCACGACGCCGGGCTGGTCTGCACCCACGCGGGCGGCGCCGAGCCGCGCACCCGGCCGCACCGGGTCGGTTACCAGGACGTGATGGCGGACATCCTGCGGGTGACCGTCGGTCTGGCCGAGCGGGCGGTGGAGCTGGGCGTGCGGCGGGACGCGGTGATCATCGACCCGGGGCACGACTTCGGGAAGAACACCCGGCACTCGCTGGAGGCGACCCGGCGGCTGCCGGAGATGACCGCGACCGGCTTCCCGGTGCTGGTGTCGCTCTCCAACAAGGACTTCGTCGGCGAGACCCTCGACAAGCCGGTGGACGAGCGGCTGCTCGGCACGCTGGCCACCACGGCGGTCTCCGCCTGGCTGGGCGCCCGGGTGTACCGGGTGCACCAGGTGGCGGAGACGCGGCAGGTGCTGGACATGGTCGCCTCGATCCGCGGCACCCGCCCCCCGGCGGTCGCCCGCCGGGGACTGGCCTGAGGCCGGAAGGATCCGGATCTAGATCTCGTCCGCCGGGCGGCGGGCGTCGGCGAGGATCTTCATGACCTCGTCGATCTCGTCGGTGACGTGGAACAGCTCCAGGTCGTGCGGGGCCGCCTTGCCCTGCGCGACCAGGGTGTCGCGCAGCCAGTCGACCAGCCCGCCCCAGTAGGCGCTGCCGAAGAGGATCACCGGGAAGCGGGTGACCTTCTTCGTCTGCACCAGGGTGAGCGCCTCGAACAGCTCGTCCAGCGTGCCGAGTCCGCCCGGCAGGACGACGAAGCCCTGGGCGTACTTCACGAACATCGTCTTGCGGACGAAGAAGTAGCGGAAGTTCAGCCCGAGGTCGACGAACTCGTTGAGCCCCTGCTCGAAGGGCAGCTCGATGCCGAGCCCGACGCTGAGCCCGCCGGCGTCCGAGGCGCCGCGGTTGGCCGCCTCCATCGCGCCCGGACCGCCGCCGGTGATCACCGCGTAGCCGGCCTCGACCAGCGCCCGGCCGATCGCCACCCCCGCCGCGTACTCGGGTGAGTCGACCGCGGTCCGGGCCGAGCCGAAGACGCTGACCGCGGGCGGGAGTTCGGCCAGCGCGCCGAAGCCCTCGACGAACTCGGAGGTGATCCGCAGCACCCGCCACGGGTCCGTGTGCAGCCAGTCGGTGGGACCGGTGGTGTCCAGCAGGCGCTGGTCCGTGGTGCTCTCGCCGACCTGGTCCCGGCGCACCAGCACCGGGCCCTTCTGCTTCTCGGGCCACGCCTTCTTCGCGCGTGGCTCGCCCACCTGCTCGGGGCCGTGCCCGTAGCGCTTCTCGTCTCCAGTGCCTGTCATGACGAAACCCTACGCCCGCCCCTCCCCTTTTTCAGGCAACGGTGGAAGGTCGGTTGGACGACCGGAAGGTGGCCTGCCGCCGATGGCCGGACGGCCGGCTCAGGCCGTCAGCCAGGCGCGCAGCCGCTCCTCGGTCCGCGCGATGGCGCTCAGCGAGCAGTGCTCGTCCCGCTTGTGCGCCATGTTCGGGTCGCCTGGGCCGTAGTTGACCGCCGGGACGCCGAGCGCGCTGAACCGGGCCACGTCCGTCCAGCCGAACTTGGCGCGGGCGGTGCCGCCGGTCGCGGCGAGGAAGGCCTGCGCGGCCGGCTGGTTGAGGCCGGGCAGCGCCCCCGGGGCGAAGTCGGTGACGGTGACCTCGAAGCCGTCGAAGACCTCGCGCACGTGCTTCTCGGCGTCGGCCTCGTCGCGGTCCGGCGCGAAGCGGAAGTTGACCGTCACCACGCACTCGTCGGGGATGACGTTGCCGGCCACGCCGCCGTCGATGCGCACCGCGTTGAGGCCCTCGTGGTACTCGAGACCGTCGATCTCGACCAGGCGCGCCCGGTACTCGGAGAGCCGGCGCAGCACCTCGCCGGCCTTGTGGATGGCGTTGTCGCCGAGCCAGCTGCGGGCCGAGTGCGCGCGGACGCCGCCGAGCCGGACCTGCGCGCGCAGGGTGCCCTGGCAGCCGCCCTCGACGACCGCCCCGCTGGGCTCCATGAGCACCGCGAAGTCGGCGGCGAGCCAGTCGGGGTGGACCCGGGCGAGGTGGCCGAGGCCGTTGCGGTCGGCCTCCACCTCCTCGCAGTCGTAGAAGACGAAGGTGAGGTCCCGGTTGGGCTCGGGCAGGGTGGCGGCGAGCCGGAGCTGGACGGCGACGCCGGACTTCATGTCCGAGGTGCCGCAGCCGTGGAGCAGGTCGCCCTCGACCCAGGAGGGCACGTTGTCGGCGATCGGCACGGTGTCGATGTGGCCGGCCAGCACGACGCGCTCGGCGCGGCCGAGGCCGGTGCGGGCGACCACGTTGTTCCCGTACCGGTCGACGGTCAGGTGCGGGTAGGCCCGCAGGGCGGCCTCGATCGCGTCGGCGAGCGCCTGCTCGTCGCCGCTGACGGAGGGGAAGTCGACCAGCTGGGCGGTCAGCGCGCCGCCGTCGAGGGTGAGGTCAAGGGGCGTCTTCGGGCTGCTCATGGTCGCCCAGCCTAGTCGGGTCGCCGGCACCCCCTGTGGCAGTGCTGTGACAGGGCCGGAGGCAACCACCCGTCACCGCACACCCGTCCGACTGGGTACGGTGTCGGTTCGGAGTGCTCGGCGGAGAGGGGCGGCGGTGGCGAGGCGAGAGGGCGGCGGCGGGGGCGAGGACGCGGCACCCCGGCGGCGCCGCAGGCCGCTGCGGGTGGTGCTGATCGGTCTGCTGGTGCTGGCCGTGGTCGCGGGGGCGCTGTTCTGGCTGCGCGACAACAAGCTGCTGACCCCCGAGGGCTGCTCGGTGAAGACACCGGCCGGCGAGGGCACGCTGGAGGTCCCGCAGGCGGCCAACGCGGCGACCATCGCCGCCGTGGCGCACGCCCGCGGCCTGCCGGACCGGGCGGTGACCATCTCGCTGGCCACCGCGATGCAGGAGTCCAAGATCCGCAACCTGGCCGGCGGCGACCGGGACTCGGTGGGCCTGTTCCAACAGCGGCCCTCGCAGGGCTGGGGCACCGTGCAGCAGATCATGGACCCGGTCTACGCGACCAACAAGTTCCTGGACGGCCTGGTCAAGGTGCCCGGCTACACCCGGCTGCCGCTGACCGACGCGGCCCAGCAGGTGCAGAAGAGCGGCTACCCGCAGGCCTACGCCAAGCACGAGACCAAGGCGACCCTGCTGGCCTCCGCGCTGACCGGCCGCGAGGCGGCCTCGCTGAACTGCGTGGTGCACGACTTCGCCGAGCCGGACACCGACGCGGAGAGCGCCCCGCCGGCCGGGGCCGCGCCCGCCACCGGTGCCGCGACGCCGGCCGGCCCGGACCGGGCCCAGGTGCTGAGCGACCGGGTGCGCCGCGAGTTCGGCCGGACGGTCACCCCGGCCACCGGCTACTCCTCCACCGTCAAGGGCGCGGAGAACGCCGTCTCGCTGACCCCGGACCCGACCGCGTCCACCGACTCCGGCCCGGACGCCGAGCGGCAGAACGGCTGGGCGGTGGCGCACTGGGCGGTGACGCAGGCGCAGAAGCTGGGCATCGAGACCGTCGCGTACGACGGGAAGATCTGGCGGAAGGCGAAGTCCGAGGACGGCTGGAAGCCGCAGCCGACCGGCACCTCGACCAAGCTGGTGCTGGTCTCGCTGGCCGCCCCCGCGAAGGGCTGACGGCCGCCGGAGGCGGCGGGCCCGGGGCATTGACGCACTGGTGTCCGGGTTGCCGCCGACCGGGTGATTCGCGTCCATCGCGGTGGACGGCGGGCCGGCCGGGGAGGGTGGCGCGCAGAACCGTCACTCCCCTTGGCCCGTCACGGGCGCGCACCTCGGTCCGGGGCCCGGAACACCCCTCCGCGCGGTCCTACCATCCGATCGTCGACCCGACGGTTTCCTTGCCCGGGCCGAAACCTTCTGGCTTCTCAAGCGGTAACAACGTCGTCCGCCCGGCGGACGGGACGGACCCAGACCCCTCCGAGGAGCCCCATGTCTCACCCCCTCACGCGCCGGATCGCCCAGGCCGCGCTGCTCGTCGCGGCCGGCGCGACCCCGCTGGTCGCGGCCGGCTCCGCGTCCGCCGTCGACGCCCTGCTGCCGAAGGGCGACCTGGCCGCGCCGCTGGGCCAGCTCACCAACACCGACGCCGGGTCCACTCTGCAGCACACCACCCACCAGCTGGGCCAGGCGGCCGGGAACACCGGCGCCGCCACGGTCGCCGCGGGCCTGCCCGCCGCCGCCGACGCGACCGGCAACATCGTCGCCCAGCAGCTGCCCGAGGCGAACGAGAAGGCCGGCTCGCTGACCGCCCCGGTCGACCAGACCGCCGCCACCACCGGCGAGCTCTCCCGCGTCGCCCCGCAGGTCGCCCAGGCGCTGGCCGGCAAGCTCGGCGAGGCCGTCACCGGCAAGAGCGCCACCCCGCAGCGCAGCTCGCACGCCGGCCTCGGCCCGGTCGGCGAGCTCGCCCCGGCCGCCGGCACCGTCACCAGCGCCGTGCCGGGCGGCAGCGGGGTCGCCCAGGCGATCCCCAGCACCACCACCGTCACCGACGCGCTGCCGCTCGGCACGGTCACCCGGGCACTGCCCGCCGACCTGCCCGGCGCCGACGTGCTGGGCCTCGCCGAGCACGGATCGGCCAACCGCCTCGGCGGTGCCGACCTCGGCGCGAACAGCCCGCTGAACGGTCTGGGCGGCCTCACCAGCGCGCTCGGCCCGCTCAGCGGCCTGCTGGGCGGCCTCAACGGCGGTTCGCTGAGCGGCCTGCCGATCGGCTGAGCCCGCACCGGCACCGGCTGGGCGCACACCGGCCGGACCCGCCCGCACAGCGGCGAGGGGCCGGCGTCCGGAAACCCGGACGCCGGCCCCTCGCACGTGCGCCTGCGGCTACCGCGCCCCGGCCGCCGCGCGCAGCCGCTCGACGGCCGCCGCGACCCGCTCGTCGGTCGCGGTGAACGCGACCCGCACGAACCGCCCGCCGGCCGGACCGTAGAAGTCGCCGGGCGCCACCAGGATGCCCAGCCCGGCCAGCTCGGCCACCGTCTCCCAGCACGGCCGGTCCTGGGTCGCCCACAGGTAGAGGCTGGCCTCCGAGTGCTCGATCCGGAAGCCGTACGCCTCCAGCGCCGCCCGCAGCGCCGCGCGCCGGGCCGCGTAGCGCTCCCGCTGCTCGGCCACGTGCGCGTCGTCCCCGAGCGCGGCGGCCGTGGCCGCCTGCACCGGGGCCGGCACGATCATGCCGCCGTGCTTGCGCACCTCCAGCAGCTCCCTGACCACCACCGGGTCGCCCGCCACGAAGGACGCGCGGTAACCGGCCAGGTTGGAGCGCTTGGACAGCGAGTGCACCGCGAGCAGGCCCTCGTGGCCGCCCTCGCCGCACACCTCGGGGTGCAGCACGGACACCGGCTCGGCCTCCCAGCCGAGCTCCAGGTAGCACTCGTCGCTGACCAGCAGCGCCCGGTGCTCGCGCGCCCACTCCACCGCGCGGCGCAGCTCCGGCGCGCCGAGCACCCGCCCGGTCGGGTTGGACGGCGAGTTGACCCACAGCAGGCGCACCCGGGAGCCGTCCAGCTCGTCCACCGAGTCGTACTCGACCGGCTCGGCGCCGCACAGCCGCGCGCCCACCTCGTAGGTCGGGTAGGCCAGCCGCGGGTAGGCGACCTGATCGCCGGGGCCGAGGCCCAGCTGGGTCGGCAGCCAGGCGACCAGCTCCTTGGAGCCGACGGTCGGCAGGACGGCCTGCGGGCCGATCTCGGCGCCGAGCCGGCGGTGCAGCCAGCCGGCGATCGCCTCGCGCAGCTCCGTCGGCCCCCAGACGGTCGGGTAGCCGGGTGTGTCGGTGGCGGCCGCGAGGGCCTTCTGGATCACCTCGGGCACCGGGTCGACCGGGGTGCCGACGGAGAAGTCGCAGAGCCCGCCGGGGTGGGCCAGCGCGGTCGCCTTGTACGGCTCCAGCTTGTCCCAGGGGAACACCGGCAGCAGGTCGGAAACGCGGCGCGCCGCTCCCGGGTGGCCCGGGAACGGCGCGTGCGTGCTGTTCTTGGTAGTCACAGCTCAGTTGCCACCAGTCGTCAGTGGTCGGCGTTCTGCGGCGGCAGAGCGGCGATGAACGGGTGGTCGCGCTCGATCAGGCCGAGCTTCGAGGCACCACCGGGCGAACCGAGGTCGTCGAAGAACTCGACGTTCGCCTTGTAGTAGTCCTTCCACTCCTCCGGCGTGTCGTCCTCGTAGAAGATCGCCTCGACCGGGCAGACCGGCTCACAAGCGCCACAGTCGACACACTCATCCGGGTGGATGTAGAGCGATCGCTCGCCCTCGTAGATGCAGTCAACCGGGCACTCTTCGATGCACGCCTTGTCCTTGACGTCGACACAAGGCTGCGCGATGACGTAGGTCACGCTGTCGTTCCTCCTCGGAAGGGCTCGGCGGCCCATTCTGTTTTCTCGCGTGCGCGGGTGAGCGCGGCGTCGTCGATGCCCGCCCCTAGTATCGCGGGTCGGAGACCGCAAATGCACAGGAGGTGCCCAGATGGCCGCCGAAGGGCCGGTTCAGGACCGTCCGGAGGTCCGGATAGATCGCTCTGACGTGGGCCGCCGGGTCAGTGTTCGACGGCTCGCCGGGTTCGCCGACGACAACCGGCCAGTGTTCCGCGATGTGATCGGTGTGCTCGCATCCTGGGACGCCGACGGGCTCACGGTGGTGCCGCGGTCCGGCGATCCGGTCTCCTTCGACGAGAAGCTGCTGGTCGCGGGCAAGGCCGTGCCGCTCTTCCCGGCCCGGCGCGCACCGCTGCCGCCGACCGGTCCGGCCGAGCTCCAGCGGATCGCCGCCCGCGGCTGGCCCGCCGTCGAGCAGGAGCCGCTGGGCGCCTGGACGCTGCGCGCCTCGGCCGGGTTCACCCGGCGCGCCAACTCCGTGCAGGCGCTCGGCGACCCCGGCATGCCCCTGGACGAGGCGCTCACCACCGCGCGCCGGTGGTACGCGGCGCGCGGTCTGCCGGCCTGGGTGGAGGTCAGCACCCCCGGCTCGCCGGACGCGCTGCGCGCCGAGCTGGACCGGCTGGGCGCCGGGTACGCGCCGACCCTGGTCCGGACGGCCGGGCTGGCACCGCTGACCCGGCTCGGCGACCCGGCCGGCCGGGACCGGGTGCGGCTGGCCCGGACCGCCTCGCCCGACTGGATGTCGCTGTACCGGCGGGTGACCGACGACCCGGCGGTGGAGCGGGCCGCCCGCACGGTGATCCACGGCGGCCCCTCGGTCTGGTTCGCGACCGTGCACGACACCCGCGGCGCCGGGACCGGGGAGGGCGGCACCCCGCCGGTCCTCGCCGTCGGACGCTGCGTCATCGACGGACCGTGGGCCTGCTTCGGCGCCATCGAGGTGGCACCGGGGGCCCGCCGCCGGGGACTGGCCACGGCGGTGACGGCGGTGCTCGCCGCCCGGGCCGCCGAGGAGGGCGCGAGCGGCGCGTACCTGCAGGTGGAGGCGGAGAACGCCGGGGCGATCGCGCTCTACGACCGATTGGGCTTCACGACCAGTCACACTTACCACTACGCGCTCCTGCCCCAGGGGTAGGGCGCCGCCGCCGGAACCCGGGCCCCGGGAGCTGGAACCCGGAACCCGCGACCGCCTGTCCGCCCGCCCTACGAAAGCCGCCGCCACCGCCGTGACCGAGCAGAGCAGAGCACGCTTCCGGACCGAGGCCCGGGCCGAGCAGCCCGATCCGGTGCTGCTCTGCCTGCTCGCCGCCGCCGAGCACACCCCCGGCCCCGACCCCGCGGACCCCGACGACCTCCAGGGCCCGCCCTCCGTCGACGCCCTGCTCGCCGCCTGCGCGGCGGCCCTGGAACGGCACGCGGCCGCCGTCCGGCGCGCCGTCGCCGAACGGGCCCCGGCCGGTCCGGAGGAGACCGCCGCCCTGCTGGCCGCCGTCCTCGGCGGGCGGGAGCGCTTCCACGGGCGCAAGTCCGACTACCGGCGGCTGGAGTCCTCGCTGCTGCCCGACGTGCTGCGGCGCCGGCGCGGGCTGCCGATCATGCTCGCGCTGGTCTGGTCCGCCGTCGCCCGCCGGGCCGGACTCACCGTGCACGGCATCGCCCTGCCCGGCCACTTCATCGTCGCGGTCGGCGGGCCCGCCGGCGGCGAGGAGTACGTCCTGGCCGACCCCTTCCACGGCGGCCGGCTGCTCGACCTCGAGGACGTGGCCCGGCTGGTGCGCGCCGCCGGGCAGGAGTTCACGCCCGAGCTGCTCACACCCGCGCAGCCGCTGGACGTCGTCCTGCGGGTGCTCGGCAACATCCGCACCTGGGCCGCCGACCGCCCCGAGCACGCCCGCACCCAGCTGTGGGCCACCGAACTCGCCCTGCTGCTCCCCCGCCACCCGGCCCAGCTCCGCCTCGAACGCGCCGAGCTGCTGGTGCGCACCGGCGACTTCCTGGGCGGGGCGAAGGAGATGGACGAGTACGCCGGGATCCTGGACGCCTTCGACCCGGACGCCGCCGCCAAGGTCCGCCAGGAGGCCCGGGCCGCCCGCCACCGGCTGAACTGAGCCTCCCCGCCGCCCTGGGACGTGTCCTAGAGCCAGCCCTTCTCCCGGGCGATCCGGACCGCCTCGGTGCGGTTGCGGGCCTCGGTCTTCTGGATCGCCATCGAGAGGTAGTTGCGCACCGTGCCCTCCGACAGGTGCAGCCGCGCGGCGATGTCCGCGTTCACCGCGCCGTCCGCCGCGGCGGCCAGCACATCCCGCTCGCGGGCGGTCAGCGGGTTCGCCCCCTCGGCCAGCGCGGCCGCGGCCAGCACCGGGTCGATCACCCGCTCGCCGCGCAGCACCCGGCGGATCGCCTCGGCCAGCTCGGCGGCCGGGGCGTCCTTCACCAGGAACGCGTCCGCGCCCGACTCCATCGCCCGCCGCAGATAGCCGGGACGGCCGAAGGTGGTCGCGATCACCACCCTGGTCTGCGGCCGGTGCTCGCGCAGCAGCGCCGCCGCCTCGATCCCGGTCATCCCCGGCATCTCGATGTCCAGCACCGCCACCTGCACGTCGTGCGCGATCGCCGCGTCCAGCACCTCGTCGCCGCGCCCCACCTGGGCGACGACGTCGATGTCCCCCTCCAGCCCGAGCAGCGCGGCCAGCGCCTCCCGGACCATCCCCTGGTCCTCCGCCAGCAGCACCCGCACCGAGGGCCGGTCCTTCCGAATCTCACTCATGGCGCCCGACCCTACGGCGTCCCGGCCGGCAGCGGCCGGACCAGGAGCACCCCCGGCTCCGGGCCGACGACGGTCAGCCGGATCTCGGTCCCGTCCACCACGGCCGGCCGGGCCGGGGGCTGCTCCGGCTCCTCCGTGAACCGCGCCACCAGCAGAACCCCCGACAGCCCGGCGCGCCGGGTCCGTTCGTCCACCCCCGTGCCGACGCAGCGTACTCACCGCGGCCCCTTGAGTCTCCCCCGGGGGGAGACGCCAAGCTGGGAGCCATGCGGGACGACGAGCTCGACAACACCCTGTACTCCATCGGCGAGTTGGCCCGGCGCACCGGACTGACGGTGAAGGCCGTCCGGTTCTACGCCGACTCCGGGCTCGTCCCGCCCACCGCCCGCACGGCGGCCGGCTACCGCCGCTTCGACGTGCGGGCACTCGCCCGGCTCGACCTGGTCCGCACCCTGCGGGAGCTGGGTCTCGACCTGGCCACGATCCGGCGGGTGCTGGACCGTTCCGCCCCGCTGCGCGAGGTGGCCGCCGCGCACGCCGACGCGCTGGACGTGCAGATCCGCACGCTCCGGCTGCGCCGGACGGTGCTGCGGGCGATCGCCGAACGCGGTTCCACCACCGAGGAGATGAGACGCATGCACCAGCTCGCGAAGCTGTCCGACGCCGAACGCCGGCGCCTGGTCCACGACTTCATCGACGCCGTCTTCGGCGGCCTGGACGCCAATCCGGAGTTCGTCGCGATGATGCGCTCCGCGATGCCCGGGCTGCCGGACGAGCCGTCGGCCGAACAGATCGACGCCTGGGTCGAGTTGGGCGAACTCGTGCAGGACGAGGACTTCCGCGCCGCGGTCCGCCGGATGGCCGCCCACCAGGCGGCCGAGCGGGCGGCCGGCGACGACACCGGTCTGCACGGCGCCCTGTCCGAGACCGTCCGCACCACCGTGGCCGCCGCGCTCGCCGCCGGCGTCGCCCCCGACTCCCCCGCCGCCGCCCCCGCCCTCGACTCCCTGACCGCGGCCTACGCCGCCACCTTCGGCCGCCCCGACGACGCCGCCCTGCGCGCCTGGATCCTCGACCGCGTCGAGACCGCCGACGACCCCCGCGCCGAGCGCTACTGGCAGCTCCTCGCCGTCATCAACGGCTGGCCGGTCCAGGAGAGCCTCCACGACGTCTCCGCCTGGTTCACCACCGCCCTGCGGGCCTCGCTGGAGTAGGAAGTCGGACCGGCCGGCTTCCTGTTCCACGGGCCGGGTGTCACCCGGTCACCCGACGGGCCCGGTTCGAACTCCGGTGGGCGCCGCGCCTGCGGCGGCGTGGGCCTCGGTGAAGGCGGCGCAGAGGATCAGCGAGAGGAGCAGGACGACGAGCACCAGTGCGGCGGGCTTCGGCATGCCCGTCATGCTGCCCGCGACCGGGACCGGGACCGGCGGCACCACGCCGGTGCGGGGAGGGCGGAGGGTTCCTCCGCGCGGACCGCTAGGGCGTCGGGACGGAGGCCGTGCGCAGCGGTACCGCGGCCCGCAGCCGGAAGCCCCTGCCCCGCTCCCCCGGACCGGTCTCCAGCCGGCCGCCGACCAGTGCGAGCCGCTCCGCCAGGCCGGAGAGCCCGTTGCCCGGGTGGGACTTGCCCGGACCGGGGCCGTCGTCGGTGATCTCCAGGACGGCGTACCGCTCGCCGTCGCCCTCCCAGGCCTCGTCGGCCCGGACGGTGCAGACGGTGGCGCCCTCGCCGTGCCGGACGACGTTGGTGACCGCCTCGCGCAGCGCCCAGGCGAGCGCGCCCGCCTCCTCGGCGGCCAGGCCCGGCCAGGCGTCCGGCAGGTCCGGCGCGGCCTCCAGCGTGACCTGGGCGGCCGCCAGCGCGGTGCGGGCGGCCGCGAGCTCGACCGGCAGGGTGGGCCGGCGGAAGCCGGTGACGGCCTCCCGGACGTCGATCAGCGACTGCCGGGCGACCGTCTCGATGTCGGCGACCTGAGCCCGCGCCGCCTCGTCCTTGCCCGCGTCCATGAGGCGCCCGGCCAGCTCGCTCTTCAGGGTGATCAGCGACAGCGAGTGCCCGAGCAGGTCGTGCAGGTCGCGGGCGAGCCGCAGCCGCTCCTCGGAGGCGGCCAGGTGGGCGACGGCGGCGCGGGCCTCGCGCAGTTCCTTCATGGTGGCGACCAGGCGCTGCAGCCCGCTCATCGCGGCGCCCGCGAGGAAGGCGCTGAGCGTGAAGGTCCACACGCTGTCCATGTCGGCGTGGGTCAGCAGGCCGACCCCGGCGGTGAGCGCCGCCATGGCGAGCAGCGCGCGCAGGACGTACCGCGACGGTGTGATGATCGCGACGCAGACCGAGGCGTAGATGAACAGGGACAGGAAGGCGGTGCCGAGGACGAAGGTGGACGTCAGGGCGAGCCCCACCATCCCCGCGACGACCGCCCGGCAGGTCCGCGGCCGCATCCCGGGCATCGAGCGGAGGACCACCAGCAGGACGTAGCCGACGACGAAGGCCACCAGGCAGACCCAGCCGAGCACGGTGGCGCCCGTGCCGTGGCCGCCGTTCAGCAGGTCGCCCACCGGGTAGGCCAGGTAGATCATCCACAGCAGCATCCAGGAGACCTTGACCAGCAGCTGCCGCCCGGTCTCCACCGGGGCACCGGGGACGTTCATGAACGACACCCGCGCCACCTCCGCCTGCGGCTGTTCGTCGGCGGGGCGGGTCGGACGCGGGTCGCTCATGTCGATCATCATGCCTGCCGGGTGTCGCGGCGGTACAGCGCCGCCGCGGCGGCGGCGAACACGGCGAGGAAGGCGGCCAGCCCGGCGACGGCGGCGGTGTCCAGGGTGTGCCCGGGCCGGGTGAAGCTCGCCAGCTCGTTGTAGAGGTACACCGGGTTGAACCGGGCGAAGCGCTCCAGCGAGCCGCTCACCGGGAACCAGGTGCCGCCGAACAGCGCCATCACCATGTAGGTGATCATCACGATCGTCTGCACCGAGTCCGGCGCGGCCGCGTAGCCGAGCGCCACCCCGAGCGCGGCGAAGACGAAGCTGCCCAGCCAGAGCGCGAGCGCCAGGCCGATCCACTGCCCCGCGCCCAGCGAGACGCCCTGGCTCGCGCCGACCGCGAAGACCACCAGGATCGCGGGCAGCGTGGTCACCGCGCTGGCCGCGATCTTGCCGAGGGTGTACGCGCGGCCGGGCAGCGCGGTCAGCCGCAGCTGGCGCACCCAGCCGCTCTTGCGCTCCAGCGAGATCCGCTGGGCGCTGCCGGTCAGCACCGCGCCGACCGCGCCGAAGGTGGCCATCGAGACCATGAAGTAGGTCTTCACCGGCAGGCCGCCGGCGAGGTCCGTGGCGCCGTAGGCGTGGATGAAGAAGAAGTACATCAGCGCTGGGTAGGCGATGGTGAAGAGCAGGTAGCGGCGGTTGCGGAAGGTCCGCAGGATCTCCAGGCGGATCAGGGTGGTCATCGCGCACTCTCCAGGGCGGGCTCGGCGGACGAGGCCGACGAGGCGGACGGGACGGACCCGGCGGCGTCCTGCTCGCCGGTGATGGTCAGGAAGGCCTGCTCCAGGCCCAGTCCGGTGACCTCCAGGCCGCGCGGGTACAGGCCAGCCCGGTAGAGGGCGGCGACGGCGGCGTCCGCGTCGGCGGCCCGGATCCGCACCGTCCGCACACCGGGCACCCGGGCCGTGGTCTCCAGTCCCCGGACGCCGGGCAGCAGGCGCAGCGCGGCCTCGTCGAACGGGCCGTCCGCCTCGTGCAGCTCGAAGGCGATCCGGCGGGCGCCGGCCCGGGCCTTGATCTCGGCGGAGCTGCCGTCGGCGATCAGCCGGCCGCGGTGCAGGACGAGGACCCGGTCGGCGATCGAGTCCGCCTCCTCCAGGTAGTGGGTGGCGAACAGGACGGTGCGCCCGGCGTCGGCCTGCGCCCGCATGCTCGCCCAGAAGGCCTGCCGGACCGAGACGTCCATGCCGGTGGTGGGCTCGTCCAGGACGATGAGGTCGTTGGCGCCGGCGACGGCGAGGGCGAAGCGGACCCGCTGCTCCTGGCCGCCGGAGAGCCGGTCGACGCGGCGCTCGGCGAGGTCGGTGATGCCCGCGTCGGCGAGCACCTCGGCGACGGCCCGGCCGCGCGGGTGGACCTCGCAGGCGAGCCGCACCAGTTCGCGGACCTTGACGTCGGCCATCAGGCCGCCGCTCTGCAGCATCGCGCCGACCCGGCCGGCCGTGATCGCGGCCCGCGGGGTGCCGCCGAACAGCGTGACACTGCCGCGGTCGGGCTCGCGCAGGCCGAGCAGCAGGTCGAGACTGCTGGACTTGCCGGCCCCGTTCGGGCCCAGCAGGGCCACGGTCTCGCCCGGCCGCAGGACGAGGTCGAGGCCGTCCACGGCCCGCACCCGCCCGTAACTCTTGCTGACGCCCCGGAAGGCGGCGACTTCTCCCGCACCCATGGCCCTGGTCCTCCCTGCTGGTGCCGTGCTTGCCCCATCAGGGTCCCGCCGGCGTCTCGAAAAGGTATCCGGAATGAGGTCATGCCGTGGGCTCCCCCCTCATGGCCGAGCACTCAGGATACGGAACTGGTG
>NZ_JBEXJT010000009.1:0-189490 GCF_040609255.1 Kitasatospora sp. NPDC004723 | reverse complement strand
GGCCCCGAACTCCACCTGCGGGTCGAGCAGACGCACGCCGACGCCGTCCTGCTCACCGCGCTGCGCCACCGGTGGTCGGTGCGCGCCGTCAGCCGGCCCGGGGGCCCCCCCCGCCCCCCGGCGGGGCCCCCCCGCGGGGGCCGCCCACGGCGCAGAGGAGGGGAAGGCGAGCACCGCACCGAGAGAGAAGACGTCGCTCGCCACAGTCAGGCTCTCACCGCGGATCTGCTCCGGTGACATGAAGGGGGGCGAACCGATCGCCACACCCGTACTCGTCAGGCCGCCGTCGACGGAGTCCGGAGCGCGCGCGATACCGAGGTCGACCACCTTCGGCCCGTCGATGGTCACCATGACGTTCGAAGGCTTCAGGTCCCGGTGGGCCAACCCGGCGGCGTGGATGCCGCCCAAGGCCCGACACACTCCTGATGCCAAGCCACGCACCGAATATTCCGGCAACGGCCCGGAGGCCGTCACCCCCGATCGGGCCGAGCGCCTGCGTCTTCCCGACGGTGGAGCCGGGTGAGGGCCGGCTCGGCGGTGGAAAGCGAGAGCGGGTCGGCGCGGCGGCGGCGCGGCCGTGAACGAGGCACTCTTCGACAGGGTCGGCGAAGTCTGCGGACACCCCGGCGTCCATGCCCATCTCGTGCGGTTGTGTGGTCGTCAGGTGAGCCGAGACCGAATCCGCGTTCGCTACGTCGTCATCGGACGGGAAGAGCCCCCTTCGGCGGGCCGAAGGGGGCCGCGGTCCGGCCGGTGGGGGCGAGACCTGGCGGGGCCCGCCCCCGGTGTCGCGTCAGGCCACCTCGGCCCGGGACGCGAGGTGGAAGGTGCAGGGTCCGCCCGCGTGGGCGGCGAGTCCTCCCCCGGCGATGTCGAGGGACACGGTGGCGAGCGTCTCCCAGCGTTTGCCGAGCGCCGCGTCCGGCTGGGCGTGGCAGCACAGTTCCGCGCCCTCGTCCGCGTGGCAGGTGAGGGCCTCGACGAGGTCCTCACCGTTCGGTCGGGTGAGGGTCGCCGTGCGCTGCCGCAGGACCTCCATCCGCCGGTACGTGCCCGGGTCCTCGACTCCCATGGCCTCGCCGCCGGCCAGCGCCCGCTCCACGAAGTGGTTGGTCCGCAGCAGGAAGCCGTCCTCGCGCGGGCGCAGCAGCGCCGAGCCGGCCGGGCTGAGTTCGATCGCCGCGGCGGTGCTCCGCCCGTGCGCGTGGTCGGCGAACGTCAGTGAGCTGGAGGCCGCCACCGGTGTGGCGGTGGCCAGTTCGACGGCCTCGGAGGTGCTTGTGCAGGTGTCGAGCACGTGTCGTGCCAGGACGTGTACCGGTATCCACGGGCCGGCCGGCGCGGGCGACTTGTCGGAGGTGTGGCCGAGGATGTTGAAGTGCAGGCCCAGGCCCGCCGTGTTGACGCCGATCTTGCCGACGATGCCGAACTCCGTCACCGTGTGCACGACCCGGCCGTCCGGGTGCTCGATGGTCCAGACGAACCAGCCGTCGCGCATGCCGTCGTGCCAGTCCCAGGTCTGCGCGGTGACCGGCGGGCGTCCGTCGTGCGGCGCGTACACGAGCGTGGAGCACTCCGGGTGCTGCGCGCGGCCGAAGCGGCCGAGGATCTCCGTCCGGGCGTTGAGCGCGGCGATCCGCCACAGGGGAAGTCCCGCGCCGCTCGCCATGCCGTCGATCTCCTCGGCCAGGTCCGGGGCCCAGGCGCTGATGTGCTCGAAGGCCCGCATGCTCCAGTCGGTGACGTCCTCGGGCGCGGCGCCCGAGGCGGCGAACAGCCGGTCGTAGAAGGCGCTGACCTGTCCGATGCGCTCCGGGAAGGCCTTGCCCAGGCGCTGCCCGCGATCGCCGGGGGCCGCCTTGGCCGATCGGAAGACCGTAGGGGTGGTCACGATGTCTCCTCCATGGCGAGCGCCCGGCGCTCGTCCTGGCTCATGCGCCGCGGCTTCCAGCCGGGACCGGGCACGGATCGGCGCAGCATCCGGGTGTAGGGGTGCTGCGGGTCGTCGAGGATGCGGGCGGTGGGGCCGGATTCCACGATCCGGCCCTTGCGCATGACGATCGCGTCCTCGCTGATCTGCCGTACGACGGACAGGTCGTGGCTGATGAACAGGTAGGTGAGGCCGGTGCGTTCGCGGATGTCGGCCAGCAGGTTGAGGATCTGGGCCTGGATCGAGACGTCGAGGGCGGCGACCGCTTCGTCCAGGACCAGGACCTGGGGTTCCGCCGCCAGGGCGCGGGCGATGGCGACCCGCTGGCGCTGCCCGCCCGACAGCGCGGAGGGCAGCGCGCGCGATTGCCGCTCGTCGAGGCCGACGTCCTCCAGCAGGCGGGTGATCCGCTCCTCGCGTTCGCCGCGGGCGGGTTTGAAGTGCAGGTCGATGACCTCGCCCAGGGCGTCGCGCACCGTCCTGCGCCGGTTGAGGGATCCGTAGGGGTCCTGGAAGACCATCTGGATCTCGCGTCCGCGCCGGCGTCGTTCGGCCGTGCCGGCGCGTCCCGGTGTGCGGGGGCGGCCGAGGACGGTGATGCTGCCGGAGGTCGGGGTCTCCAGGCCGACCAGCATCCGCGCGACCGTGGACTTGCCGGAGCCCGACTCCCCCACGATGGCGAGCGCTCCTCCGGCCCGGACCCGGAAGCCGACGCCGTCCACGGCGGTGAAGTCGGTGTGGCCGCGGCCTTCGGGGCGCCGGACCCGGAAGACCTTGCGCAGGTCGGCCGCTTCGACGACGGGGGTGTGGTCAGGCATCGCGCACCTCCGTGCCGGAACGTCGCAGAACGGGCTCGATCTCTTCGCTGCGCAGGCACCTCACCCGTCCCCCGCCGGTCGGCCGCAGGGCCGGGACGGTGGCCGTGCACCGCGGCTCGGCGTGGGGGCAGCGTGGGGCCAGGGCGCAGCCGGGGCCGACTTCGAAGGCCGAGATCGGCCGTCCGGGGATGACTTCCAGGCGGTCGGCGGCCTGGTCGATGCGCGGCCGGGAGTCCAGCAGGAGCCGGCTGTAGGGGTGTCTGGGGTGGTCTTCGAGCGCCTGCGGCTCGCTCTCCTCGACGATCGAGCCCGCGTACATGACCGCGATGCGGTCGCACACGGCGCCGGCCAGTTCCAGGTCGTGGGTGATGAACAGCATGGCGAGGCCGTGTTCGCGGCGCATCTCGTCGAGGATGCCCATCACCTCGGACTGGGTGGTCACGTCCAGGGCGGTGGTGGGCTCGTCCGCGAGGATCATCCGGGGGCGGACGGAGATCGCGGCCGCGATGACGACGCGTTGCAGCAGCCCGCCGGACAGTTCGTGCGGGTACTGGCGCATCCGGCGCGCGGCGTCGGGGATGCCGACGTCGGACAGGATGCCCTGGACGCGGGTGCGGGCCCGGCGGGGATTCTCCCGGTGGTTGGCGACCAGTGCCTCCACGAGGAAGTCGCCCACGCTCGACACGGGGTTGATGGCGGCGCGCGGGTCCTGGTGGATCACCGCGAGATCGTGGGAGCGCAGCCTGCGCAGGTCCTTGGCGGGCATGGACAGGACGTCGGTGCCGTCGAAGTCGATGCGCCCCGAGGTCTCGGCGCCGCGCGGGAGCACGCGCAGGATGGAGCGCACCGTCATCGACTTGCCGGAGCCGGATTCGCCGACCAGGCCGACGGCCTCGCCCGCGGCGACGTCGAGCGAGACGTCGTGCAGGACGGGGCGGCGCTCACCGTCGACGTCGAGCGTCACGTGGAGGGCGTCCAGACGCAGCAGCGGGTTCACGCGCGTCCTCCTGCCTTGCGTCCGCCGAGGCGTTCGCCCAGCACGCTGAACGCCGCGACGGTGATGACGATCATCAGGCCCGCGTAGAGGGACTGCTGGGGGAAGCCCTTGACCAGGGAGGCCTGGCCGCTGGAGACCATCAGGCCCCAGTCGGCCGTGGGCGGTTGGACGCCGAGTCCGAGGAAGGAGATCGCGGCGAGTTCGATCATGGCGGATCCGAAGTTGATGGTGGCTCCGGTGAGGATCTGGGGGGTGATGTTGGGCAGGATCTGCCGCACGCAGATGCCGAAGCCCGAGAAGCCCTGGATCTCTCCGGAGGCGATGTAGGGCTGCATGCGTTCGCGCAGGGAGACGCTGCGCAGCACCCGTGCGGTGTAGGGGGTGAAGCCCACCGCGAGCGCCAGGGACGCCTGGAGCAGTCCGCGGTCGTAGAGCGCGATCACGATGATGGCGAGCAGCAGGCTGGGGAAGGCGAACAGCAGGTCGAGCAGGCGGGAGACGAGGTCGTCGACGCGGCCGCCGAACCAGGCGGCGGTCAGGGCCAGGACGGTGCCGAGCACCGCGGTGACGGTGACGACGATGAACGGGCCCAGGAGGCTGGTCCGGGCGCCCCAGATCAGCCGGGAGAGCAGGTCGCGGCCGGAGTTGTCGGTACCGAGCAGGTGCTGCGCGCTGGGGGGCTGATAGGTGGCGGCGAGGTCGACCTGCAACGGGTCGTAGGGGGCGATCCAGGGGGCGAGGACCGCGATGGCGGCCAGCAGGGCGATGACGGCGGCGGCGATGGTGCCGGCGATTCCGACGCGCGCGACGAGGCGCCGGAGCGGGTTGCGGCGGCCGGTGGTGCGCGCGGTCGGGGCGTCCTCGGCCGCGGGGGTCGCGGTGGTGGCGCCAAGGGTGTTGACGTCGTCGCTCATGAGCGCTTCCCTCCGAGCTTGAACCGCGGGTCCAGCCATGCGTAGAGCACGTCGACGGCCAGGTTGACCAGGCCGAAGGCGGCCACCAGCGCGAGCGCGATGGCCTGGACGACGGCGAAGTCCTTCTGGTTGACCGCGTCGACCAGCGCGGAGCCGAGGCCGTCGAGGGCGAAGGCCTTCTCGACCACGGTGGCGCCGGCGATCAGGGCGGCGATGTTGACGCCGACGATCGTGGTCACCGGCAGGAGTGCGTTGCGCAGCACGTGCCGACGCACCACCAGGGAGCGCGGCAGTCCGCGGCCGACCGCGGTGGTGACGTGTTCGGAGTCCTTCTCCTCGGTGATCGCGGTGCGGGTGATGCGGGCGACCACCGCGCCCGAGGGGATGGCGAGCGCGATCGCGGGCAGGGTGAGGTGCCAGAGCCGGTCGGTCAGGCCCTCGCCCGATCCGAACACGGGGAACCAGCCGAGTTGCACCGCGAACAGGTCCATGAGCAGCAGGGCGGCGAAGAAGGTGGGGACGGCGAAGCCCGTGCTGGTGACGATCAGCGCCACCGTGTCGAGCCGGCCGCCGCGCAGTCCGGAGACCACGCCGGCCAGCACGCCGAACACGACGATGAGCACGGCGGCGTACAGCGTGAGCAGCAGGGTGGAGCCGACCCGCGGGGCGAGCAGGCCGGCCACGTCCTGGCGGAACACCAGGGACTGGCCGAGGTCGCCGTGGAGCACTCCGGTGATCCAGTCCCAGTAGCGCACCGGGAGCGGGTCGTCGAGGTGGTACTGGGCGCGGATCGAGGCGAGGGTCTCGGGGCTGATCGAACGCCCCTGGGTGAGGAAGGTCTCCGGCCTGCCCGGTGCGAGGTAGAGCGCACCGAAGACGAGGAAGCTGGCGACGATCAGGGTCGCGGCCAGCCCGAGCAGGCGTCGGACGAGGAATCCGAGCATGGGCTGTTCCTGTGTGGGGGTCGCGGGGGCGCGGCCGGGCGTGGGCCGCGCCCCCGGGCGGAGCGTGGTGGAGGGGCAGCGGGTGAGGGGGGGGCGAGGGTGGCGGGCGCCGCGTGCTACGGGATCACTTGGCCGAACCCACGGACGCGGCCCACGGGTAGTACAGGTAGACGAAGGACGCGGGTGCTCCGGTGATCCGGCTGTTCATGAACAGCCGGGTCGAGGGGGCGACCATGGGCAGCCACGGCGTCTTGGCCATGTACGTCGTCTCGATCCGGGCGGTGAGCTCGGCCCGCTTGGTGTCGTCGCTCTCCGAGGAGGCCTGGCCCACCAGCGCGGTGATCTCGGGGTCGGAGAACTTGTCGTAGTTCTCGGGGGATCCGGGGTCGATGCGGTTGCGCAGGAAGGCCAGCGGCTCGGCGACGTCGAAGTAGTTCGTGGTCATGAAGCCCGAGTAGCCCTTGCGGGCCTCGGCGTCGGAGAAGAAGGCGCCGTACCGTGCGCTCGGGACGCCCTTGGGCTGGACGTCCAGTCCGATCTTCTTACCGGCGCTCTGCACCTCGGCGAGGAGGTCCTCGTAGACGCGCCGCTCGCTGGGATAGGCGATGGTGATCGGCCCGCTGGGCCTTCCGGCCTCCTCGACCAGCTTCTTGGCGCCCTCGATGTCCACCGTGGTGGGCGGCAGCTTGTCGTAGGCGCTCTCGTACGCGGCGGCCCCGTAGGAGTAGCTGCCCGGGGGCACCACGGAGCGCAGGGGCGTGGCGGTGCCGGCGAAGACGGTCCTGCCGATGGCCTCGCGGTCGGTGGCCATCAGCAGGGCGGTGCGCAGCCGCGGATCGGCGAAGGGGCCTTCGCCGGTGCCGATGACGGCCACCATCTGCATGGACCTGCCCAGGTAGAGGGTGCCGTTGGTGGCGTTGGACAGCTGGTCGACGGCGTCGGTCGGCACGTCGTAGGTGCCGTCGATCTCGCCGGTCTTCAGCGCGTTGGTGAGGGTGGCCGGGTCCGTGATGAAGCGGAAGTCGAACTCCTTGGCCTTCGCCTTGAGCGTCTGGTCCCAGTACGCGTCGTTGCGCGTCAGCCTGATCTGTGAGCCCTTCTCCCACGACTTGAGCTGGAAGGGGCCCGTACACATGACGCCCTTGTCCGGGGTGCCGAACCCGGTGCCGGCCTGCTGGGTGAACGCGGCCTGGGTGACGGCGCCCAGCGGGGTCGCCATGTAGTCGTTGATGACCACGTCCGGCGTCTTGAGGGTGACGGTGACCTGGAGGTCGCCGGTCTTCTCGACGCCCGCGATGTTGCCGGTGAGCATGTCCGCAGCCCAGAAGGAGCCCTCGGCGGGGTCCAGGTGGCGCTTGAGGCTGAAGACGACGTCGTCGGCCGTCATCTCCTGGCCGTCCCAGAACCGCACGCCCTTGCGCAGGTTGTACACCCAGGTGGTGGGCGTGGGGTGCTCCGCCGACTCGGCCAGTCCCGGGGTGACCGAGAAGTCGGGGTTGATCCGCATCAGGCTTTCGCAGAGGTTCGAGAGGACCTCGTTCTCCGGGTAGTTGTAGGACTTGAGGGGGTCCAGCGAGGTGGGCTCGCCGTAGGGAACGTTCCAGGTCACCCGGTCCACCTCGGCCCTGGCGGAGGGGGTGTCGACGCGTGTTCCCGCGCCCGCGCCCTGGTCGGCGCTCGATGACTGCGCCGGGTTTCCGCACCCGGCCAGCGAGATCACGCTCGCGATCGCGACGGCGACAAACGCTCTCTTGCGCACTTCCGGTCCTTCCTGGCCTGTCCCCGGGCATGCGGCGGCGCCACGATGGGCGCACGTGGGGGTCCGCATCCAGCGGGAGTGGACAACTCAGACCGGTAGACTCACCTACCAAAACGTTTTGGTCAATCGTTTTGGTGGTATCTTTTTGCCAACATCCGGAAAGGCTGGACAACGCGTGATGGCTCCGTCGGGGAGAGTGACGATCCGCGACGTGGCGCGGGCGGCCGGTGTGTCGGCGACCACCGTCTCGCACGTGCTCAACGGAAAGGGCGCGGTGGCGGCGGCGACGCGCGAGCGCATCCTGCGCACCGCCGCCGAACTGCGCTACCAGGCCAACCCCATCGCCCAGAGTCTGCGCGGCGGCCGCACGGGGGTGATCGCGCTGGCCATCCGCCCGCTGGACGCCATCGGCTACACCCTGCAGGGCGTGGACTACTTCGTCCGGCTGGCCGGAGCCGCCGCGACCTCGGCGCTCGACCACGGCTTCGGACTCATGCTCGTCCCCGACCTCACGCGCCGGTCCGTCCCCGCCGCCATGAACCTGGACGGCGGTATCGTCGTCGACCCGTTCGTCGGCGACCCGGTCCTGGCCGAACTCCTCGACCGGGGGCTGCCCGTGGTCTCCACCGGCCGCGACCCCGCCCGCCCCGAACACATCTGGTGGACCGACACGGACAACCGCGCCGAGACCCGGCGCGTACTAGACCTGCTCCGCGAACGCGGCGCCCGCCGGATCGCCGTCGTCGCGGGCACGGACGACAACGCCTGGAACCACGACACGGTCGAGGCCTACCTGTCATGGGCCCACGAACACGGCCAGGAACCGATCCTGGAACGGGTCCCCGAAAAACGCGGTGAGACGGCCGGCGCCGAGATCGGCACACTGCTGCTGTCCCGCCCCAACCCCCCGGACGCCGTCTTCGCCAGCACCGGCCGCCACGCCGCCAGCATCGCCCGCACCGCGATCGCCCTCGGCTGGGACATTCCCGGCCGCCTCCTCATCGCCGCGGGATCGGACAGCGAACAGACCCGGTTCGCCTCCCCCGCCATCACCGCCCTCGACCTCTCCCCCGAGGCCACCGGCAGACTCGCCATGGAACTCCTGCTCCAACGCCTCGCCGGCGAGCCGGGATCGGCAGCACCGAGGATCGTGCCCGCGACTCTGCACGAACGCCAGTCCACCGCCCGCCCGCACTGACCACCACCCCCGCCTCCGGCCCTCCCACGCAACCGGCCACCGCCGCGGATCCACCCGTCCTCACGCAGGAATGGCGTCGGGAAGGCGGCGGGGCGCCGCTGACGGGGCCGCAGCGTCGGCCGGCCGTCGTCCGGGTGCGCCGCCGGTCGACTCCGGGGGCGGCCGACGACCGCCACGACCAGGACCGGCCCGGCCCGGCCGCGGTCCCGGCCGTGCCCGCCGCACGAGCGGATCAGTGCGACCGGGCGGGGCACGCGGAGCCCGGCCGGCACGAGGCAGCGTAGCGAACGCGTGCCACTGCCCGCCGCTGTCCCCGTCGACACCCCCACCGGGGCCACGGCCGGACCGCGGGTGCGGGCCGTGAAGGCAGCCCTGCTCCCGCGAACAGAGGCACCCATCCGGTACGACAGCCCAGCGCAGGGGCACCGGACGCGGCCCGCGCCGGGTACCGGGCGCCGGATGCCCCGGGGGGCGCGCGGGGCCCCGGGCCGGAGGCCTCCCGGCGGGATCCTCCCGACCCGCCCGGGGTCGGCCCGCACAGCTCGCCGAGCACGGAGTGGAGCGGCCTGGGCGGCCGGTGGCATTGCCGGGCAGTGACTTGCGGGGGCCTGGCGAAGGCCGGGAGTTGCTCACCCCGCCGGGTGACCAACTCCCGGCTGCCGCCATTCCGATCAACGGCAGTCCCGAAGAGGGAGTACCGGTGTTCCCTGCCAGTCGGCTAGAAGAGGCCGGCGCGCATGTGTTGCGTGAGGTTCTCCAGGACCTCGCGCAGCCACGGTCTGCGGGCGGCCGGCAACCGGACCAGCGTGTGCTGGAAGGTTCCCCAGTCGGCTCGGAACAGGTGATGGGGACGCGGCGCGGGCGGGTCGTCGCGGAGAACGCCGTCAGGCATGGTGCCTGACACGGGGAGGAGGAGGTGTGGCTCGGGGAAGGCCATCCACATCCACACCCCGAACGGCAGCGGCACCGAGCAGGCCGATGCCACCGGGCCGGCCGGGCTCCAGAGTTCCCCCGTCTGCGGGTGGGTCGGCACGATGACCATGTCGGCATCCGTATCGGGGGCGGGCAGTCCGGGTCCGTCCAGGACGGCGCGCCGCGCCGGCTGGACCGCGGGCAGCAGGGCGTCGAGGGCACGTTGGAACACTTCCGCGATCAGACCGTGCGGGACGGTCACCGGCCGGCCGTCCGAGGCGGCCAGCAGGTGGGCCAGCGCCCGGCCGGCTGCCGCTTCCCACAGCGGGTTCCATGACCACCAGTGGTCCAGCCCGAGCCTCGAGCCCCATCTCGTGATCGGCACGCTCGGGGGTGTGGCCTTCCCCTCCACCAATAGTTCCGCCCAGGAGAGGATCGCGATGTCGGCGTCGTCGACGGGCAGGCGGTGCACGGCGTCCGGCGCGAGCCAGACCGCCTGCCAGAGCGAGCAGTCGTCGATGCGGTTCGCCACGGGCAGGCCGCACGCCTCGCAAGCCATGTTGGGACCGTCACCCCAGTCGAGGCCACAGCAGTAGCCGCCGGCTCGCTCCGGAACGAGCACGGTGCCGCAGGTGTCCCCCGGTGCGATGACGATGGTGCCGGACGGGCCCTCGGACAAGGCGTGGACCGGAGCGTAGATGCCCCGCGCTGCCGCCTCGTCCGGATCGGTCTCCTCCCACCTCCGCCACGGGTGCCCCCAGGGCTCCGGTTCCACGGCGAACGTGCCCCGCTCCATGAGAACCGGGAGCTGAATCCCGTTCCCGTACCTCTGATGGGCGTGGGCCGGCAGCTCTACCTGGGACAGCGGCTCGGTCAGTCTGGCGCCACACCCAGCACACACAAAGACGAACACATGTCCTCCGCTGCAGAGACGCGGGGATCATCGCAGCTCCACGACGGACCGGCCAACGCGTTTTTGATCCGCCGTGCGGGATGCGGGCAGGGTGCGCCAGGCATCGACGGCGAGGAGGACATCCTGCCGCTGGCCGATACTCCCCGTACTACTATCGGACCCGCCTTCCACAGTCCGGGCGACGGGCTCGATCACGTTTTCTGGGGGATGAGAGATGGCCGTCGACTTCGACCTGCCGCTGGACGACACCGAGGAGGCAGCCGAACTCGCCGCCACGCTCACCGACCTCGGCAACGACGGCTTCCTGCGTACGGTGGTCCGCGAGGGCTTCACCGTGCATCACCGGTCCACCGGCGCCCTGCTCGGGTCCCCGCCGGACAAGCGGGACGCATCCGGCTCCAGCCTGCTGCTGCGCGCGCTGCACCTGTGCTTCTGCGCCCACCTGCCGCTGAGCCTCTCCCCCGACCTGCTGTGGTACACGGTGGTCCACGAGGTCGCCACCCATGTCCGGCTGAACAGTGACACCTATGCCGAACTCTTCACCGACACCCCGGGTGAGAAGCAGCTCATCACCGTCCGCGACAACTCGCTGCTGCACGAACCCGACTGGCAACAGTCACTCCACTTGATCCAGCGGCCTCTCCGGGAGCGGATCGGCGACGATGTCGCAGACCTTCTCCAGCCGACGTTCTCCACCACCACGCCCGTGGATGCCTCCGCGACCCTGGTCGCGCTGATGGACGTGGTCAGCCCCTACTACGACTTCCGCTGGCATTCGCTCTGCGGCATTCCCAGGATTCGGCTGGAGGGCACCGCCCAGGACTGGCATCGGCTGACCGTCCGGGTCCGCGAGCTGGAGGGACGGTTCGCGGGTCTGCGGCCGTGGCTGCGGAACCTGCGACCGGTGCTCGCCACCATCGCCGCCACGGCCTCCGGCGAGCCGGTCGACCAGGACTTCTGGCGGTCGATCTACAAGTGGCGGTCCGCCTCCGGCGGCGCGCGGGTCACCGGCTGGATCACCGCCTTCTTCGCCCACGACTACTTCGCCGACGGCCCACAGCCGGCCATCAGCGACGTCATCCACGACGGCCGGTTCCCGTCCCACCTCTCCCGTGTCCCGTACAGGTGGCAGCGGCCGGACGGGATCCGCTCGATGATCTTCCTCGGCGGAGTACTCGGCATCGAACGCGACGGCGACTGGATCCGCCCGCGTCTGGGTTTCGCCGTCCTCGAACTCACCGACCGCCCTCTGCCCGAGTCCTGGACCATCACCGACATCAACGCCTTCACCGGCCGCACGAACGCCACCCTCCTCCCCACCGACCAGTTGACCGCCTTCTCCGCGGACTTCAGCCACCAGCTGTCCGCCACCCGGGCGATCTCCTTCGGCGACCACGCCGTGGTGGAAGCCGACGGCCTCTGGTATCCGGGCCACCTCTCCGAACCGGAGTTCATCGCGACGCGCCCTTCCGGCAGCGACCTCGGCTCCGCCCTCCGGGCGCTCCCGCGCTGACAACGACTGTCCCTCGGCGGGTCTTGGCACCCGCCCGTCAACTGTCCTCCCCGCAGCCGTTCGGGGACCTTCCCGCCATCGCCGACACCAGCAGAGAGCAGCAGGCCGAGCAGCAGGCCGAGCAGCGTCCGAAAGACGTCACAGCCCGCCTGAAGGAGCGACCACCGAATCCCCTGGGCGCGGCGCCAGTGGAAAGCCGCACGCGACCGCGACCTCGTGGCGCTCAGCACCCGCTGTTGTCGCGGACGACCGTGCGGCCGGGGTCGTCCGCGTCGGGGGCAGGCCCGGCCGGCGGTACCGAAGGCGGTGCGCCCCCGCGCGGCACCAGCCTCGTAGACCTGGAAGTCGGGCCGGCCCAGGGCTTGGAGAGCGCTCTCCAGCGGGTAGTCGTGGCCCTGTTCCCACACCGGGTCCTGGCCGGCCTGGCCCCGGATCGCCGCCGCCCGACCGGGGAAGGCCCGCTCCAGCGCGCGCCGGGCATCGTCGAGGCTGCCCGACGCCCCCGACGGTCCGCGCCGGGCGGGGGCGGGTGTCCGGTAGGGGTCAGCCGACCACCGGCAGGTCCAGTGTCGAGGCCCGCCCGCCGCCGTGGCCGATCAGGTAGGCGGCCCGCCCGTCGGCCGGGAGCAGTTCGAAGGAGTCGGGGTTGGCGGCGGCGACGCTCAGGCGGATCCGGTCGCCCGCGCGGAACAGCGCCGAGACCGGCTGCAGGTCGATCACCACCCGCTGGGCGCGGCCCTGCGGGAAGGGCGCGGAGTCGGCGGCGGCGTAGGTGCGGGGCGTGCGCAGCCGGCGCCAGTCGGGGTTGTCGTCCCGGTCGGCCACAGCCCTTTCGGTGAGGGCGAGTTGGCCTTCGGTGAGGTAGGTGACACGGCCGTCGGGGGCAACGTGCTCCAGATAGACGTGCAACGCGCCCCGCTCGGAGCCCGCCAGGCCGGTCACGTCGAGGGTGACCTTGCCGTTGCCGGTGACCCGGGTGTCCTCGGTCAGCGGGGCGGTGGTGTAGCTGAGCAACTTGGCGTCCACGGCGGCACGGTCGGGGTAGCTGACCTGCTCGCCGCCGAGGTTGGTGTTCCAGCGGTCGAACTCCCCGGTGCCGGCGCTCGGGTCGAGGACCAGCCGGTCGGTGCCGGCACGATCCGGGCGGCGGCGGTCGAGGGTGTGGTCCTGGCCGAGGTGGAGCCGACGGGTGCGGGTGCCGGCCACCGGCCAGCGGTCGGTGGTGCGCCAGGTGCCCTCGTTGAAGGTGTAGTAGTGCACCCGGCGGCGGCCGTCCGGGCGGGCTCCGTCGCGCACGTAGTGGTCGAAGAAGGCGACGATGCGCTGTTCGTTGTCGCGGCGTTCGGCGGAGGTGAACGCGCGGGCCGGGCGGAACGGGTCCGCGAACCACGTCGCGCTGTGGTTCCACGGGCCGATCCAGTCGTCCTGCGTGTTGGACAGGGCGCTGAACTGGGAGAGCACGCCGTTGGCGGTACCCGCGTCGAGCCAGCCCGCCATGGTGAACACCGGCACGCCGCCCGCCTCGATGGCCTCGGTGCGTTCGGCGATACTGCCGGTCTTCCAGGCCGTCAGCCCGTCCCGGTAGTCACGGTGGGTACCGGCACGCGCCATATCGACCTGGTTGACGTTGCCGACATGCTCGGCCCGCGCGGCGGCCAGCAGCGCGGGACCGTCCGGGCCGTCCACCGGACGGGGGGTGACGCCGTGCAGTCCGGCGCGGTCGCAGATCTTGCGGGTCTCCTCGTCGGTTTCGCAGGTGATGCCGCCGGTCCCGTCGAGGATGCGCATCATCAGCGCGTACGGTCCGAGCCGGGGTTCGATGAGCAGGCCGCCGGGGCGCGCCAGGTCCTCGTAGGAGTCGAAGTCGTAGGAGATCGGCGCGGCGGCGGCGATGTGGTGGTTGCCGAGGGAAGCCGCGAGCATGGCGGTGTCGCCGCCGTAGGAGTCGCCGGTGGTGCCGACCCGACCGTTGGACCACGGCTGGGCGGCGATCCAGTCGCTGAGCGGGCCGGCGTCGGCGGCGGCCTCGTCGCTGGGCTCTGAGGTCAGGGTCCCGAAAGAGGCACCCGTACCACGCAGGTCGGCGGTGACGTAGGCGTAACCGCGGGCGGTCCAGCGGCGGGCGGCTTCAGTGATGCCGCCGCTGTCGCCGGCCTGCGCGCGCGCACGCCAGTAACGCTGCACGGACAGCACGGTCGGCAGAACAGCGCCGGGAGCCGTACCGGCGGGGACGTAGACATCGACGGCGATACGCACACCGTCCGGCATGGTGACGTACCGCGACTGGAGTTGAGGATCCGCACCCTCCCGCGACACGCCACCGCCGGCGGCGGCGGCGGCTGCGGCGGGGCCGGGGACGGCGGCGAGCGTGAGCGCGGCGGTGGCCGCGAGCACCGCGGCGAGACGGCGGCGAGACGGCGCGACGGCAGACGTGGCAGTGGGTGTGGCGGTGGGTGTGGCGGTGGCACCGCTGGTCCGGTGCACGGTACGACGATTCATCCGATGGCCTGGCCTCTCCTGATACGACGGAGTTCCTGGCTCGTCCCCCTCGACTCGATAGGACCACGGACCGGCGACGAGCCGCCATGGCCACCACCCCCGGAAGATCCCTGACACAGCTCGGGCTCCCTCAGGGTTCTCCCTGAGTCCGGCCCCCCGGCTCCGGATCCGGCCAGGCGGTGAAGCCGCCACGCCATCGGAGCGACATCACCGCCGGCCCGGCCCGGCCGTCGCCAGAAACCGACCACGCCGGTGCCGCCCTCAACACCGAACCGCTCGTGGCACGCCTGCGGCCCGGTCACGGCACCGGCAAGGCGGCTCTCGTGGGCGTTGTACTCGCTATCGCCCGACAAGTGATCTCGACCGATTGGCAGATGACTCCGATCGGCGGCCCGCAGCGTCAGCGTGTTCAGCAGTGCGTCTCGATCTATGCGATGCCAACGCCGGTCACACTCCGTTGAGACGGGTCGGTGGTGCAGGGGAGTCCCAGGCCTGCACCAACCCCAGGACGGCCCGGGGCCGACCCGCGGGCCGTCCGAGAGCCGGCACGACACCGTGTCCGAACCCGGACCGGGGGGTATGTCAGTGCCCTGCGTCCGTGTCCGGGGCGGCGGGGTCGTGGGTGATGAGGTCTCCGGGCTGGCAGTCCAGGGCCGCGCAGAGCTTCGACAGGGTCGAGAAACGGATGGCCTTGGCCCTGTCGTTCTTGAGGACGGACAGGTTGACGACCGTGATACCGACCTGCGCGGACAGCTCGGTCAACGTCATGCCGCGCTCGGCCAGGAGACGGTCCAGGTGGATACGGATCGCATGGGGTTCCTCTTCAGGCATCAGATCGTCCCTTCGAGGTCCTCCCGCATACGCACACCCTCACGCATGATCCGCCCCATGACCACCGCGGCCAGGCCCGCGAGGACCAGCACCAGCGGACCGGAGAGCGCCGGCCCGGCCCCGACGATCGGCGCCATGCTCCCCACGAGCCAGGACTGCGACCAGCCCGCGACCAGTCCGGCCACCACCGCGCCTACCGTGACGAACCAGCCCACAACAGTCAGCAGCCGCGCGACCTCGACGGTGAACGGCCCACGGGACAGTACCGCCTTCATGAGTCGGGAGAACAACAGCAGCGCCATCGCGCCGAACAGCAGCCACGGCAGTTCACCCCCGAGGTCGGCGGCGCGCTGCCCCACCGACGGATTCCCCTGGCACAGACGCGAGGCACTGCTGGCCGCGTCCACACCCTCACGCACCGGCAGGTCACCGGCCAGTGAGGCATTGGCCCAGAAGCCCGTCTGCACGCACACCGCCCCGTCGTCGAGCATGCGCACGGCCCCCGTCCCGAGGAACGCCAGCCCGCACAGCACCGCCAGCACGAACGTCACCGACGCCAGCACCTTCGTCAGCCGTGTGTCCAACTCCACCCTCCACACATCGATTTTCGATATGTTCGACGATACCCGACCATATCGATAATCGACAAGCCCAGTCAGGAACCCCGGGCACACCGCCACCACGCAGGTCGGGGGCACCGGGGCGCTCTGGATCGCGTACACCCAACCGCGCGGTACCGGGTTGTCCCGGTCTGCGCGCAGCGCCTCGGCGATGTCGCACTCAAGGCGCTCGGCGGCGTCGGCGATCAGGTCGATCGGGTACGGGCGGGCCTCAAGGACGGGAGGATACCGGCCGGGCCGTCGACATCCTGGTACGGCGTGTCTTTAACGGGTTCTATTGGTTCAGGCACGGATTTCGTGAAGCCGATCGTGCTTCCGTGCGCCGGTGACGCTCCGTCATTTCCGGGTGGATGCTGACCGCGTGTGAGGAGATCTTCTTTCTGCTCCCGCATCTCTTGGGGACGCGGGTCGAGTCCATAGAGGTGCGTGACGGCCTCGTGGCGATCGAAGCGTCGACGCCAGAGGGCAGGCTTGTGCCGTGCCCTGACTGCGGGGTGCCGTCCGAGCGGGTGCACAGCCGGTACGGCCAGCGCTTGGCGGACGCGCCGTGCGGCGGGCGGGGCGTGGTGATCGAGTTGTCGGTGCGTCGGTTGTTCTGCGACAACGCGGGGTGCCGACGGGTGACCTTCGCCGAGCAGGTCGAGGGACTGACCTGCCGGTACGGTCGGCGCACGCCCGTTCTGCAGCGGATGCTCGCGGGGCTGGGCGTGGTCCTGGCGGCCCGCGCGGTGGCGCGTCTGGCACTGCTGCTTGGTGTCGTCGTCAGCCGGATGACCGTCCTGCGCCTGGTCATGGCGCTGCCGGACCCGGCCTGGGAAGCCCCGCGGGTGCTGGGCATCGACGAGTTCGCCACCAGGAAGGGCCGCCGGTACGGCACCATCATGGTCGACTGCGAGACGCATCAGCCGCTCGACCTGCTGTCTGACCGGGATGCAGACAGTGTTGCGGCGTGGCTGCGCGAGCACCCCGGTATCGAGATCATCTGCAGGGACCGCGCGACGGTCTTCGCCGACGGCGCGCGCAAAGGCGCCCCGAACGCCCAGCACTGTGCCGACAAATGGCACGTCTGGCACAACCTCGGCGAGGCCGTCGAACGCCTCGTCTCGCGCCATCGTGCCCTGCTGCGTGACCTGGTCGAACCCCAATCGCCCGAACTGGAACCCGAGCCCGAGCCGCCGGATCCGTCGCCCGTGGCCACCGGGGCGGCCACGGGCGACGGTGCTTCGCCCGAGCCCTACCCTCAGGGGAAGTTCCTCGACCGGCTCCGCGACACCCATGCCGCGGTTCGTGCCCAGGTCGAGCAGGGCTTGAGCCTGCGCGAGATCGCCCGACGCCTCGGCCTGGGACGCAACACGGTCCGCAAATACGCCCGCGCGGCCAGCCCGGAGGCGATGCTGCACGGCCAGTGGCAGAACCGGACCAGCAAGCTCGACCCGTATCGGCCCTACATCGAGCAACGGATCGCCGAGGGCTGCACGAACCCTGTCCAGGCTCCACGGTGAGCTGCGCGAACGCGGCGCCCGCTGCAGCTACAGCACTCTGCGGGACTACGTCCACCCCCTGCGTCCCGGACGCCGGGCCGCAGGGAGCACGCCACCGCTGGCCCGACCGCCCTCACCTCGCCAGGCCACCCGCTGGATCATGGCCCACCCCGATCACCTGCGCGAGGACGACCAGCAGCAGCTCAAGGCCCTGCTCGTGCGTTCGCCCGAGCTCACGGCCGCCGCCGGCCACATCCGCACCTTCGCGGCCATCATGACCAACCGCGAGGGAGAACGGCTGCCGCACTGGATCGCCGACGTCTGCGCCGACGAGCAGAGCGGCCCAGCCGGCTTCGCCGCCGGACTGCTCCCCGACCTCGACGCCGTCGTCTACGGCATGAGCGCCGACTGGTCCTCCGGCCCGGTCGAGGGCCGCGTCAACGACCTCAAGGCGCTCAAGCGCGGCATGTTCGGCCGAGCCAAACCGCCCCTGCTCCGGAAACGACTTCTACTCGTCGCGGCCAGCCGCCAACCGTAGCGACCGGCTGATCGGAAGCCGTGCCGTTGCCATCAACCGTCAACGTCACGAACAGGCTCACCTGCTGGTGACTATGTCCCAGCTGAGCAGGGGCCCGTCGGCCGTCTGAGCGTTGATTTGGGGCTGGTAGTAGAGGAAGGGCGCTATCCCGTCGAGGGCGTCGGCGAGGCGGATGAACAGGTCGCCGAGGCTGGAGGCCCACAACGTCGCTTCGCTTGCTCCGGAGCCGATGCCCATCTCGTAGACCTGCCCGTAGGTGGGCCCGGGGCGATGGTCGACGAATGCGACCCCGCCGTCGTTGGGCAGGGCGAACGGCACCCACTGGTGCGGGTGGCCGTTCAGGTAGTCCTCGTCCCACGGCGAATCGGGATCGTCGTGCCAACCAAGACCGACTAGCATCCGATGCATCTGACCGATCTCTGACGTACTGCTCAGCCGGTGTCGCAGGGGAAGGAAGTCGCCGGCTACCCCGCTTACCCCGTTGTGCATACGCAACAGTGCGCTGAGCTCGGGATGCAACGGGAAGCCGAACTCAGCCTCCAGCGCGGTGATTTCCTCCGGGGGTGCGGGCGGACGCAGTGCTGCATGATCCGCCGGTGCATGCTCGGCAAGCAATGAGGAGAACCGAGCCCATGCCTGCTGGAGCGGGACGGGCAAATGCTGTGTCATCCGGCAGACATTAGGCGACGCCTCCGACATCGGCCCACACAGACCGTGACGACCTACTGATCGGTTTCACGAAATCCGTGCCTGAACCGTTCTATTGGCCCCACTGTTTCGGGTTCCGGTGGCCCCACTTCTGCTCTGTCTGAGTGAGGGTGCAAGGTGGTGCTGGAGAGTTCCAGGTTCGCGTGGCCCCACCCCCTCGATCGGGTGACCTTTTCGCGGCCTGGCGCGCGTTGGGGCGGTCGGTGGTGTCGATGGCCGGGGCGTGACCGGTAGCGTGAGGCCTGCGGCCGGCAAGCCCAGTCGTGAGCCCGCCCGGACTGCGCCCCCGACAGGATGCGTCCGGGCGGTTTCGTCTGCGGTCGGGTTCCGCTTGTTGATGCGTGTCAGCGTTGCGACGATCACGGGATGCATCGCATAGATAGTCGAGACGTCGACCGGGCTGTGGACGAGATGGTTCGGGCGCTCAGCTCGCACGACTCCGAGAACTGGCAGACCCGAGCGGGGTCGCTGGACTGGAGCTGCTGGCAGACTGCCGCCCACGTTGCGCACGATCTGCTCGCTTATGCCGGACAGCTGGCGGCTCGTCCGACGGACGGATACCTGCCGTTTGACCTCACCGTCAACGCCGATGCACCGGCGAGCGAGGTGCTCAGGGTGGTGACCGCTTGCGGAAGACTCCTGAGCACCGCGGTCGCCGCAGCTGCACCCGGTGATCGCGCTTGGCACTGGGGACCGTGTGATTCGGAGGGATTCGCCGCGATGGGAGTCGCCGAGACCCTCCTCCACACACACGACATCACCCAGGGGCTGGGGATTGCGTGGCGCCCCCCGGAGGACCTCTGCGCCGCGGTGCTCGGCTGGCTGTTCCCTGACGCTCCGCCCGGTGACCCCGTCCAGGTTCTTCTCTGGTCCACTGGCCGGGGTGAGCTCGCCGACCGCCCCCGCCTCACCTCGTGGGTCTGGAAAGCCGCCGTCTCGGACTGAACACCGGCTCTGACCATCGCGGCGGGTGCCCGAACGGCACCCGCCCAAAGACGTATATCGATGCGTCAGGTCAACCGGTCTGCGTGTAGTTCGAGCGAGCAGATGACCCAGTCGACGGCTGTGTCGAAGCCGTAGTGGGTGTCCAGGGCCTGGTCGACATGCTCGTCGGCTGTGGTGAAGAAGTCGGCCAGGACGCGAAGGAATTGGGCGAGTTCGGCCCCTTCGCCGGGGGCCAGCTGGGTCATACGGCGGCGGCCTTGCGCTTGGCGGTGGTACTGGCCAGGCGGAAGGACTCGGTGCCGGTCTCGATGATGTGGGCCTCGAATGTGAGCCGGTCGACGATGGCCTGGCAGAGCCGCTTGTTGGTGAAGGTCTGATCCCACTCGACGAACGGCTGGTTGGAGGCGATCGCGATCGCGTGCCGCTCCTCGCGCTCAGTGAAAATCTGGAACAGCAGCTCGGTGCCGTGTCGGTCGAGCTTCACGTAGCCCAGCTCGTCCAAACACAGAAGATCGACGCGCCCGTACTTCTTGATCGTGCGGCCGAGCTGCTTGTCGTCGGCGGCCTCGGCGAGCTCGTTCACCAGATTCGCGGCGGTCGTATAGCGGACCCGGCCGCCTGCCTCGGCGACGGCGGTGCCGATCCCGATCAGCAGGTGAGACTTGCCGGTCCCGGAGTCGCCGATCAGGCAGAGCGGCTGACCTGCTCTCACCCAGCTCATCGTGGCCAAGGTGTTCACGACCTCCGGTGACACGTTCCGGTTCTTCGAGAAGTCGAAGTCCTCGATGCGCTTCTGCCGCGGGAATCCCGCCTCCTTGACCCGGCGCATCTTGCGCCGCTCCTCGCGGTCCTCGCACTCACTCTCCAGCAGCTCGGCCAGGAAATCGGCGTAGGAGGCGCGCTCGCGCAGAGCCTGCTGGACCGTCTCCTCCCAGCGGCCCCGGATCGTGGTCAGGCCCAGCGTGCGGCAGGTCGTCTCGATGGCGACCGCCGGGTCGGCGGTCCGCTGTCCGGGAAGCCCTGAAGAAGCCCAGGACCCCTGCTGGTTCGAGGCCTGGGTGGTGCTCTGCGTCATGCTGAGCCTTTCGAGGTGATTGAAAGGAGCTGGCCGTAGGCGGCCAACGACGGCGCCGGACGGGTGTCCGGCGGTAGTTCGGGACGTCTGTCGGGCAGCGAGATCACCCGCGCGGACACGATGTCCTCGGCCTCCTCGCCCTCCTCGGCGGCGGGCGGGGGCGGGGTGATCACAACCGGCGGCGGCCCGCCGGCCAGGGCGTGGGCCTTGCGGGCCTCGATCGCGACCAGCTCCGGGGAGACCGAGCCCGCCTCCAGGACCGCGCTCATCCCGGCGATGACCGCCTCGGAAGGCAAGCGGCGGTGCAGCAGCAGGACCTCGATCAGCGCGCGAGTGCCCTCCGCCCGGCCGTGGGCCTCCCGGGCGGCGGCCCAGAACGCGTCGTGGACCGGTGTGAACGAACCGTCCGCGCGGGCCGCCGCGAGACCGGTCGAGCCCTCCAGCGCGCCGGGCTTGGCCCGCAGGATCTCCAGGTAGTGGTCCAACAGGTCCCGGTAGCCGTAACGGCCGGGAAGTCTGGGGTGGCGGGCGACGATCTCGTGCCGGTCAAAGACCACGACCTCGTCCGCCCGCAGCGACACGCGCACATTGCGGCCGATGAACCGGGCCGGCACCGAGTAGTGGTTCTGCCGGATCGTGACCCGCGAGGAACGGTTGACCTTCGGCGTCGAGGTAAGCCCGACGTCGAACTCGTCCAGCGGGACCGGCCGCAGCAGCGGCTGTTCCTCGCGGAAGTCGAAGCCGACCGAGGTCGGTCGGTTGTCGATGTGCCGGGCATCCTGCTCGGCCTCGATCCGTTCGATGCGCTCGTTCAGGTCTGCGAGCGTGTCCACCTCGGGGACGGGGACCAGGTGGGTGCGGCGGAAGCGTCCGCCTTCCTGCTCAACACCGCCCTTCTCGTGGGCGCCCTCCTTGCCGGGCAGGCAGTAGAACGCGTCGAACCCGATCTTCCGTGAGTTCAGAGATTCTGAAGTGTCTGCCGGACGAACCCACGGAAGCTCAGGCGGTATTGCCGTATGGAGAGACCGAGTTCGGCCTGGAAGCAGTCCGGACTGGTGGGTCGGTGTCCGCGTGCTCAGCTCGTTGTCGGGCAACGCGTAGGGTGGCTCACCTCCATGGCAGCGGACGGCTGTGACGGTGCAGGCCACCCGCCCCGGCGTAGGCGTGGGTGGCCTGGTTGGATCGGCGCATGACGGATTGGTCGACGCTCAGTGACGCGTGTGGCTCGGCAGAGCATGTTCCAGCTCTGCTGGACCGGTTCGAAGCCGATCCGAGCGGTGTCTGGTCGGAACTGATGGATCACCTGTGCCCGCAGCTGGACACCGTCTTCTCGGCGAGTTTCGCGGCGCTACCCCGGCTTGCCGGCTTCGCATCGAGCGGTGGCGAGGAGGATCGCCGATGGGTGCTGCTGGCAGCTGGAGCGATCATGGCCTGCGCCCCCAGCGGTGACGAGGTGTTCGAGGTCTTCTCGACACCGATCGCAGACCTCCACCGGTTGACGGACCAGTGCCTTCGCGAGACCGCGGACGCGGAGAACTACATCTATCTGCTGCAGTCCCTGCTGTCCTTCGAAGGCGTCGAGATCTGGGATCGCTGCCTTGAGGGGCTGCAGACCGGCGAGTACGAGGTCGACTGCCCGTATTGCAGCGTCAACATGTTTATCGTGATCGGCGGCGACGACAACTTCGCTGCCAGTGACGATTACGACCTGCAAGAGGTGGAGAAGACACCTCTCCACCCATTGGCGGCGGATGAGCTGGAGGGCCAGGCGAAGCGCCTGCGAGACCGGGCCCTCGCGGACGGACAACAGCTCGTGGCGCGTGGCCTGGCATATCTGTTCGGGCAAGCGGACTGCCCAGACTGCGGGACCGTCTTCTCGGTTGCCGAGCGAGTCCTGGCACGCTGGCGCGTTGCGCCATAGCCAAGGATGTGTCCCTCAACCGCCGAAATGCGGTGCAAGACACGTCAGGAATCGGACACATTCACGCGTACGTGGCTGAGCACCTTCACCTGCACGCCGACAGTCGGCTCAGCGTCGTGCGGAGAACGGCATGGCGTCGGCCCATTCCCAGAACGCTCGGCCCTCCGCCACCTCGCGTTCCATGATCAAGAACAGTCGGGAGGCATCCGTATCGGGCGGGATGTCGACGGCGACGTGACGGTCACCGCTCCACTCACTCAGCAGTCCCGCCGTACCGATCTCGTTCTTGATGCGATCGACTGCCCCGTTCAGTTGTGCCGGGGCCAGGCCCGGGAGGAAGAGCAACCGCAGAACACGGTGGGAGGAGAGAGCGACCACCTCAGCGACCTCGTCAGCGTCCGACAGAACGACCTGGTCTCCGAAGACCAGCCCGTAGGTGCGAAACGGGATGCAGGCGATCGAGAAGGTCCCGTCGTCGAGAGGCTTCAGCCACAACTGCTCCTTCTGCCCGTCCAGCCCGAAGGGCGCCAGATCGGCATGGGCGATGTAGTTTCTCTGAGCGCGCCCGACCGGGTCGTCGTGGACGATGAACTCGATCACATGCTCTCCCTGGCTGATGTCGCTGCGATGACATGATGCCGCGCCGACTCGGTCGTGCTGCCAGCGGGGCGTCGAAGTGGCTGCTCAGGGCTTGCATCAGGTCTGTTCCGCGACGGACTCTGCGACCGCGGTGGTGTAGCGGAGGCTGGCCTTGGCGCTGAGGGCGAAGACGTGGGCGAGGTGGAGCGGGTCGGCTCCGGTGGCGGCGGCTTCTTCGAGGATTCGGTCCTGTCGGAGCCGGTCCAGGCTGACGGGGAGCCGATTGACCAGCCGGTCGAGCCAGAAATTGCCGACGGCCGTCTTGGTGGTGGCCGTGTTGCGGCTGACCAGGAGGCAATCCGCGGGTTCGCCTCGAACACGCCCGCCGCCTGTTCCTGACGTTGGAGGACATCACGCCGCTGGTGATCCTGGGAGTGGGGCTGACCGGCCGAAACGGGGAGACCATCAAGGAGCTTCCGGCCGAGCACCAGGTGCTGGACGGCAAGGCCGTCCAGGTCAGGCTGACCAAGCGCAGGCGCGGCCCAGATCACTGATTCACCTCGGCGCATTGGGAGATAGGCCCCGAGAGCCGGCAGCTGCACACTCCTGGAGGGTTCTACCTGCCGTTGCACGAGCTCTGCCGCCGTGGGCCGGGAGTTCAGCAGGACAGACATGGTCTGGTCGTGCCGGGCCAACGGCGACGTCCGCGGGAAGCTGGAACGGGGCGGCCACACCTACCCCTGGGGAACCGGGCTGGGCCGGGTCTCCCTGCACCTGAACAAGTGGGCGGCCCGGCCCGGACTTACGGGGGACGGGCAGCCGCTCGACCTGACCCTCAACCGCCTCAAGACCACCGTTGAGCGGCGTCACACCCGCGCGGGCCGGCGGGCACCTGCCGTCCTCGACCCGCACGAACACCCAGGACGTTCTGTTCGGCAGCTACCTGTCGGGCGATCCGACGGTCCGCGACTGGGCCGAGAGCGTGGTCGGGGAGGCGCTCGCCACGGCGGAGGATGCGGTGCGAACCGAGCACCAGCGCCTGCTTGAGGCCCAGGGCGGCCATCTGCACGTGATGGCGGGGCCGGCCGAGGCCGCCCGCCAGGACGTGGAGGCCGCCGCGGAGAAGGCCGGGATCTCCCCGCAGGCCGCCAAGGCGGCCTTGTCCGGTGACACGGACACCGCCTTCATGGCCTGCCAGGACATCGAGCACAGTCCCGTCACACCCGGCGGTGGAGCCTGCAAGGCGTCGTTCCTGGCCTGCTTCTCCTGCCGCAACGCGGTCGCCACGGAGGACCATCTGCCTGCCCTGCTGGCCCTGCAGGACGACCTGGCGGCCCGCTGGGAAGGCACGGACCGCGAGGCATGGTGGCGCCGCTACGGGCAGGCATGGGTGGCCATCGCCGAAGACATCATCCCGGCGTTCACCCCGGCGGAGAAGGCCCGGGCCGCGGCGCGCAAACCCACATCGACCCCGCTCGACCTGCTCGAAGGCCCGAAGGAGGACCAGTGACCACAGCTCTCGCCCCGCAACAACCACAGACCGTCCCCCTGGACACGCTGGTGTTCGCCACCAGGCCCCTGCGCGAGGGCTGGCAACTGGAGAACACCGCCCGGTTCGGCGACGACGAGTGGGACCTGTCGCCCGCACTGCTGCAGAAGCAGCAGAAGACCATCAAGCTGGCTTTCCACACCCTGCCTGCCGCCTACCGGCAGGTCGCCAAGGAGATATTCTACGCGATCTTGGCCCTCGAACCGCCGCCGGGAGAGGTCACGCTCGGCATCGTGTCGGCCCGCAGCCGGTTCAGCACGGTGAAGTACTTCCTGACCTGGCTTGAGAGCATAGGCAGCCCGCGCATGGACTCGCTCGACCTGGAGACGCTGGACAGGTTCCACCGCAAACTCATCAAGGAGACGACCGCCGGCCTGACGGCCCGCACCTCCAAGCGACGGGCCCTGCGGACGTTCTTCCTCTTCCGCCACCTGCTGCCCACAGACCACCTGGTGGTCGACCCGGCTGAACTGGAGGGCTGGAAAGACGATCCGATCGCCCACCGGAGGGCCCGGGAGAACACCACCGAGCGCATCCCCGAACCGGTACTGGCACCGGTGGTCACCTGGGCTCTGCGTCTGATCGACGACTTCGCCGAGGACATCCTGGCGGGACGGGACGAGTATCTGAGCCTCTTCAGGCGCTCGGACATCCGCCGCGACGGCCGGCTGGAACGCGGGGCAGGCACCAAGCGGCTGATCGCCGTTCTGGAGGACTTCCGGGTGAACAACCGGCCCCTGCCTCGAGCCGTCGTGGACTTCCGCGGAGAGGGCCGGGCTCGCGTCATGAAGCCGGTGGAGGTCAACTTCTCGCACCTGGCCCGGCTGGCGGACTGCGGCCGCGACACCGCCCACCGGGGGCTGCGGCACCTGGTCCAGGAGCTGGTGGCGGAGGTCGGCATCGACGACGACACCTACCTCAGTCACCAACCGTCCGCCCTGCTGGACGGGAAGCCCTGGATGGGGAAGATCCCCTTCCTGGAACTGCCCAAGCTGGCCCGGCTGCTGCACACCGCCTGCTACATCGTGATCGCTTACCTGTCGGGCATGCGCGACAGCGAGAACGGAGCGGAGTTGCATCCGATGCAGCACTCCGCAGGGTCCAGCAAACCGCGAATCCACAGGTGACAGGCGTCCGCTCCGCCATCCTCTCGCGTCCCGCAGGCGGTCTACCAGCGGCTCTTGCATCCAGCTGAAGTTGTCTCAACAATGTTGCACCTGACGCAACGGAGGCTGGAGTGGCAGAGGCTGCCGATTTGGCGGGTGCGGCTCACCTGATGCTCGTGGACGGGATCTCCCACCTGGACCCCGAGCCCGCGGTGTTCGAGGCGATGCTGGAGGGGTGGACCAAGCAGCAGCGGGCCCGATTCTTGAACTGGGACGGGACTATCAAGCCGCGGTTGTCGCTGGTCCGCCGGTTCGCCGAGTTCTCCGACCAGTACCCGTGGCAGTGGCAGTCGGCCGAGTTCGAGGCGTTCATCGACCACCTCCGGGCGAAGACGCCGACGTTCACGGTGTCGAGCGGCCGCAACTACCAGAACCACCTGCGGCTGTTCTGTGAGTTCATCACCGATCCGCGGTACGGCTGGATGTCCGTCTGCCAGGAGCGGTTCGGGCAGGTGCCGGTCCAGATCTTGCACGAGTGGAACACCGTCACCCACGTCAGCGAGTACGAGGGCGACCCGCGCCGCCGACCGCTGACCTACGACGAGATCCAGGACCTGTTCGACGCCGCCGACGGACGAGTCGAGGAGATCCGGAAGCGCGGCCGCAAGGGCGTGTTGACCGCGATGCGCGACTCCGCTCTGATCAAGACCTACTACGCCTACGGCATGCGGCGTCGGGAGAACGTCGGCCTCGACCTGGCCGACCTCCGGCGCAACCCGAAGGCCCCGCAGTACAAGCGCCACGGGGCGGTGTTCGTGCGCTGGGGCAAGTCCTCCAAGGGCAGCCCACCCAAGCGCCGCACCATCTTCACGGTCCCCGAGATGGACTGGATCGTCGACGACCTCGATCACTACCTGACCGAAGTCAGGCCCCGGTTCAACGCGGGGAAGCACCCCGCGATCTGGGTCACCGAGCGGTGCGGACGCCTGTCACGCCGCTCGGCGAACGAAGCCTTCGAAGCCGCCAAGCAGGCCGCCAGCCTGCCCGAAGAACTCGAATTGCACTGCCTGAGACATTCCTATATCACCCATTTGACCGAATTTGACTACCCGGAGCGGTTCATCCAAGACCAAGCCGGCCACGGCTACGCGAGCACGACGGCCCTCTACACCGGTGTCTCGGACGAGTACCGAAACCGGCTGCTGCACAAGAAGTTGGGCCAGCGATACCCCGGAATCTGGGAGGACCCGAAGTGATCAAGAAAATGGGCTACCGCTGGAGCCTGCGCAAGCTCATGGCCGACCGGGACATGTTCCAGACCAGTGACCTCGTGCCGCTGCTGGCCGAACGGGGCGTCAGCCTCTCGCGCGAGCAGGTCTTCCGCCTGGTCACACAGCCGCCGCAGCGGCTGTCGATGGACACCCTCGCGGCTCTGTGCGACATCCTCAGCTGCCAGCCCAACGACCTCATCGAGGTCCAGGTCGTCAACGAAGAGGTACGCAAGACCGCTGGCGGCGAGACACCGGGGCCGCTGCCGGCCGTGCGCCGGACCGCGATCCGACGGCCGGAGGGTCTGTGAACGCGTCCTCTCCGACTGCTCCGTCAACCGTCGCCCGGCTTGCCGCGCAGGCCGCCCGCATGGAGGCCGCGACGTCCGCCGCCATCGGCCAGCTCACCTCGATGCTGCCGTCGCTCGACGCCCAGGAGGCCGAGGCCGCGCTGGTGACCGCGGTCCCGATCCCCGTGCGCGGGGCGGCGAAGTTCCTGGAGGAAGTGGCCAGACATCTCGCCGCCCACCCTGACGCGTTGGCGTCGGACAGTTCGCTCTGCCCGCCGGTTCTGCTGCGGCTGATCCAGGTGCTGGACGAAGCCGGCCACCCTGTGGTCCGACCCGGGTGCGCTCACTGCGGCAAGGTTCGGACCGACCTGCGGGACCTGCGGGCTGAGGGACGGCTCTGTGGGACGTGTGGTGCCCGGAACCGTCTGGCGACTTGCGCACGCTGCCACCGAGATGGCCAGCGCGTCACCGCACGGCGCCCCGAAGGGCCGATCTGCGGCCGGTGTTACCGCACGGACCCCGCCACCTTCGAAGAGTGCGCCGGCTGCGGCCAGTTCCGGCACCCGGTGGTGCGACGGGACGACGGGCGCGGACTGTGCACCAAGTGCTGGAAGCGTCCGACGCACACCTGCGTGACCTGTGGAAAGACTGCCGCCGCCGCTCTCGTCGACGCCGACGGCGCGGTCTGCCACCTCTGCTACAACCGCCATCGCCGGCCACGGCGCCTCTGCGGCCGGTGCGGGCGGTTCAAGCGCATAGCCCGCAACGCACATGACGGGCAGCCGGACCTCTGCGACGGCTGCTACCAGGGCCCCGAAGCAACCTGCTCGATCTGCAGTCGCGTCCGCCCCTGCGCCAGCCGTGACGAGCAGGGGCAGCCGATCTGCGCCACCTGCTACCAGCGGCACCGCACCGGCGAGCCGTGCGCCCGCTGCGGCCGGATCAAGCCGAGCACCACCCGGTGGCCCATCGGCCCGGTCTGCCAGGTCTGCTACACCGCCGTGCTCCGGTCACCGGCCGAGTGCCCTCGCTGCTGCATGGTCCAGCCACTGATCGCACGAGACGACCACGGCGTCGAGGTATGCGGACCATGTGTCGGGTTCACCGCCGACTACACCTGCAAGCAGTGCGGCCGGGCCGGAAACCCCCACAGCTGCGGCCGATGCGCTCACTGCGTCCTCGCCGAGCGGGTCGACGCCCTACTGGCCGGGCCCGACGGCACGGTCGCCTCGCAGCTAAAGCCGCTCGCAACGGCGCTGGCAGCGGCCCCGTCACCCTTCCCGGCCATCCAGTGGATCAAGGAGAGCCCGAACACCAAGCTCCTTGCCCGACTGGTGACCGAAGGGCGCGAGCTCAGCCACGACTTGCTCGACGAGGACGATCGATGGCCGCTCCTCCAGCGCTGCCTGACCGACGAGGCCCTGCCCACGGACGTCCGAGCAGCCGGCGCGATCACCCTGCTGTTCGGCCCGTCCACCGAACGCCTCTGTCACCTGACACCCGAGCACCTCAAGGTCGGTGACAAGCACACCCACCTGGTCCTGGGCCGCCACCCCGTCGTGCTGCCCCCATTGCTCGCCGGCCTCCTTCGGCATCTCGCCGAACAGCCCCAGCTGAGGCCACAGCTATCGCGAGCCCATCCGGGCCCTCAGTGACTCTTCCCCGGCATGGTCCCCGGCAAGCCGATCTCGACGCACGGCATGACCCAGAAGCTGGGCCGCCACGGCATCCCGGTTCGCACCGCCCGCAACGCGGCGCTGGCGGCTCTCGCTGCCGATCTCCCCAGCCCGATCCTCGCCGACGTGACCGGCATGCACCGCCACACCGCACTCCGCTGGGTCGCCTACGCCAAACGCGACTGGGCCGAGTACCTCGCAGCACGGACCGAGGACCAGCAGGAAGGCAGACGATGACCGACTCGACCGGCCACAACGATGAGCGCTCGCTCCAAGAAGTGCTCGATTACCTGGTCAGGCACTTGAACGGCGCCCAACCGTTCGACATCCACCCCTGCGACGCGGTTCAAGCTATAAGCAGACGGAGCCCGAGATCTGCCGCGTCGAGGTCGGCGAGGACGCTGTTGCGCTCGGCCCACCGGCCGGAGTCGAGGTCGTCGCTCAGGCTTCGTACCGCCCGCTGCTCGGCCTCCGGCCCGACCCTCGTCCACACCGACATCGCACGGCGCACGTGATCCTCCAGATACGCCCCCGGTCGGCGCCAGTACGCCTCGAACAGGCCGTCAGCGCAGTCCCACGGGATGGGCACCGGCTCAGCGCGGGCGCCGATCGCGTCGGCCATACCGGCAAGCGAGGGAAATTCTGCGAGGACGGCGGCGAACTCGGGCAGGTAGTCGCGGGTGAGCCAGAACCGGTCCTGCCATCCGGGCTCGTCGGTGTCGAACGTGAGCACCACCACGCGGCGGGCCACACGGCGCATCTCGCGCAGCCCCGCTATCGGGTCCCCCCAGTGGTGAACGGTGGAGACGGCCATCGCGACGTCGAAGGAGTGGTCCTCGAACGGCAGGCTCTCCGCGGCGGCGGCCACGCACGGCGCCGAGCCGGCAGGCCGCTGCCCCCGCATGACCTCCGATGGCTCCACCGCGGTCACGTCGCGATCAGCAGGCTCGTAGGAGCCTGTGCCGGCCCCGACGTTCAGCACCGTCTGCGCGTCCCCGAGCGCGTCCCAGATCTGCGCGGCGATCCGCGGCTCGGTACACCGTGTGGCGATGTAGGCGCCGCCGATCGCGTCGTACAGCCGTGCACCGAGCATCTCCAGTTGCTCCTCCGGTGTCACCTTCAGTCCCTTCGCCCGTGCCTCAAGTTCCCTGTCGATGGCCGCCGCCATGGCCTCAGCGCGATCACGCCGCTCCAGCAGCAGGCCGCGCAGTCGGCGCAGGTGCGCGACCGCGTCGGTGGACGGGTCGCCGACCAGTTCCGCAACCTCCCGCAGCCCGAAGCCCAACCGCCGATAGGCCAGCACCTCCCGCAGCCGCTCCACGTCGCCCGCCGAATAGGCCCGGTACCCAGCCACAGTCCGCGCCGATGGTCGGACGAGTCCGATCTCGTCATAGTGATGCAGCGTTCGGACGCTCACGCCGGCGAGCTCGGCCACGCGCCCCACGGTCCAGTGATCCTCCACGGCACCGACTATGCAGCCTGACGCCACGTGAGGGTCAAGAACCTCACTCACGGCAGCAGGAGCCGACCGCGAAGCAACGGTCCGAGACGACTCATACGGCTTCACCTTCACGCCCGAGGGAGCCGCCCGTCGTTCGCCGAGCCCAGGCCTCACCGAATCCGAGATCAATCGAGGGAATAGTGCACGGTCGGAATAACCCCCTCCCGCCAGTAGTCAAACACATGCGCCGCGGCTGCCTGCGCACCGAGCGGGACGGCAGCGGCCTGATCGGCCGACGCCGGGTCACCAGCCAGGCGTTCAAGGGGCAGGGCACCCCGATGGGGGTCGAGACGACCTGGGTGGTCGCCGAGTCCGTCGCGAGGGCTATCGCCGTCGCCGAGCGCCTGCAGCCACCCCAGGAGGACTTGCTGTTCGCACCGTTGCCGACCGGCACCCAGTTCGCGCGGGCTCGCTCGCACGAGGCCCTGTCGAATCGGGAGACCAACGACCACATCGGCCGGCTCATCGACTGGGTGAACGAATACTGCAAGCAGCATGGCCGCGGCGACGGGATCCCGCTGGTGAACGGCCAGCGCTGGAAGCTGACCACACGGCAGTTCCGCCGCACGCTGGCCTGGTTCATCGCCCGCCGTCCGGGCGGGGCCATCGCCGGTGCGATCCAATACCGCCACCACAGCATCCAGATGTTCGAGGGCTACGCGGGCACCTCGCAGTCCGGGTTCCGCGCGGAGGTCGAGGGAGAGCGGGCGCTTGCCCGCGGTGAACACCTCGCGATGAAGGTCGAGCGGCACGAGCACACCCAACTCACCGGACCGTCCGCACAGGAGGCGGCCGACCGGCTGGAGGAGTTCGGCTCTCAACTGCGCTCTCGTGGCATCGTCCCCGACAACCAGGCCCAGTTCCGCCGACTGATCGCCAGGCACGACCCACACGTCTATCCGGGTGAGTTCGTCACCTGCGTCTGGCGGCCCGACCGGGCGCTCTGCCGCCACGAGGCGGCCCAGGCGGAAGGACCTGACCTGCCCGAATGCAAACCGCTGGACTGCCGCAACGTCGCCCTGGACGCGGAGAACGCGGCACGCTGGCGCGAGTTCTTCGCGAGGCTGGATGCCGCGCTGGCGGACGGGGCCACCCTGGCTCCCTACGTGAGGGCCAGGCTTCAGCAGCGGCGCGACGCTGTTGCCCGGTTTCTCGACAAGCACCAGTTGGAGGAGTCCGCGTGAAGACCGCTCAACCCACCCTCGCCGAGGTCCAGGCGGCCAAGGGCGAACTCCTCGCGAGGGCAGCCGAGGAAGGCCGTCGTCTGACGGTCGCCGAGCTGGCCGGGCACCTGGGCATGAAGCGGCCAACCTTCTACTCCAGGTTCCCCGAGATCGCGGCCGAGGTCGTCGGCGCCGCTGCTGAGGCGGGCCACAAGACCTCGGGCCGCCCGCGCAACGACCGGGCCGCCGAGTTGGAGACGAGGCTGACGCTGCTGCGACGCGAGCGCGATGACCTCCGCCGCCATCTCGACATCTACGCGGACCACATCCGGCGCCTGACCATGGAGAACGCCGGGCTTCGCCAGGAACTGGAGAGCCGAAGCGGTGTCACTGTCCTCTCGCAGCGTCGGCCGCAGTGACCCCGCCACGGGGGAGCCACCGTTGGCCGGCAGCGGCTTCGCCCGCAGCGGCCGACCGGAGCATCAGCTCCGGGGGCCGACTGACCGTCGAGGACCGCTTCGAGGAGTTGATGGCGCCGGGCTCGCTGGCGCCACCAACTGGCAACTACTCGTCCTGCTCGGGCTGGGCGGAGGCGTCGTCGTGAGGTTGTGTCCGGTCGTGACCGGTGTTCCGCCGGGCCGCAAGGACAGCGGTGATGAGCGCGGCCAGACCGGCGGCGGTGCTGCCGATCGCGGTGATCAGCTCGGTGACGTCGTGCATGAACAAGCGGTCCTTCTTGGAGACTCAAGGACCTGGTGGCCGACTACGCTGCAACGCTCCCTCGGGGCTTACGCAGCCGACCTCGGCCCTCGACGATGTGGACGGCGAGGGACCGCTCGGCGGACGGTCCCCGAGGGATCCGAGGGGCGGCGGTGATCAGCTGTCCGGGAGGGTCGTCCGGAGCGGGTCGCGGACCACTCGGATACTCCGGCGCCGCGGCGGCTTCGGTCTCCAGGTCCTCGTCGATGACGTGCCGCAGGAGATCGGTGATCCAGGACGGCACGACGGCCAGGAGGTTCATCAGGCGGAACAGCTGGATCGCGACGGTCGCCTCGGCCAGGAGACCGCTCGGGTCCTGCCCGTCGAGGGGCTTGATATCGGCCCGCTCGACGATGAGCGTCGGGGTCAGCTCGTCGAGTTCGTCCGGGTCGGCGGCGGACAGGACAGTCAAGGCCCACAGCGGGGCTCGGCTGACACGCCACAGACGCTCGCGGCCGGGGTGGTTCGCAGTGCGGGCGCCGCGAGCGCTGTCGATGCCGCTGACGGCCTCGGCGGTCCACTCAACTTCGTGGAACACGCTCATGGCGATGCTGGCCAGGTATGCGATCGCGGGCAATCTGGGCTGGTCACTCTCAGCGAGCGCCTGGATGTTGGCGGCCAGCTTTCGCATGACAGCGGCCAACCTGGTGGTTGGCGCGCATGCGGCGATGTCCAGTAGGAGACGGTGCATGGGCGCCGGGTCGAGATCCGCCGTCAGATGATCGACCTGCTCGGGTGATCCATACCGGAGCAAAGTCATGTTCTTGGTCATCTCGGCGGCGTCGACGGGCATGGCTAGGCGAAGCATCCGCTTCACCTGACTGACCGTGAGGTGCAGGGGAAGCGGGCTCTTGTGACGATATTGGCCGTCCGACTCCACGTTGGGAAGCTACAAGCTGAGCCCGCACCACGAGGTGATTTTCGGAAGAACACCGCGGCCGAGATGCCGATTGGGCTCAGGCTGTCATGGCCAGCTCCTTGCGGGTCCGGTGGAGGAACTCGGCGACGCGGGCCTCGCGCCGCCAAGGGGCAAGGGCGGTGTTGAACTCGCGGACGTAGTCCTTCGCCCTGCTGGACTGGACGCGGGCGAGGATGTCGACGGCCTGGTTGCCGAGCTCCAGGCCGTGGTCGAGGTCGTTCGCCTGGAGATGAGCGGTCCCGACGATCGCCAGGCGCATGCCAACCGAGCGGGTGAACACTCCGGTCGGCATGGCGGCGGCCTGCGCGTTCCAGGCCAGGGCGGCCTTGGGGTTCTTCAGGTCGCGGAAGATCTCGGCGGCGTCGGCGGAGAGCCGGGCGTGGTGATAGAAGTCGATCCAGGCGGGTTCGCCGGCGCCGTCGCGGGCCTGGTCGAGCAGGCTTTCGGAGGCGGCCAGCGCAGTTGAGGCGGCCTTGGCGTTGTTGTCGCGGGCATGGGCGCGGGCCTCGATGAGTTTGGTGAAGGCCAGCACCCTGGGGGCGGCCTGGCCCTTGGCCCGCTGGAAGGCGCCCTGGGTCATGTCGATGGCCTCGGAGGCGAAGCCCCGCAGCAGGGTCTGCATCGCCATCGTGGTGAGCACATAGCAGCCGAGCTCGACGTCGCGGCCGGCCCGCGCGAGGCGGAGGGCCTGGATGAAGTGCCGCTGGGCGGCGTCGTGCTGGCCGACGTCGAAGGCGGTCCAGCCGGCCAGGCGGGACAGCTCGGCGGTCACCGAGAACAGCTCGCGGCCCACGTCGTCGCTGAACGAGCCGTTCAGCAGCGGCACCGCCCGTTCCTGGAGGCAGGCGGTGACGGAGTTGGCCTTCCAGTTCCCGCCGCCGTATTTCGAGTCCCACCGCCGGGCGTCGGCGGCGGCCTCCCGCAGTTCGGCGATGTCGGCGGCGCCGACCCGGCCGCGGCCCCGGTGGGCGGCGTCGTCGTCTTCCGGGGTGACCAGCCAGCGGGTGACCGGGGTGGCGAACGCGGAGACGGCGAAGCCCGTCCCGGTCAGGAAGTCGCGGCGGTTCACAGTGCTCCAGAACGAAGTGGCGACGCGCACGGCGTCGGCGGGGTCTCGCGGGAAATCCAACCCCACCGCGGCGTCCGGCGTCTCGGCATCCGCCATACCGATCTCCGCCAACTGCACAGGCCGTCCCAGCCGTTCGCCGATCGCCTGGGCCAGCAGCTTGGACACCGGCCAGTCCGGGACCATGCCCCGGCGGCACCAGTTCGCGACGGAGGTATGGGTATATGTCGTGGTCAGCCCGGCTTCACGGGCGAGCTGGTTCACCCGCAGGGCCAGCGCTTTGTGGCTGGCCCCGTCACACTTTTCGATCATCCGGGCCAGCGCGTCGTTCGGCGGCTTGGCCCGGCGGGTGGTCGACGCCACAGCGTCCCCCTCTATCGGTCCCGCGCGGCTTGGCGCGGGGAGTCGTACGCGATTGGGCACGAGAAGTCGTACATCCGGCATCTGACGCCGGATCACCGAGGGTATTGCCTTCGCCGCTCGCGGTGAACCGCTTTCGCGAGTTGTGAGCCCCCTTGCGAGCCCTGCCCGGGCCCGGCCGGACGCGGTTGTCTGATGCCCCGGGCCTCCGCCGGGACCGGACCACAGACCTTCCGGCGGGGGCCTTCACCGATTCACGCTCGGGGGTGACAACCAGATGTGCGGAATCGCAGGACTGGCCGGCGCGGACGCCGCCCGCCACGAGACCACCGTCGCGGCGATGGGCCTGGCCCAGCACCACCGCGGACCGGACGGCACCCGGCACCTGATCTCGGCCGACGGCCAGGCGGTGCTGTCCATGAACACCCTGCTGATCGTCGATCAGACCGCTCAGCCCGGCCCCTACCGGGACCTGGCCAGCGGCATCGTCCTCACCTTCAACGGCGAGATCTACAACTACCGGCAGGTCGCGGCGGCCTGGGGCATCGACCTGGAGCCCGGCGACACGGACGCCCACCTGGTGCTGCGGGCCTGGGCCAAGCTCGGGCCCGGCTGCCTGGCCGGCCTGGACGGCATGTTCGCCATGGCCGTCTACGACCCGCGCGAGGGCCGGCTGTTCCTGGCCCGGGACCGGCTCGGGGAGAAGCCGCTCTACTGGCGCCTGGACGGCGGCCGGCTCGCGTTCGCCTCCGAGGTCACCACGCTGACCGGCTACGGCACCGCCCCGCTGGTCGTCCGCCCGGAGATGCTGTCCATCGAGACGCCGACCGGCGCCGACACCCCCTTCCAGGGCATCCAGCTGCTGCCGCCGGCCGGGCTGCTGGCCTTCGACGTCGCGACCGGCTCGCTGGTCCAGCGGACCTGGTGGCAGCTGGAGGGCTTGGAACCCTGGCAGGGCGACTACAAGACCGCGCTCGCCAGGTTCTCGACCCTGCTGGCCGACCGGATCCCGATGCGGGCGCCCAATTCGGACTTCGCGCTGCTGCTGTCGGGTGGGCTGGACTCCTCGGTGCTGGCCTACCTGATGCGCCCGCAGGTCTGCGTCACGGTCCGCTACCCCGGCCAGGACCGCCTGGACGAGTCCGCCATCGCGGCCGTCGTCGCCCGGGACATCGGCGCCGAGCTGGTCGTCATCGAGCCGACCGCCGCGGACTTCACCCGCACGCTCCCGGAGATCATGCACACGCTGGACTACCCCATGGGCAACGCCAGCACCTTCAGCGAGCACATGGCCTACCGGGCGGTCGCCGAACGCGGCATCCGGGTCGTGGCCGGCGGGCTGGGGCCGGACGAGTTCCTGATGGGCTACGTCCGTCACGCGCTCGTCCTGTTCGGCCCGCAGGCGGTGCTGGACGCCGGGCTGGACGCCTACCGGCCGCTGGCCTCCAAGCTCCTGGCCTCCACGGGGGAGCCGCTGGAGCCGGCCGAGGCGATCGTGAAGCTGGTCCTGCGCGGGCAAGACCCGGACGGCCGGCTCCACGAGCTGGTCTCCGATGCCCTCCGCCGGGCCGGCGGCGACCTGGCGCGGGGGCTGACGCTGGCGGACCTGGCCACGGCCTGGCGCCCGCTGGTGATGACCAGCGACAAGCTGGCCTCGGCGTTCGCGCTGGAGCGGCGCTCGCCCTACCTGGCCCGGGACCTGGTCGAGTTCTCCTACCGGCTGCCCGTCGAGCACAAGATCAGCGACCCGGCAGCGGGCAAGCGGATCCTGCGGGACGCCGCGAAGGCCCTGGGCCTGCCCCGGGAGGTCTGGGGCAGCCGGGACAAGCTCGGCTTCGCCTCCCCGGTCCCGAGCTGGCTGTCCGGCCCACTGGAGCCCTGGGCGACCGCCCAGATCAGCATGGCGCTGGACCAGGCGCCGCGCGGGCTGCAGCCGCTCCTGGCGGGCGGCCTTCGGCCGGGCGGGCGGTTCGACCGCACCCGGATGCAGGCCCTGATGGCCGCGGCCTGGTTCTCCGACCAGACCGTGGCGGCAGCCGCTTGACGGGCCGTCGGCTCACTACCGTGAGCGCATGGACTCCCAGACTCTCCCCACCAAGCCGTCCGCCGCCGAGCCGCGCGGAGCGGTCGCGATCATCACCAACCACCGCGGTGAACTCCTCCTGCACCTGCGCGACGACATCGACGGCATTGCCTGGCCCGGTCACTGGAGCCTCCTCGGAGGCGGCTGCGACCCCGGCGAGGACCCGCTCCTGGCGATCGACCGCGAGCTCGAAGAGGAAGCCGGCCTCAGCGTCGACAACCTCCACCGGCTCTTCGAGACCCGCGACGAGCACGGCTCCGGGCAGATCATCACGTTCTTCTCAGCCTACTGGGACGGCGACGAGACCGCGCTGCCGCTGACGGAAGGCGTCAAGCTCCAGTTCTTCGCCCCCGAGCACCTGCCCGTCCTGACCATCCCGCCGTTCATCCGCGACGGCATCCACCGCTACCTCGCCGCCCAGCCGGGCGCCTGACACCCCGTCCTCGAGGGGGGCCGGGGCACCCGGCCGGGCGGCACCCCGCCCCCTCGGAAGGACACGTTCGTGAAGCTCACCGTGATCGGCTGCGGCTACCTCGGCGCGACCCACGCCGCCGCGATGGCCGAACTCGGCCACCAGGTCCTCGGCATGGACACCGACACGTTCAAGGTCGAGGCGCTGAACAAGGGCCAGGCCCCGTTCGTCGAGCGCGGCCTGGACGACCTGCTCGCCAAGCACACCACCGCAGGCACCCTGCGGTTCACTGCCTCCTACGCCGAGGCCGCAGCCTTCGCCGACATCCACTTCCTGGGCGTCGGCACCCCGCAGCAGGACGGCAGCGGCGCCTACGACCTCACCCACCTGCACACCGCCGTCCGCCGCCTGGCCCCCCGGCTCGCCGACGGCGCGCTGATCATCGGCAAGTCGACCGTCCCGGTCGGCACCGTCGCCCAGCTGCGGCAGACCCTGGACGAGCACGTCCCGGCCGGGGTGAGCGTCCGCCTGGCCTGGTCGCCGGAGTTCCTGCGCGAGTCCTTCGCGGTCCTGGACACCCTGGAGCCGGACCGCATCGTGCTCGGCGTCGAGGACGGCGACACCAGCAGCGAGGCCGACTTTCGGGCCGTCTACTCCGACATCCTGGCCAAGGGCTCCCCGCTGATCGTCACCGGCATGGAGACCGCCGAGCTGATCAAGGGCGCCGCGAACGCCTTCCTCGCCACCAAAATCTCCTTCATCAACGCGATGGCCGAGCTCTGCGAGAAGACCGGCGCCGACGTCCAGCAGCTCGCCTTGGCTCTGGGCTATGACCAGCGGATCGGCGCCAAGGGCATGCGGCCCGGCCTCGGGTTCGGCGGCGGCTGCCTGCCCAAGGACCTGGCCGGGTTCACCCACCGCGCCGAGGAGCTCGGCGCCGACCAGGCCGCCACGTTGCTCCGCCAGGTCGACGTGATCAACCAGCGCCGGCGCGAGCACACCGTCGCCCTCGCCCGCGAGGTGCTCGGCGGCACCCTGGCCGGCAAGCGGATCGCCGTCTGGGGCGCCGCGTTCAAGGCCAACACCGACGACATCCGCGACTCCCCGGCCCTCACGGTCGCCGACGCGCTGCACCGGGCCGGCGCGGAGGTCACCGTCCACGACCCGGCCGCGATGGAGAACGCCCGCCGGGCCTACCCCCAGCTCGAGTACGCGGACGACCCGGCCTCGGCCGTCACCGGCGCCGCCCTGCTGCTGCACCTGACCGACTGGCCCCAGTACTCCGACGCCGACCCGGCCGACCTCACCCGGCACATCGCCGTCCCCAAGGTCATCGACGCCCGCGGCACCCTCAACGCGAACCGCTGGCGCGCGGCCGGCTGGACCTTCCGCGCCCTCGGCCGCTCCTGACCGCACCTCGGTCCACCCACAGACTCCCGGCCCGGCGCCGCACAGCACCGGGCCGGGCCCGGCACCACCCGAAAGAGGAGATCAAGGAGGAGCACCATGAGTGACACCCTCACCAGGTCGCGCGGCGCCGAGCTGCTGACCGGCGAGTTCTCCGAGTTCGCGGCCGACCTCGCCGCCGACGTCGCCAAGGAGAACCCCGGCTTCAGTGCCGACTACATCGGCCTGCTGGTCACGGCCTGGGCCGACTGGGCGACCCTCGTCGCCGACGACCCCTGGGCCGGTTACGCCCTCACCGTCGACATGGACGAGGTCTGGCACGCCGCCCTGCGGCGGACCCGCAAGAACTTCGCCTTCATGTCCCCCTGACCGGCGGCCGGTTCATCCACCACGAGCCCGCCGACGACTACGGCACCCCCGACAAGATCCGCGAGACCGTCGCCGCCCTCCAGGCGGCCGGCTACGGCGCCGCCCCCGAGGTCTACTCGGCCTCCGGCACCGCGGACTGCAGCGGATCCGACTGCCGCCCGGCCGCCCCCTGCCCCGGCAACGACGTCGGCCCGCGTTCGCGCCAACTGCCTGACCGACAGCTCGAGAGTGCCCCTGAGCCATCCGGACAGCTCAGGGGCACTCAGGTGGGCTGAGCCCGCGAGAACGATTCTCGAAGAAGATCGCTGGGTCGGTCCCCTCTCAGCCCTTCCAGTTGCTACCGACACCTACCCGACCTGGGGTGTCGGATCCGCCGCATGTCCCACCTCGAAGATCAACTCGGCTTACCCGGAGTTGGCTTGAAGCAACGCCCGAGCTGGCGTCAGATCCTGTTCTGCATATGTAGAGTTAGAGCTTGTGAGGACCCCATTTCGCATCACGTCGGCCACGCTCGACGTGCTCGAGGCGTTCCTGGTGTCCGACGAAGAGCTCCATGGCTTCGCGGTCGCCAAGGCCGCCGGCAAACCGACCGGCAGCATCTATCCGATCCTTGCCCGCCTCGAACAGGCGGGCTGGCTCGACAGTCACTGGGAGACGGAACACCCTGACGAGGGCCGTCCCCGCCGCCGCTTCTACTTCCTGACGCCCACCGGCGCCGAAGCTGCCCGCAGCATCGTGCTCGAACGCCGTGGGCAGCTCCCGAGCCAGGCAGCCGCTCAACCCCGCCCCAAGCCCGCCTTCGGGTTCCGGACGCGCTGGGCGGGCGCCTGGTGAACGACTTCTTAACCCAACTACTCATCCCCACCGTCCTCGGCATGGTCATTGGCGAGTTCACTGAAGTCTCCCCCTGGCTCGCACGACGGATCTTGCGGCTTGCAGCGCGCCGGCTGGGCAGTGCCGAAGCTACCGAGCGCTACGAGGCCGAGTGGGTCGCCTTGCTCAATGAGCGACCTGGCAAGCTGCTGAAGCTGTTCTGCGCGTCCTGGATCGCCCTCCGCGCGACCTGGACGCTGCGGGCCATCCATCGGCCCCTCGCCTCCGCTCCAGGAGCATCGAACCGGCAGGCGGAAGTTGCGCCCACCCCTGAGGAGCAACAGGCACGCTCCGCGACCGCCAGCGAGTCCGTCACCCCGCATCAGCGGCGCTTCTTTCCGTCCGCTCGTCAGCGACGCGCTCCCCAGGGCTACGTCTACCGTCGGGGACACCTGCGTCGCTCGCGGCGCCGGAACTCCCCAGTCCTGGCGGGGGCGATGGTCTGGATAAGCGTCATTGCCTTTCAGTCGAAGGGGGTAGTGGACTTCGCCGCCATCGGTGTCCTGCCGCCCTGCCTGGCACTGCCGGCCTGGTCCTACTCCGAGAGGACGATGAACAGGGTCCGCTCCCGCCTGGCTGCGGCATCGCTGCGGAAGGCGGACTGGTCCCTGGGCACCTTCCGGCTCCCCGCCGGAGCAGTCCGGCCGATCCGCGAGGCCCTGGCCAGGGGCGACGAGGTGCGTATCACCGACACCAAGCGAGGCGGCGACGCCACGGTGCGTGTCGTGGACGTCATCGGGGGCGGTCTCGCGTTCGTTGTCAGGCCCAAGCGCCACTCACAGCGCTGATCCAGGACAAGGGATGGGCTCCAGCACCGTGCTGGAGCCCATCCCTCGTCGTTGTTGCCGTCAGCGCGCCATCGAAGGCGCCAACTGGAGCAGACCCTCGCTGCCAGGATGGCGTCGGCTCTCAGGCTTGAGCCGTTCGGACGGTTCAGGGCGCTGCGGATCCCCAGACCAACATGCCCGCAGGAAGATGACCGAATGCCGACACGGCCCATTGTGCTGGGGCAGGCGCCCTCCAATTGGTCGCGGCAGCTGACATAGATGTCGCGCTGTCTGACCTTTTTACCCTGTTATGTCCCCTTCGGGGCTACACGGCACGGTTGCGAGCCTTCGAGCACCTGACCTTGAGAGCACTCGCATTCCCGGCCGAATTCGTCCTGACGGCCGAGAGGCCCCCAACGCTTCAGGTCGTTGAGCACGGCGCCGCCACACTCAGGCGTCCCCACCTGGAGAGCCCGGCCATGACCCCTGATGCCCCCGCACGCACGACGCTATGGTCCCTGAGGTCGCCAGAGATCGGCAGAATCCCCTGTCCGACCTGCGGGGCGAGACCTCGCCAGCAGTGCGTGACCTTGCGGGACCGACCGCTGACGGGTCATCACCGCAGCCGCATCACTCGCTACCTTGACATCCGCTTCGCTCTGCTCAGCCCGGCGCAGGAGGACCGGAAGGAGCGGCGGCTCGCGCCCGCCCTGACCGGCCCAGGACTGAGGATCGAGCGGGTTCCCGACCCTAACCCCTGGCGACTGCCGCTTCCAGACCTGGCAGACGTGATCAGCGCCAGCTTCATGGACCTCGTCAAGGTGGTGGTGGCCGAGTCATGCGGTGTCGAGCGCACCGGCCTCATTGATCTTCTCTATGGCCGGGACCGGATCTGCGAGTCGATCGACGCCCTCACCTACGGGCTCCATGACCTCCAACTGCGCAAGGAAGAGCACGTCCGGGCCGGCCTGGAGGAAGATCCCATTGTCGAGCGGTGGGACCATCAGACTCAGAGCGTTCGCCGCCGGCTCGGCGAGGCCAACGCAGAGCTGAAGCGCCAACGGGTGGCCGAACTGAGCCGCTACGGCCTCGTGTCGACCAACACCCCGCCGACCGACGATCCGGTCCGGTTCGCCAAGGGCCTGCTTGGCGAACTGTTCAGAGACGAACGAGCAGAGCTGATGGCGCAGGCCGCAGCCGCGGCCGGCTTGAGCCCGAACACCTCGATCCAGGTCGCCAACCAGTCGGAGAAGATCGGTTGGTGCATCGAGTGGGGGTCTTGAAAGCCCCGCTCACCCCCGAGGTCAGCACGGTCCTCGACATGGACGACGCCCAGTTCCGTCTGCGTGTCCTACGGGACGCCGGACGCCAGCAGGGACGCGACGACGTCCTCTGCCACCCGCTCGTGCTGCACCGGTGGCAGGACCAGCTTGAGGTACTTCGAAAGCAACTAGCGCCCGACCCTCAGAACCAGAGCCACCGCACGCTCGTCCCCCTGCCTCGGGCCGCCGCGCAACGCAGCCGACCTGACAACGCGGCACGTCGGCGCCTGTTCGCGAGCTTGGTCCAACGCACGCAGGAGAATGGCCGGCTGAAGCAGACCTTGTTCAATTCCATGACGATCGCCGAACGCTGCGATCCGGAGCACGAAGCCCTGATGCAGTTCGTCCAGCCGACCTACGACGAACTGGCCCGTCGGCACTCCCGCGTCTTCCGGCTGATTCGTGAGATGACCGCGCCCCACGAAACCCGCTACGGACGGTTCATCAGCTGCGACCCAAAGGAGCGCAGACGCCTCCGCAAGGAGATCATCGACCGCCTGCGGCAGCACCAGGATGCCGAAGGAGCTCGCCACTGAGACGACCTGCCCTGACTAGGGGCATTTCCAGTTTCAATGGGTTTCCAAGCAATGGAAACCGCACCAAACTGGAAACATTTCCTAGATCACATTCGATCCAGACGCTCTCCCCGCACTACGGAGAGTGAGAAGCGGTCCTGCCCTGACCCAGCCTCGTCGATCGGGGGACCGAGCACGGCTGCCGGAGACGCCGGGCAGGACAGATTGACATCTGACAGTTATTTGTACTGTCCATAACACGACCCAGAATCCCGTGAAGCTCATGCCGTGAACCTACGCCCACGGTACAAAGCCCCGACCGCGGTGGCGGCGAGCGCCACCCGGCGGGCCGTGATCGCATGTGCGGGCGGCCCTCGGGCGGGGTGGGGACGTGACGTCGGCGGCGGCCGGGTCAGGCGGCGGCGGTCGGGGCGGTGGTCGCGGCGGGGGTCGGGGCGGTGAAGGTCTCGCGCGGGCCGAAGTCGCTGTAGGTCACGGAGGTGACCGTGGTGACGGTCGACACGCGGGCGTCGGGGACCTTCATGGTCTGCCGCAGGGCCAGGACCCGGCCGCCCCGGTCGATCCAGATGTCGAAGTCGATGGCGGTGACCCCCTTCGCGCTCATCCGCTGGTGCTCCTTGGGGGCGAGGCTCTTGATCCGGTCGACCGTCAGGCGCCCGCCGAGGTGGTAGGCGGGCACGCCGTTCTTCTGCTCCATGCCCTTGCGGGCGGCGGGGCCGGACTCGGCGAGCGCCTTGGCGTAGGTGGTGGCGGTGTCGGACGCGGAGTCGTCGGAGGAGGTGCCCGAAGGAGTCCAGGTGCTTCCCGGCTTGGTCTTGTCGCGCATGAAGATGCCCTTGCCGGTGTTCACCACCTCCACCCAGAGCAGTGGCTCGTCGCTGCCGCCGACGAGCGTCTTGGTCTCCGTCCGGCTCTCGGTGACCGGGGTGTTGACGTTCGTCCGGCCGGTCGAGGTGATCGTGGACTGCTCACCGCCCGCGCCCGTCGCCACCACCGTCATGTTCATCGTCGCGGCGTACGGCGTCAGGTCGGGAGTGGTCAGTGCCTGGACGGGGTCGAACGCTCCCGAGGCGTCGACCGGCGCACCCGTGGCACTCGGGGCAGCCGTGGCAGTCGGCGTGACGCTCGCGGTCGCGCTGGGCGTGGCGGCCGGGGCGGACGTGGTCGCGCTGGGCGTGGGCGCCGGGGCGGGAGCGGACGTGGTCGTACTCGCGGCGGCCGAGGTGCCGGCCGCCATCGGGGCGGACTGCGTGTCGTCGTTGCAGGCGGCAACGGCCGACAGGGCGAGCAGCGAGGCGGCGGCGGTCAGGGTCGTGCGGCGGATCGTCAAAGTGGTCTCCGGTCGGCGGATTTCGTACGTGGACACACTTTCACGAAACATGCCCACCGATCGAAGGAATTTCCGCCCGGGCCCGTGCCGGAGGTGGAGGCGGGGGCGGGGGCGGGGCCCGGTGGGGGCGGGCCCCGCGGTGGGTGGGTCAGCCGATGCCTGTGGCCGAGAGGGCGGTGGTCCAGTTGGTGCGGATGGCGTTGCGGGCGGCGGCCAGGGTGATGACGCCGCCGCAGACGGCGTTCTTCAGCTTGGTCTCCACGCCGTCCTTGGTGGAGGAGTTCTTGGTGCCGTAGTGCGGCTCGGGCCACAGGTTGCCCGGGTCGCGGGGGGCTCCGCCGAGTTCGAGGGGGACGAGGTGGTCCTCCTCGTAGTCCGCCATGTTGGTGTCGCTGTAGCCGTAGTCGACGATGCCCTGGGCCTTGAGCGGGTTGGTGTAGGACGTCGGCGGGCGGACCGTGGCGGTCCAGCCCGCCACACATATCGTCGAGCCGATGGTGGCCTGGGTGACGGCGCCGTTGTACGAACCGGGCGTACAGCGCGGGTCGGGCAGCGGCAGGTAGGACTGCGAGCAGGTGGCGGCGTGCGCACTGCCCGTGCCGGCGACGAGCGCCGCGCCGGCCAGGGCGACCGCCGCGGTGGCGGAGACGAGACGTTGACGGGTCATCATGGAGCGTCTTCCCTTCAAGCCTGCGACCGGCCCCGCATATCGGGGATGTGCCCATGACAGCACCCGGCCGGGGCCGTCCGGCACCCACCGCGAGATGAACAACGGTCAACCGGCGCACGCGCGGACGGACCCCGGCCGGTCCGTCCCGGGGATGAGCCGCCGTTCCCACCGCAGACGGATGACCGCCCCGCTCGCCCCGGCGAAGCTTGAGCGGACACCACCGCCGCCCGGCAGCCCGCAGGCCCCACAGGAGACCCCGTGCGCGAACCGCCGCCCGCAACATGCCGTGTCACCGTCCACCTGCCCACCGACCTCGCCGAATGGCTCCACTGCTTCGCCGAGATCTCCCACCAGACCGACGACGACGTGGTCCGACGGCTCGTCGAGGCCGAGCGGGCCCGCGTCGAGGCGAACTGGGAACGGCCGGGGCCGGATGACGCCTGAACGAACGCGCACCGCCGAGGTGGTGAAGGGCGGCGTGAGTGAGGGCGGTGGGGGCGCGAGGCGTCATGCACGGCCGAGGGTCCTGAGCACGGTGGCCCGGGCGTCGAGGGCGTCCGTGAGTGCCGGGAACGGTGTCCCGGCGGGCAGGTCGGCGGCGAGCTGCCGGCAGATGCGCACGGCCGCGTCGGCGGCCCGCACCGCGTCCTCCACGTCGACGCCCGCCGCAGCCTGGATCACGGCGAGGTGTCGGAGCCCGAAGGCGTACCGCTCCATGGAGGCCGAGGGATCGGTGGCGGACTGGGTCCGGACCAGCTCCAACGCGCCCCGCAGCGCAGCGATCGCCTGATAGGTCCGGCCGGCCGCCGCCAGCCGCAGGCCGACCAGCATCACCCCGTCCAGCAGGAGCGGCCCGAAGGACTCCGGCTCGCGGGCGACGTTGCGTCTCATGGCGTCCACGGTCCGGACGGTCATCATCGCGGCCTCCAACGCCCTGCCGATGTCCACCAGGCAGGCACCGAGCAGGTCCGCCGAGTCCAGCAGCGCGGCCGCGTCGGCGGCCGTCCCGCCCTCGACCAGCCGCCGGCGGAGGGACACCGCCTCGGCGAGGTGCTCGACGGCCCTCTCCGGTTCGCCGGCGCGGGCGCGCCGACCGCCGGCGTCGTGCAGCGCGGCGGCCAGCTCCGGCAGCTGCGCCCCGCTCTCGCGCGCGGCCTCCCCCAGCACCACGATCCGCTCTTCCAGCGCCCCGACGGCCTCCTCCGGCCGGCCGGCGCGGGTGAGCCAGTGGTCGAGGGCGTACAGCGCGGTCGCGAAGTCGGGCAGGTGGGCCGGGTTGGCGGCCGCGAGGGGCCGCCAGAGGAGGATGGCCTCGCGCACGGGAGCGAGACCGTCCTCGGGCGTCGGAGGGTTCGTCGGAGGGTGCGTCCGCGCGGGCGTCTGCGACAGGCGGATGCTCAGATTGGTCAGCGACTTCGCCACGGCCGGCGCACGGAGCGGGTCACCGGCCGCCAGGCGCTCCCGGATCTCCAGCCCTTTGCGTGTCGCCTCCAGCGCCTCCTCGGGGCGGCGCAGTACGGCGAGGATGTTGCCGCGGTTGTCCCAGGCGCTGCCCAGGTGCGCCAGGTAGGCGGTGGGATTGATCCGGGCGAGCTCGTCGTAGAGCCCGACTGCCTCCTCCGTGAGCGCCAGGGCCTGCGCCGGATCGCCGCTCATCATCAGCCACTGGCCGCTGTTCAGCAGGGACATCGCCAGATCGGGCAGGTGCTGCGCCCGGTCGGCGCCGGTCAGCCTCCGGTGGATCCGAAGGGCCTCCCGGGCCAGGCCCACCCCGTGCGGCAGCTGCCCCGTCTCGGCCATAGCATTGCTCAGGTTGGTCAGCGCCCTCGCGAGCGCGGGCAGGTGCGCCTCTGGATCGCCGCCGGGCGGCTCCCGCAGCAGACCGGCCGCCTCCGTCGAAGCGGCCACCGCCTCGGCGGCGCGGCCCGTGCGCAGCAGTTGGACACCCAGGTTGTTCAAGACGTAGGCCAGAGCCACGGAATGGCCTACGGCGTCCTGCTCGGCCAGTCGGCGGTGGAGCTCGACGGCCTCCAGCATGGGTGCCGTCGCCTCTTCGAAGCGCCCGGTGGTGATGAGGAGGTCCGCGAGGCTGTTCAGCGCAGCCGCCAGAGCGGCCAGAGCGGTCGAGGTGGCCTGCGCCGAAGGCGCGGACGGCGCGGGGGGCGCGGAGCGGTCGACGGCGGCGAGCCGTCGACGCAGCTCGACCGCCTCCCGAGCCGGCGCCTCCGCCGCACCGAGCAGACCGGCGTTCGCGTAGCGCGAGGCCAGGGCGAACAGCAGGTCCGCCTCCTCCGCCGGGGAGACCGGGCCCTTGGCGAGCCGGTACCGGACCACTCGCCGCGTCACTGCCGCGACTCCCAGGTCAAGGTCGACGTGCCGGTGCCGGGGCAGCTGCGGAACGATCAATTCCAGTAAGCTGTCCGGTAGTTCGCTCAGCTCACAGAGCCGGCTCAGCGCCGCGCCCCCGGCCGCCGGTGCCAGGCCGGGCCACGTTGCCAGCAGCGGGACGAGATGACGGTCGATGACATGCGGCCAGCGGCGCGCCGCCTCGATCAGCACGGTGAGCGAATGGCGGGTGGCCGCAGGCGGGTCCGTGCCCTCGGCGTACCGCAGCAGCATGGCCGGGGCCACGGCCGCCCAGTCGTCCGTGGCGTGATACCGGTGCCGTTCCTCGAAGCCGGGCAGCGTCAGCGCGAGGAAGTCCTCCGCCAGCCGGTCGGGGGCCAGGCTCTCCAGCAGGCGGTCCGCCGTCTGCGGCGGATAGCAGTGAGCGTGGTCGCGCACCACCTGGTCCGCCTCGGCCGGCTCGGCTGCCCCGGTGCGTACCAGCGCCGCGGATGCCTCCGTCCCGGCCAGCGGCGGGGTCAGGGTGGCGACGTACACCGCGCGGCGCATCACCCGCTCCCGGGTCGGCACCGGGCCGCGCCCCTCGTCGTGGACCGAGCGCCAGTGGTCGTGCTCGCGGTCCAGGAGGTAAGAGGAGAGCCCGGCGAGGTCCCGGCCCGACGGGGGTTCGACGCCCCGCGCGGCCGCGTCCACGTCGACGAGCGCCTTCATGTGCGTGGTCAGCGTCAGGCCGTAGCGGGGCGCTTCCAACCCGTCCGGGACGGCCACCGCCGCGGAATCGGCCAGCCCGAAGACGGCTCCGAAGGCGTCCCGGGCCGAGGTGTAGGCCTCCGCGCGCGTCTGCGGGTCGTCGGGCAGGGCGGCCAGGCGGACGGCTTCGCTGTCCACGATGTCGAGCTTGCCCAGCTGATGGGCCAGCGCCTGCCACCAGTCCCCCGCCGGTCGGGAGAGCAGGAGGATGCGCAGCCGGTCGCGGGCCGCGTCGCGGTGCTGGCGGATCAGTGTGATCAGATCCGCCGTCGGCCAGCGCTCCGCGTAGTCGACGACCATGATCAGGCCGGGCGGGCGCACCGCCAGCGTCTCGTCCCCGCCACCTGCCGAGGCGACCTCGCTGCGGTGCCGGGCCTGGGCGACGGTCCAGCCGCCCCGGGCCGAACGGGCGGCGAACTCGGCCGCCAGCCGCGTCTTGCCCTGCCCTCCCTCGGCGTACAGGAGTCGCACGGACAGCCCGGGGACGCCGGCGTCCCGCCATCGTTCCAGGGCCCCCAGTTCCGGGCGCGGGGAGAAGGGCACGATCCGGTGGCGCGCGGTCAGCAGCCGGCTGGGCAGCCGCTCCAGGCCGCCGGGCCACGTCCCCCCGGGGTTCAGTGGGTACGGCTCGACCCGGTAGGGCGGGGTGTCGCGGTAGATGTAGTTGTACTGGTCGCCGCCGTGGACGGTGTTGATCGTGACCGTGCGCGCGAGGACGTTCTGGGTGAAGACCGTGCCGTCGCCCGATCCGTCGTTCATCCGCGGACTTCGCCCGCGACCGGGCCCTCGCCCTCGGCTCCGCGTCGGGAGTCCATGTAGTTGTTGACCTGGTTGCCGCCCACCACCGTGTTGACGACGGCGTGGCCCTCCGCGTTGATGGTCTGGATCCAGTTCCCCGACTCGCGCGGCAACCCGGTGTCGACCTGCGCGATCAGGGCCGCCAACTCGGCCACCACCGTGGGATCCGCGTCCACCAGCGCCTGCAGGCGCCGCCGCCACGGTCCGACGAGCTCCGCACGGATCGTGTCGGCCTGCTCCCCGGCCACCAGGGCCGCGTCACCGTCCAGTTGGCTCTCGATCGCGCCCGCGTCGTGCCCACGGCGCTGGAAGACCGATCCCACCCCCGTCCGGATCAGCTCCCAGATCCCGGTTCCCATCGCCGTGGCCAGCGAGTTGGCCGCGACCAACGCCACCGACTCCGCGTCCAGCGCGCTCTGAACGTCGGGCATCGTCTCCCCCTCCGGTCGCCGCCATGGGGTGGAACGGCGGCTTCGCTCCCCCAAATCATTATTCCATTCGGGGAGTTGCCGGGCGCGAGGTTCTCCGGTGTCGTGCGCCGGAGATTGACGCGCCGCGGTCCGCCCCGGCCGGCGCGGGGGCGAGGTAGCGGCGGCCGGTTACGGCGTGGTGGGGGCGCTGTCGCCGCGGGTCCGGACGGCGACGCCCAGCCGCCACGCCTCGATGTCGCGGTACCGGATCGGCCCCGGACCGCGGCCGATGTTGCTGCCGACGAGGTGCAGGCGTTCGGCCGACCATGTCCGGCCCGCGAAGACGGCGAGGCCCGCCGCGAGGCGCGGCACGCTGGTGGGATCGTCGCGGCGGGCGCGGGCCAGCGTCAGGTGGGGGTGGAGCGCGCGGTCCCTGAAGCCGATCCCGCAGGACCTGACCTGCTCCCGGACGTCGGCGGCGAGGGTGTGCAGTCCCTCCAGGTCCCCGTCGATCCCGCTCCACAGCAGACGCTGGTCGAAGTGGCCGCCGCCCCGCAGGCGCAGGGCCGGGGCGGGGTGCGACGCGGCGGTGCCGGCCAGCACGGACCGCAGCGGCGGCACGGCCGTGGAGGGCAGCTCGCCGAGGAAGGCCAGCGTGATGTGCCAGTCCTCGATGCGGTTCCACCGCAGCCCCGGGTACGCGGCGTAGGCGGGCTGCAGGGCCCGGGCCAGTTCGTCCTTGGCGTCGTCGGGCGGGGCCAGTGCCACGAAGACACGGAGGGTCGGGGGCTCGGGACCATCGTTCACGAGGGGAGGCTAGCCGAGGGCCGGCCGCCCCCGCGCGGGCGGGGCCGACGGGCGCGGCCGGCGGGCCCCGGCGCCGGTCCGGGGCAGGGCAGGGCAGGGCAGGGCAGCAGCGTGTTGTCCGCCAGCACGCCGCCCTGCAGCCCTGCCTGGCCCTGCGGGGCCACCCCCGTGGACTGCACCCGCCGCCCAGGAGTATCCGCCGCCCGTTCGTGCCCTGGCCCACTGAAGCCGCACCCGCCGGGTGCGCCGCGAGTGCCGGACGGCCGCGCAGCACCAGCGGCTGCCCGACTTCGCCGCCGGTAGCAGATCAGGTTGTTGTTCACCGGGGCCCGGTGCACATGGGCGTCCGGCTCGTCCGGGCGCACGGCCGCCCGGGCCGAGGGATCACCGCGGGCCGGAGCGGAAGGCCCGGCGGTAGGCCCCTGGTGTGGTGCCGAGGGTGCCGAGGAAGCGCCTGCGGAGATTGGTGGCGGAGGACAGTCCGACGCGGCGGGCCACGGTGTCCACCGGGAGATCGGAGGACTCCAGCAGTTCCCGGGCCGCCGCGATGCGCTGGGCGAGCAGCCAACGCCCCGGGCTGGTGCCGAGCTGCTCGACGAAGCGCCGGGCCAGGGTGCGGGCGGAGCAGCCGGCCCGGGCGGCCAGGTCCTCGACGGCCAGCGGTTCGTCGAGCCTGGTGGTCGCCCACTCGAGGAGCGGCGCGAGCGAACCGTCGATGTGGGCGGGGTGGGGCGGCGCGGCGTACTGCCGTTGCCCGCCCTCGCGGTGCGGCGGCATGACCATGTTCCGGGCCACCTGTGCGGCGTACCCGGCGCCCTGGTCGACGCGCACCAGGTGCAGGCACAGATCGATCCCGGCTCCGGAACCCGCACTGGTGGCCACGTCGCCGTGGTCCACGTACAGCACGTCGGGGTCGAGGCGGACGGCCGGGAAGCGCGCGGCGAAGTCGCTCGCCAGCGCCCAGTGCGTGGTCGCCGAGCGGCCGTCGAGCAAGCCGGCGTGGGCCAGGGCGAAGGCACCGGAGCAGATGCTGATCACACGTGCGCCGCGCTGGTGCGCGCTCCGCAGGGCCTCCACGACGGCAGGCGACGGGGGCTCGCCGATGGGAAGCCAGCCCGGGACGACCACGGTGTCCGCCCGGCCGAGGGCGTCCAGCCCCTCGGTGACGAGCAGGTCATAGCCGGCGCGCGTGGCGACCGGGCCCGGCTGCTCGGCGCACACACCGAACGCGTACCGGGTGGCCAACCCGCGCCGTTTGATGCCGAACACCTCGGCCGCGCAGGCGAGTTCGAAGGTCGACTGCGGCGCATGGACGAGTGCCGCGACACGGTGCATGGCAGAAAAGTACCGCAGGACGTCAATCCCGACACTGGGCGGGTCGGCGGCCGTCGACGAGGCTTGTCCCATGTCAACGGACGCACGGCGAACGGCACAGGTGACACAGACGGCGGGCGTGACCGCGCGCATGGGCGGGCAGGTGCCCGGCTACGCGTGGGCGGCCGTCCAGGACGCGCCCACGCGCGAACTCTTCCCCGGCATCCGGGCGCGGCCGCTGTGGAGCGGCGACGGCGGTGCGAAGGCGCACGTGCTGGAGATGGACCCGCACACCTGCTGGGAGGGTGTCGACGTCCACGACCCCGGGCCGGAGGAGGTCTTCGTGGTCTCCGGCGTCTTCAACGACGGCGAGCGGGACTATCCCGCGGGATCGTTCATCCACGCACCCGCCGGGTCGTCGCACGTCCCGCAGACGACGGAGGGCTGCACGCTCTTCGTCTTCTACCCCGAGGGGTAGCCGGCCCACGGCCCGGACGGCCAGGACGGCCCGGACGTCTCGACGGTGGGGTGGTGGGGAGGTGGTTCGGGAAGGGGCTGAGGGAAGAGCGTCGACCCCGACGGCGTGGCCGGGGCGCCGTCGGGGTCGGGGGTAGGGGGCGGCCTGCGCTTCGGTCAGGGAGGCGTCGGCGGCCCGGGCGGGGCGGGGCCCGCCCGGGTGGTCAGCTGAACCGGAAGAGGGCGGTGTGGGTGGTGCCGTCGGTCAGGCCGAGCGTGAACAGCCGGCAGGTCCCGGCGTAGGAGGACGAGGTCTTCCAGACGAAGGTGTAGGTGTCACCGGCCGGGTCGTAACGCAGGGCGCTGCCGCCCGGAGTGGCGGCGGGCGCGGGCGGGTCGAGCGGGGCGCCGGTGACGCAGTCGACGTTCCGTGCGGTGGGGTAGCCGCGGGCGATGACGTCCGGGCCGCGGTCGCCGCCGAGGCTGAACTTCATCGGGAACGCCCGGCCGGCGTGGCCCTGATTGACGGCGGGCGGGTCGGCGACCGGCGGTTGGAACCCTCCGAAGGGGTACGCGTAGGTGTACCGCGCCGCGACACCGGTGGCGCTGCTGCCGGCGGGGGTGGTCACCGTGACGTCCACGGTGCCGCCGACGCCTGCGGGTACGGTCGCCTTGACGGTGAAGTCGTCGACGACGGTGACGCCGGTGGCCGGCGTGGTGCCGAACCGGACCGACCTCGCACCCGCCAGGTGGGTACCGGTGATCGTGACGGTGCCGCCGCCCGCCGCCGGACCGTGACCGGCCCGCACCCCGGTGACGGTGGGCGCGACGGTGGCCGTGGCCACCGCGTAGGGGCTGCTCCCGGTGGCGGCGGTGCCGGTAACGGTGTTACCGGCGGTTTCGATCACCGACACCGTGTTGGAGCGGCTGTTGGTCACATAGACGGCGCCGCCGGCCGGATCGGCCATCACACCGACGGGCGTCGCACCGACGTCGACCGTGTCCGTGACGGTACCGGCCGCGGTGTCGATCACCGACACCGTATTGGCGTTCTGGTTCGTCACATAGGCGTGCGCGCCGTCCGGGGCGACCGACACTCCCCCGGGACCGGACCCGGTGGGGATGGTGCCGGTGATGGTGTTGGTGGCCGTGTCGATCACCGAGACGTTGCCGCTGTTGAAGTTCGCGGCGTAGGCGCGGGAGCCGTCCGGGGAGACCGCGACCGCCATCGGCATCCGGGCGTTCGCGCCCGCGATCGTGGCGCTGAGCGTATGGGCGGCCGTGTCGATCACCGAGACCGTGCCGCCGATCAGGTTGGCGACGTAGGCGCGCGTCCCGTCGGGGGTCACGGCGATGCCGAAGGGCTGGCTGCCGACCAGGACGGTCGCGGTGACCGTCCGGGTCGCGGTGTCGATGACGTCCACGCCGCCGGTGCCCGGGCTGACGTAGTGGCCGACGTAGGCGCGGGTGCCGTCGGGCGAGAACGCCACCGGTCCGGGCAGCCGGCCGACGGGGACGGTCGCGGCGACCGTGTTGGCGGCGGTGTCGATCACGGACACCGTGCTGCTGCCGTTGTTGACGACATAGGCCTGGGAGCCGTCCGGGGAGACCGCCACCCCCTGGGGCCCGGTGCCGACCGGGACGGTCGCGACGGCCGTGCCGGTCGACGGGTCGAACGCCGTCACCGAGCTCGACCGCAGGTTGGCGATGTAGACCAGCCGGTGCGCGGGGGCCGGGTCGGCCAGGTGCGCCCGGTCGGCCTGGGCGGCGGCGTGGGCCGACGACACCGGTACGACCGCGCCCAGGGCGCCGAGCGCGCCGGCCACCGAGGCGGCCAGTGCCCGGCGCCGTAACCGTCGAAGGCGGCCCGGGGATCCGGTCCGTCCGCTGGGGACCACTGTCATGCCATCCACCTCTCTGCACGACGGCGCGGGGCGGGCGGGGCAGACCCTGGTCACAGCAGGCCGCCACCCTCCGGTCGGCGTGCGCATCCTCTGACGGCGAACCCGGCCGGCCGCCGGGCCACCCCGGGAAGCTTGACCGCCCGCGCCGGACCACAACAGGGCGCGCGTGGACGGCGTGACGCACGCCGGGCGCACGACTGCTCCGTGCCTGTGCTCCCCGCCCGGCCCGCCATGCCGGGCCTCCGCCGACGCGGGCTACGCTGGGACCGCTGATTCCTCCGACGACGGTGAAGTGAGCGGCATGCGGCTGACGAAGGCACAGGACCGCGCGCTGAATCCGCGAAGGGCCAACGGATACGGACCGAGGTCGATTCCGAACGATCGGGACCGGGCCCTCCAAGAGGTCATGCGGGCCGCTTCCGGCCCCAGTCGACTGGCGGAGGTCCTCCCCCTCATGCATCCCGACGCCTCGGAGATTCTCGGGGCGTTCGCCGGGCGGATGGCCACGCTGGCCGTGCGCACCCAGGACGTGCAGGCCGCCCGCGACGGGCTGGCGGCCGTGCAACTGGCGATGGCCACCACCCAGGATGCCCGCGAGATCATCCCCCGCATGGCACTCCTGTACCGGGCGCTGGAGCTCATCGGCGCAGATCCCGCAGCGGAGTTCCGCACGGCCCACCAACCGCTTCCCGTCGCCCTGTCCCACGACCTCCCCGGGTTCGCCGCGAGGGACCCGGAGATCCGGTCGCTGCGGAGCATGCTGTACCACGAGGAGGGCGAAGGAGCCGACTTCCGGTTCGTTCGCGACCGGTAGCGAGATACCCAGAGCCTCGAACGGCGCGTGGGCTACGGCCGCCCTGCCAGCTCGCGCCGGTACCAGGTGCCCGGCTCACCGCCGAGGTCGGCGGGGTCCGCGGGGCCGGCCGGGACGAACCCGGCCTTGGTCAGCACCTTCCGGGACGCGGCATTGGCGTGGGTGGTGGCGGCCCGCAGTGTGCGCAGCCCGTGCCGGTCCGCCGCCAGCCGGCACAGCTCCCGGACGGTCGCCGTCGCCACGCCACGGCCGGCGACGTGCTGCGCGACCCGGTAGCCGAGGCCGGCGGCGCCGTCCTCGAGGTCGTACAGGTTGAACCGGCCCAGCACCGCGCCGTCCTCGGCGACCAGCACGTAGAAGGCGCAGATGCCGGCCTCCTGCTCGGCCAGCAGGGCGCTGTACCGGTCCGCGAAGTGCTCGTAGAACTCGTCGCCCCGGTCGGGAACGGAGGCGGCGAAGTGGGCGCGGTTCGCCAGCTCGAAGGCCAGCACGGCCGGGGCGAGGCCGGCGTTCAACTGCTTCAGCTCGGGCACGGCGCAACTCTATCCGGACGGGACGCCGGGGCCACCGGGGTTTTTCATCAGCGGCAGACCGCCCCGCACCGGGGCGTGGGCGGTGCCGGGGCCGGTCGGATGTGCGGCCGGCGTCGGCACCGCCCTCTCCGGGTGCGGGGTCAGCTCACGCAGGTGACGATGACCTGCCAGTAGCCGGGCGAGATCACCTCGTTCTCCTGGCCGCACTGGGCGTCGGTGTACCCGGCGGCGTGGGCGGCGGCCCAGGCGCGGGGGGCGGCGACGGCCGGGTTGGGGCCGTAGGCCTTGAAGTACCTGATCGTGGTGGCCGACGCGCTGGTGGCGGTACCGGCGAGGCCCAGCAGGGCCGCCGTGGTGAGGGCGACGGCGGCTGTGCGGCGGGGAAGCGAACCCATGGCTGTGCTCCACTTTCTCTGGTGGATCGAGGGGAGTCCGGGCACGTGCGGTGTGGTGGCAAGCAGGGACTGTAGCAACGGAGGTGAAGGACCGACAGGTGCGCGACAACTGCCATCGATCGGGAATCGTGAGCGAACGCCCGCGATGCGGCGGTCAGGCTCCGGAGGACTCGCGCACCGTCAGGTCCGGCAGCAGGTCCAGGTGGTGCACCGGCAGGGCGCTCCCGGTGGCGGTCAGCCGTCGTACCAGGAGGTCCACCGCGGCGGCGCCGACGGCGCGCTTGGGCGGGGCCACGGCGGTCAGCGGCGGGGCGCCGAGGGCGGCGAACACGTCGTCGTAGGCGACCAGGGCGAGGTCCTCGGGGACCCGTACCCCCCTGGTCCGCAGCAGCGGCAGCAGTTGCAGGGCGTCCTGGTCGTTGTGCACGAGTGCGGCCCCGACCCCGTCGGCGACCGCCTCGGCGAGCCGGTGGGCGACGTCGTCGACGCCGGCGGCCGGGGTGCGGACGTCGACGACGGGTTCGGCGGGCAGGTCGAGCGTGCGGCAGGCCTCGGCGTAGCCCAGGCGGACCTGGTGGGCCGTCCAGGTGTCGGTGCGGGCCGCCAGCGCCACCCGGCGGTGGCCGAGGGCGACGAGGTGGCACAGGGCGAGCAGGACGCCGTGCCGGTGGTCGGAGCCGACCGCGTCGAGGGCGGCGGCGGGGCTGCCGGGGGCCGGGCGGCGTTCCAGCAGGACGGCGGGGACCGGGAGTTCGGCCAGCCAGACGTGGTCCTCGGGACGGTCGGCGGCGGTCCAGTTCGGGGCGAGCAGCAGGCCCTGGACACCGGAGGCGAGGAGCTGGTCGACCTGGACGCGGTCGGCGCTGGCCTCGTACGAGGAGATGCCGAGGACCAGGTGGACGCCGGCCTCGGCGGCGGCGGTGCGCGCGCCGGCGATCACCTCGTCGAAGTACTGCACGACGGCGGGGACGAGCAGGCCCAGGGTGGGGGCCTCGGCGGGGCGGACCGGTTCGGGGGCGGGGGTGGCCGTGGGGCCGCCGAACGAGACGGAGCCGTGCGTGCGGCGCAGCAGACCGGCGTCGGCGAGGGTCGCGACGTCCCGGCGGACGGTGACGGCGGGCAGGCCCAGCCGCTCGGCGAGGTCCACCACCCGGACGGTGCCCAGGCCGCGCACCGTGTCGAGGATGCGGGCACGACGATCGTCCGCCGGGATCGGCATGGCACTCCCTGTCGGTGGACCGGTCTGTCGAAGTGGACAGGAACCTACCACTCGGTCACCGGACGGGCGGACGGGCGGCCCGTGCCTGGTCCCCGCGCAGGCGGACGGCCCCGCGGGCGCGGGCCGGAGGGGCCGGCGCGCGCCCGCGGGGCGACAGGGGGTCAGGAGCCGTAGCGCTCCTCGGGGACGACGGGGCCGAGGTCGGGGCCCTCGACCAGTGCGACGTGGTCGCCGGGGCTGTGGAGTTCGAGGATCAGCAGTTCGTTGGCGCCGGCCCGCCAGAGCGGCGCCGGGGCGTAGAGGGTGCGCTGCGGGCCGAGGTCCCAGTAGCGGCCGAGCGCGAACCCGTTCAGCCAGACCATGCCCTTGGTGAATCCGGGCAGGGCGAGGAAGCCGTCGGCGGGGGTGTCGACGGTCAGTTCGGCGCGGTGGAAGGCGGGCCCGTCGGCGGTGGAGGGCGCGCCGAGGGCGAGGGTCGTCGGGTCGTCGAGCGGCAGCGGGCGCACCTCCCAGCCGAACTGGTACTGCCGGTCGACCCGGACGCCGCCGGTGATGCCCTTGGGGTCGTGCAGCAGTGGGCCGTAGTTGATCCGGCCCAGGTTCTCGACGAGCAGGTCGAGCACGGCGCCGCCCTCGGGGACCCGCAGCGGGAGCGCCTGCTCGGGGTGGTTGCGGTCGAGGACGCCGAGGGGTTCGCCGTCGAGGAAGACCTGGGCGCGGTCGGCGAGGCCGTCCACCCGCAGCTCGCCGTGGGCGAGTGGGCCGCGCAGGCGGGTGCGGTAGTGGATGAGGCCGAGGTTCTGGCCGAGTTCCTCCATCGGGCGGGGCTCGGGGAGGTGGTGCGCGGTGGAGAGCTCACCGAGGGCGCCGCGGTCGCCCAGCAGCGGGCGGCTCGCGGTGACGGGGGCGGTGCGGGGGGCGAGGCGTGCGGGCAGCGGCGGCAGCGGGTGGGGGTTGGGGCCGAGGTGGCGTTCGATCACCGCGCGGAAGAGGTGGAACTTCTCGGTGAGTTCGCCGGCCTCGCCGACCGGGGCGTCGTAGTCGTAGCTGGTGACGTCCGGCTGATAGGTGGTGCCGTCGTGGTTGGCGCCGTTCCACCAGCCGAAGTTGGTGCCGCCGTGGCCCATGTACATGTTGACCGAGGCGCCGGCGGCGAACTGGGCGTCGAGCACCTCGGCGGCGTCCCGGGCGTCGCGCACGTGGTGCGGCGTGCCCCAGTGGTCGAACCAGCCGCACCAGTACTCCATGGTGACCAGCGGGCCGGCCGGCTGGTGGCGGCGCAGGCAGGCGAGGGACTCCTCGGGGCGGGAGCCGAAGGTGCCGGTGGTGAGGAGTCCGGGCACCCGGCCGCCGAGCTGGAAGCCGTCCTCGGCGCCGTCGGCGGTGAACAGCAGGACGTCGACGCCACGGGTGACCAGGGCGTCCCTCAGGTGTTCGAGGTAGGCGGTGTCGTTGCCGTAGCTGCCGTACTCGTTCTCCACGGCGACGGCGACCACCGGGCCGCCGTGGGAGGAGAGCAGCGGGAGCAGCACGGGCACCAGGTGGTCGAACCAGGCCTCCACGGCGGCGAGGAAGGGCGGGTCCAGGCGGCGCAGCCGCATCGCGGGGTCGGCGAGCAGCCAGCCGGGCAGGCCGCCGAACTCCCACTCGGCGCAGATGTAGGGGCCGGGGCGGACGATGACGTCGAGGCCGAGGTCGCCGGCGGCGCGGACGAAGGCGGCGAGGTCGCGGTCGCCGGTGAAGTCGGCGCGGTCGGGCGTGGGCTGGTGGAAGTTCCAGGCGACGTAGGTCTCGACGGTGTTGACGCCCATGGCCCGCAGCCGGGTGAGGCGGTCGGTCCACTGTTCGGGGCGGATGCGGAAGTAGTGGACGGCGGCGGAGACGATCCGGTGCGGACGTCCGTCGCGCAGGAAGGTGTCGCCGTCGGTGGTGAGGGCGGGGTGGGGGGCCTGGTGGGCCATCGGGTCCTCCGCGGGAGGGGAGCGGGAGTGAGGGGCGTGGGACCTCGGGTGGGTCCGGGTGGGTCCGGGCGCACGGCTGCGCGGGTGGCTGCGGGCGGGTCGGCGGCGGCCACCGGGGTCACCCTAGGAGTTCGGCGATCGCACGGTCAATCGATCGGCGATCATCGGCATTATTGATCAATTTTCGATCGAACGATACTCTTCGATCGGAATATCATCGGCAGACCGCTTCCGGGCGACGCTTCCGCGGGCACGACAGAGGGAGGCCGGGATGGCCATTTCGGGGGAAGAGCGCCGCAGGCTGATCGTGTCGGCCGTCGGCGAGCTCGGCGGGCGGGTGCGCCTCACGGAGCTGGCCGACCGGCTGGGCATCCCGGCCGTGACGGTCCGCCGTGACGTCGCCGCGCTCGCCGACGCCGGCCGGCTCTCCCGCTCGCACGGCTTCGTCTCCCTGGATCGCCCGGACGCCGCCGGAGCGCCGATCGCCCCCGGCCCCGGAGCGGGCCGCGCCCTCGGCCTGCTGGTGCCCTCGGTCGGCTCCTACTTCGACGAGGTGATCGCCGGTGCCCGGGCCGCCGCCGCGGCCGCCGGTGCCCGACTGGTCCTGGGCATCGCCCCGTACGGCGCGGGCGGCGACCGGCTGCAGACCGAGCGCCTGCTGGAGTCCGGCGCCGAGGGCCTGCTGCTGGCCCCGGGGCTGGTCCCCGGCCGGGCGGCCGAGGACTACGCCTGGCTGGACACCCTGCCGGTGCCCGCCGTCCTGGTGGAGCGCCGCTCCCCCACCCCGGACGGCCCCGGCTCCGGGCTGGACGCCGTGGCCTCCGACCACCGCCACGGGGTGCTGAGCGCCCTGCGCCACCTGGCCGGGCTCGGCCACGGGAGCGTGCTGCTGGCCGCCCGGGGCGACTCCTGGACGGCCGCCGAGGTGCGGGCCGGGTACCGGGAGGGCACCCGGCTGCTCGGGCTGCCCGACCTGCCGGCGCTGGACACGCTCGGGCCCGGCAACGTGCCGGCCGACCCCGAGCCGCTGGTGGCGCGGATCGCCGAGGCCGTGCGGTCCGGAACCCGGGCGGTGCTCGTCCACAACGACCAGGACGCGCTGCGGCTGCCGCCGCTGCTGCGCGCGCACGGTCTGTCGGTGCCCGCGGACGTGGCGCTGGTCGCCTACGACGACGTCTTCGCCGCGCTCGCCGCGCCCCCGCTGACCGCCGTCGCCCCGCCCAAGCGCGCGGTGGGCGCGGCGGCGGTCGATCTGCTGCTGCGCCGGCTGGCGGCCGGCGCCGAACTGCCGGTGCACCGCACGGCGCTGCTCCCGGTGCTGCACGTGCGCGCCTCCTGCGGGGCCGAGCAGGCGGCGGCACGAACGGGCGCCGCGCCCCTGGGGTGAGGGGCGCGGCGCCCGCCGCGGAGCTTCGCCGTCGACCGGCCGATCCGGCGAGTCCGGCAGCCCTGCAGCCCGAAGGCCCGGCCGGTCCGGCTACCCCGGCAGCAGCGCGGACAGGTGTCGCGCCCCCGGGCCCAGCCGCGGCGCGAGGGGCGCGGCACGCGGGTGCCAGGGGGCCTCGTACTCCCAGGCCGCCCAGGAGCCGGGCGGCAGCAGGCGCAGGCAGTCGGCGATCGGCAGCACGCCCGCGCCGAGCGCCAGCGGGGTGAGGTCGTCCGCCGAGGCGACGTCCTTGACCTGCACGTACCCCAGGTGGGGGCCGAGCGCCCGATGGGTCTGCGCCGGGGTCTCACCGGCGAGCCAGGTGTGCAGCAGGTCCCAGAGCGCGCCGACGGCGGGGTGGTCCACCCGGTCGAGCAGCGGTGCCAGCGCGGCGCCGGCGCGGTGCGAGTCGTGGGTCTCGACGAGGATCCGCACGCCGAGGGCCGCCGCCCGCGGGGCCGCCGCGCGCAGCCTGCGGACCGCGCGCTCGTCGGCCTCGGCCGCCGCTCCGGGGCCGCCGTGCGGGAAGACCCGCAGGTACCGGCAGCCGAGGTCGGCGGCCAGCCGCAGGTGGGCGGTCAGCGCGGCGAGCACCGGCGCGTCCGGCCCGGGGGCGGCGACGCCGACGTAGGAGGCGAGGGTCAGCGGGAGCAGGCCGGCCCGGGCCAGTAGCCGGGCGGTGCGTCGGCGCTCCTCCGCGTCCAGCCCGAGGCGGACCGGCTGGTCGTCGGCGCAGCGCAGTTCGAGGCCGTGCCAGCCGTGCTCGGCGGCGAGGGCGGCGGCCCGGTCGAGCGGGAGCCCGGGCAGGCCGAGGGTGGCGAGGGCGAGGGGCACGGCGCTTCAGTCCTGTGCGGCGGGGTGGACGGTGACCGCGCCGGGCGCCAGCCGGATCCGCAGGGCCGGGGCGCCGGCGGGGCGCACGGTCAGGACGACGGCCGCCGGGTCGCGCTCGTCCGGGCGGGCCTCCAGGGTGACGGCGTCGGCGAGGGCGGGCGGGTGCTCGGCGGCGGTGAGCCGGGCGGCGCAGGCGAACAGGGCGGGGCCGTCGGCGGGCAGTTCCCCGGTGAGCCGGGGCAGTGCCGCCTCGGGGCCGAAGGCGGTGCCGCCGGGGACCCGTTGGCTGTCGGCGGCGGTGAAGCCGTGCAGGGCGCGCAGCTCGGAGGCCAGCCGGCCGTCCGCGCGGACGCCGGCGGCGGCGTGCTGTGCGGCGGCGGCGTCGGTGCTGAGGGGCCGCCCGGTACCGGCGACGGCGGGCTGCTCGGTGCGCCGGCCCGCGACGGCCCAGCCGGTCTGGGTGACCGGGGTGCCGGCCGGCCCGCCGGTCACCAGGTGGGCGCGGACCTCCTCGGCGCCGTGGGCCAGGGTGAGCGAGGTGACGGTGACCCCGGGCAGTTCACGGCCGCCGACGCGGGGGTGCCAGCGGGAGGCGGCCCAGCCGGACCCGGTGCCCAGGGGGTGGATGCGCCCGCGTTCGGTGGGTCCGGCGTCGGTCAGCAGGGCGAGGTGGTTGTCGGCGGGTCCGTCGAGGGACGGCCCGGTGGCGGTGGAGTGGGCGAGCCGCGCGTACTGCGGGTCGTCGGGGCCCACGGCGTCCGCGGGCTGGTCGTCGCTGCCGTGGTTGTGCAGCCGGACCAGGCCGTCGGCGGCGGTGGACTGCACCAGCCAGCCGGGTCCGGACAGGGCGAGGACGGTGTCGCGCCGCTCGGCGGGCGCGAGGTCCTCGGGTGCGGTCCACACCGGGTGGCCGGGCGGGAGCAGCAGACCGAGGAAGGCGCTGCCGGCCCAGTACGGGGAGGCCGGGCCGGAGTAGGGCTGGACGAGCCGCAGGTCCGGTCCGTGCCAGCCGAGGGTGAGCAGGCCCCGCTCGTCGACGGCGCCGCGGTCGAGGAAGTGGCGCAAGGCGCCGGAGGCGAGGCGGCGGGTGGTGCCGGGGGCGAGCGGGGTGTGGCCGGTGAGGGCCCCGGCCCAGAGCGGGGCGGTGGCGGCGAAGCGGTAGGTGAGCGAGCGGCCCTGGTGGACGGGCGCGCCGTCGGCCCCGAAGGTGTGCGCGTAGCCGGCCAGGTGGGCGGCGAGGCGTTCGCCGTACACGGCGCGCAGGGCCCGGTCGTCGGCGAGGTGGGCGTGCAGGACGGGGTAGAGGTGCAGGGCCCAGCCGTTGTAGTGGTCGAAGGCGCGGGGGCGGCCGTCGGTGTACCAGCCGTCGCCGAGGTACCAGCGGTCGATGTTCTCCAGTCCGCGGCGGACCGCGGCGCGGGCCTCGCGCTCGGCGATGCCGGCCTCGGCGAGGAAGCCGCCGACGGACATCGGGAAGAGCCACCAGTTGTTGTCGTTGGGCGCGCGGTGCAGGGCGTCGGCCAGCCAGCGGCCGACCCGGTCGCGGACGGGTCCGGGCAGCCGGTCCCAGAGCCAGGGGCGGGTGAGGCGCAGCGCGAAGGCGATGGAGGCGGCCTCGACCATGGCCTGGCCCCGGTCGGTGATCAGCGGCCAGGACTCGAGGTCGCCGTCGGCGAGGTCGCGTTCGCCGGTGGGGGTGCGGGTGCCGGCGTCGAGTCCGGCGGCGTAGTGCGCCAGCAGGCCGTGCGGGTCGGCGCCGCCCGCGCCGGCCACCCGCAGGGCGGCGGGCAGGAAGGTGCGGGCGAAGCCCTCCAGGCCGTCCGAGCGCCGTCCGGACCAGCTCGGGCGGGGGCCGGGCAGGTCGATCAGCGCCCCGGCGGGGCCGGCGTACGGGCGGACCGCGGTCAGCAGGGCGTCGGCCACCGCCTCCCAGTGCTCCCTGGTCCAGCCGGTGTGCGGGCTGAGGTCGCGGTCCTCCGGGGGCAGGCGCATGAGGTCCTCCGTGATCGGGTGGTGAGCCGGAATCTAGGCAGCGCCTGATCATTCGTCAAGCCGGGGCGATCAAATGAGCGGCTTGATCGGATTGTGACCTTGCCGTCGAGGTGGCCGATTGCCCCGATTTTCCGGCATTTCCGGTGCTCACAGGGGTGCCGCCGGGCGCCGGTCAGGCCGATCAGGTCGGATCATTTGATCCAAATCTCTTGACTCCGATCGCCGACCTGCTCAGGATGACAGCCAATCGCCCCCACCCTCTGCGGGTTCCGGTCGGAGCCGACCGTTCCGCAGCCCGCGCACCCTCGCCCTAAGGAGCCCACCGATGCGCTCGACCCCCCTCTCCCGGCGCAGAGCCCTCCGCCTCGCCGCCGCGGCCACCGCCACCGCGCTCGGCGTCACCGTGCTCGCCGCCTGCGGCAGCAGCGGCGACGGGGCCGGGTCCGCCGCCGCCACGGACGACGGCAAGCCGGTCAGCCTGACGTTCTGGGGCTGGGCGAAGGGCACCAAGGACGTGGTCGCCGCGTTCAACGCGAGCCACCCGAACATCCAGGTCACCTTCGAGGAGATCCCTGCGGGCGCGGCCGGCGGCTACGCCAAGATCTCCAACGCGGTCAAGGCCGGCAACGCCCCCGACGTCTTCAACATCGAGTACCCGCAGCTGCCGGACTTCGTCAGCCAGGGCGCCGTCCAGGACATCGGCAAGCTCGTCGGCGCCGACCTCAAGGCCAAGTACCTGCCGCAGGCCGTCGAACTCACCTCGCTCGGCGGCCGGACCTGGGCCCTGCCGCTGGACGCCGCCCCCCAGGTCTTCTACTACCGCAAGGACCTCTTCGCCAAGGCCGGCATCACCGTCCCCAGGACCTGGGAGGAGTTCCGCACCGCCGCGCAGCAGCTGAAGGCCGCCCAGCCCGACACCCGCATCGCCACCTTCTTCCCCGACGACCCGACCACCTTCGAGGCGATGGCCTGGCAGAACGGCGCCCACTGGTTCACCGCCGCCGACGAGTCCTGGAAGGCCGACCTGACCGGGCCGGAGACCCGCAAGGTCTCCGAGTACTGGCAGAAGCTGGCCGACGAGGACCTGGTGCGGGTCATGCCGTCCTTCAGCCAGCAGTGGACCGCCTCCCTGCAGAAGGGCGAGACGGCCGGCTACCTCGGCGCCACCTGGGGCGGCGGCGTCCTGAAGGCCAACGTCGGCACCACCCCCGAGGTCAACGGCACCTGGGCGGCCGCGCCGCTGCCCAGCTGGGACGGCACCCCCGCCAGCGGCATGCTCGGCGGCACCACCTTCGCGGTGTCCAAGGACAGCAAGAAGGCCAAGGCCGCCGTCGAGTTCGCCACCTGGGCGACCACCACCGCCGACGGCTTCAAGGCCCGGATCTCCTCCGGCACCTCCTCCGCCTACCCGGCCGCCACCGAGCTGGTGCCGGTCGCCAAGCAGGCCTTCAACACCGACTTCTACGGCGGCCAGGACCTCTACGCCCTCTACTCCGACGCCGCCAAGTCCATCAAGCAGGGCTGGACCTGGGGACCGGCGATGGGCGTCACCAACGGCTCGCTGAAGGACTCCTTCGGCAAGGTCGCCGGCAAGAGCGGCACCATCGACGAGGCGCTCACCACCGCGCAGCAGGCCACCGTCGCCGAGTTCAAGAACCGCGGACTGAAGGTCGCCCAGTGACCTCCGGCACCCATCCCGGCCGTACCGCCCGCGTCGCCGGCCGGCGACGCGGGCGGTACGGGGCGCCCGCCGTGCTGCTCGCCCCCTTCCTCCTGCTCTTCACCGCGTGCACGCTGATCCCGATCGGCTACGCGATCCGGCTCAGCCTGTTCACCGAACACCGCTCCGGCCTCGGCTTCGGCGACGCCGAGACGGTCTTCACCGGGCTCGGCAACTACACCCGGGCGCTGAGCGACGAGGCGTTCCGCGGCGGCTTCCTGACCGCCGCCCAGTACTGCCTGATCTACATCCCGCTGATGACCGGCCTGGCGCTCGTGCTGGCCCTGCTGCTGGACTCCACGCTGGCCCGCGCCCGGCGCTTCTTCCAGCTGACGCTGTTCATCCCGCACGCCGTACCCGGCATCATCGCCGCCCTGCTGTGGATGTACCTCTACACCCCCGGCATCAGCCCCGTGCTCGACGCGCTGGAGTCCCTGGGCACCCAGCCCGACCCGCTCGGCCACCCGCTGCCCGCCGTGGTCAACATGGCGCTGTGGCAGTGGACCGGCTACAACCTGGTCATCTTCTACGCCGCCCTGCAGGCCATCGACCGCTCGGTGCTGGAGGCCGCCGTCGTCGACGGCGCCGGACCGCTGCGCACCGCCCTGAGCATCAAGGTGCCGCTGATCCGGCCGTCGATCGCCATGGTCGGCCTGTTCACCGTCATCGGCTCGCTCCAGCTGTTCACCGAGCCGATGATCCTCTACGGCACCTCCCCGGGCGTCACCTCCTCCTGGACCCCCAACATGTACGCCTACACGGCCGCCTTCGAGCGCCACGACTACGGGCTCGCCGCCTCCGCCTCGGTGCTGCTGGCCCTCGCCGCGGCGGGACTCTCCTTCGCCGTCACCCGGCTCACCCGGGGCCGCTCCGACCGCCGGCGGGAGGCCGACGCATGACCACCACCGCCACCCGCCCCGCCGACGCCCCGCCGCGCCGCCCGGACCGCGCCAACCGCCCGCGCCGCCCCTGGACGCTCTCCAAGGCCGCCGTCAACGGCACCCTGGTCCTGGCCACCGTCTACACCCTGTGGCCGCTCGGCTGGCTGCTCACGGCCTCCGCCAAGAACACCGCCGACCTGCTCGGCGGGAACGCCCTGGGCGCCGACAACTTCCGGCTCGGGCAGAACCTGCACGACCTGGCCACCACCGGCGACGGCATCTACTTCCGCTGGTACCTCAACTCGCTGCTGTACGCCGGGATCGGCTCCGTGCTGTGCGCACTGGTGTGCGTCGCGGCCGGCTACGCCTTCCACGTCTACCGCTTCCCCGGCAAGGAGAAGCTGTTCGGCCTGGTGCTGCTGGGCGTGCTGGTGCCCACCACCGCGCTCGCCCTGCCGATGTACCTGCTGGCCTCCGAGCTCGGCATCGTCAACACCTTCTGGGCGGTCTTCCTGCCCTCGCTGGTCAACCCCTTCGGCGTCTACCTGGCCCGGGTGTTCTGCGCCGGCTACGTGCCGAACGAGGTCCTGGAGGCCGCCCGGATGGACGGCGCCGGGGAGCTGCGGACCTTCTGGTCGATCGGGCTGCGGATGGTGATGCCCGGCTTCGTGACCGTGCTGCTGTTCCAGTTCACCGCCATCTGGAACAACTTCTTCCTGCCACTGGTGATGCTCTCCGACAGCAAGCTGTTCCCGGTCAGCCTCGGCCTGTTCAGCTGGAACGCCCAGACCAAGGCCTTCCCCGAGTACTACCCGCTGGTCATCACCGGCTCGCTGCTCGCCGTCGTGCCGCTCGTGCTCGCGTTCGTGCTGCTCCAGCGGCACTGGAAGGCCGGCCTGACCGCAGGGAGCGTCAAGTGAACCCGAACCCCGCCACCGCCGCGGACACCGCCGCCGCGACCGCGTCCGCCCCTACGCCCGACCGGGAGACCACCGTGCCAGACGGCCGGCCCGCCTGCCGCCCCCGCGCCGTCCTCGCCATGCACCGCGAGCTCGCCGGCCGCCTGATCGACCCGCACACGATGGCCCGGCTCACCGCGCTGGCCGACCTCGACCCGGCGCTCGTCCTGGACGACTTCACCACCCCCGAGGCCCGCGCCGCGCTCGCCGACGCCGAGGTGATCGTCTCCAGCTGGGGCTGCCCGCCGATCGACGAAGAGGTGCTGGCCGCCGCCCCGCGGCTGAGCGCCGTGATCCACGCCGCCGGCTCGGTCAAGCACCACGTCACCGAGGCCTGCTGGCGCCGCGGCCTGCAGGTCACCTCGGCGGCCTGGGCCAACGCCCTGCCGGTCGCCGAGTACACCGTCGCCGTCGTACTGCTCGCCAACAAGCGGCTGCTGCCGATCCGCGAGGAGTACCGCAGCCGCCGCGCCCCGTACGACTGGCAGCTGGCGTACGCCACGGCTGGCAACTACCGGCGCACCGTCGGCATCGTCGGCGCCTCCCGGATCGGCCGGCGGGTGCTGGAACTGCTGCGCCCGCACGACCTGGACCTGCTGCTGCACGACCCGTACGTCGACCCCGCCGAGGCCGCCCGGCTCGGCGCGCGCTCCGTCGGCCTGGACGAACTCTGCGCCGCCTCCGACGTGGTGAGCGTGCACGCCCCCGAACTCCCGGCCACCCGGCACCTGATCGACGGCCGCCGGCTCGCCCTGATGGCTGACGGGACCACCCTGGTCAACACCTCGCGCGGCTCCCTGGTCGACCAGGAGGCGCTGGTGCGCGAGGTCGCCTCCGGGCGCCTCGGCGCCGTCATCGACGTCACCGAGCCCGAGGTGCTGCCCGCCGACTCCCCGCTCTACGACCTGCCGAACGTCTTCCTCACCCCCCACGTGGCCGGCTCGCTCGGCGGTGAGCTGCACCGGATGGCCGCCGCCGCCGCGGACGAGCTCGCCCGCTACACCGCCGGGCAGCCCTTCGCCCACCCCGTCCTCGCCGAGGACGTCCACCGCACCGCGTGATCGCGCGCCGCGCCCCTGTGCCGCGCGGCCCCCTCACCACACGCACCGCCGCACGTGCCTCGCCACGCGCCCCGTCACGCGTGCCCCCGCACTACGCGCTCCCCGCACCAGCAACGAATCGGAGAACCCCCATGTCCCGCAGGGTGATCGGCATCGTCATGAACGGCGTGACCGGCCGGATGGGCTACCGCCAGCACCTGGTCCGCTCCATCCTCGCCATCCGCGAGCAGGGCGGCCTGCCGCTCGGCGACGGCGAGACGCTGTGGCCCGAGCCGATCCTGGTCGGCCGCAACGCCGACAAGCTCAAGGACCTCGCCGACCGGCACGGCCTCACCCACTGGACCACCTCCCTCGACGAGGCCCTCGCCCACCCGCTCGCCGAGATCTACTTCGACGCCCAGGTCACCCCCGCCCGGGAGACCGCGCTGCGCACGGCGATCGCCGCCGGCAAGCACATCTACACCGAGAAGCCCACCGCCGAGTCGCTGGAGGCCGCGCTCGACCTCGCCCGGCTCGCCCGCGAGGCCGGCGTGTGCAACGGCGCCGTGCAGGACAAGCTCTTCCTCCCCGGCCTGCGCAAGCTCAAGCGGCTGGTGGACGGCGGCTTCTTCGGCCGGATCCTCTCCGTGCGCGGCGAGTTCGGCTACTGGGTCTTCGAGGGCGACTGGCAGCAGGCCCAGCGGCCGTCCTGGAACTACCGCGCCGAGGACGGCGGCGGCATGGTCCTCGACATGTTCCCGCACTGGCGCTACGTGCTGGACGGCATCATCGCCCCGGTCCGCTCGGTGTACGCCCACACCGCCACCCACATCCCGGAGCGGACGGACGAGCGCGGGCAGGTCTACCGGGCCACCGCCGACGACGCCGCGTACGGCGTCTTCGAGCTGGAGGGCGGCATCACCGCCCAGATCAACTCCTCCTGGGCGGTCCGGGTGGACCGCGACGAGCTGGTGGAGTTCCAGGTGGACGGCACCGAGGGCAGCGCGGTCGCCGGCCTGCGCGAGTGCCGCTTCCAGCACCGCGCGGCCACCCCCAAGCCGGTCTGGAACCCGGACCTGCCGGTGACCGAGCCGTTCCGCGCGCAGTGGCAGCGGGTGCCGGACAACGAGGAGTTCGACAACGGCTTCAAGGCGCAGTGGGAGCTGTTCCTGCGCCACGTGACCACCGGCTCCCCGTACCACTGGGACCTGCTGGAGGGCGCCAAGGGCGTGCAGCTCGCCGAGCTCGGCCTGCGCTCCGCCCGCGAGGGGCGCCGGCTGGACGTTCCCGAGCTGTCCCTGTGACGGCCCGCCGGCCGCACCCCGGCCGGCCGCCCCGCACCCGGCCGCCGGGGAACCGACCGCCCCGCAGCCGCCCGCCGACGAGACGAATGCGCTGACACCATGACCGAGATCGACCTGCCCGGCCACGGCCGGATCCGGCTGCGCGAGCCCGCCGTGCTGCCCGCCTCCCCCGACGCCGCCCGCTCGCGGACGGCCTTCGCCGCCGCCCACGTGGTCGCCGACCCGCTGGGCGACAACGCCCCCGGTGCACCCGCCGCCGTCGACTGGGACTCCACTCTCGCCTTCCGCCGGCACCTGTGGTCGCTGGGCCTGGGCGTGGCCGACGCGATGGACACCGCCCAGCGCGGCATGGGCCTCGACTGGCCGGCCACCCGCGAGCTGATCACCCGCTCCGGGGCCGCGGCCCGCGCCTGCGGCGGCCGGCTGGCCTGCGGCGTCGGCACCGACCAGCTCGCCCCCGGCGCCCACGCGCCGGCCGCCGTCCGCGCCGCCTACGAGGAGCAGCTGACCGTGGTCCAGGAGGCCGGCGCGCAGCCGATCCTGATGGCCAGCCGCGCCCTGGCCGCCGCCGCGCGCGGCCCGGAGGACTACCTGGAGGTGTACGGCGGGCTGATCGCCGGCTCCGACCGGCCGGTGCTGCTGCACTGGCTCGGCGAGATGTTCGACCCGGCGCTGTCCGGCTACTGGGGCTCCGCCGACCTGGACGAGGCCACCGCCACCGTGCTGGAGCTGATCGGCGCGCACGCCGACCGGATCGAGGGCATCAAGGTCTCCCTGCTGGACGCCGACCGGGAGATCGCGCTGCGCCGCGCGCTGCCGCCCGGCGTGCGGATGTACACCGGTGACGACTTCCACTACCCCGAGCTGATCCGCGGCGACGAACGCGGCCACAGCCACGCCCTGCTGGGCGTCTTCGACCCGATCGCGGCCATCGCCGCGGCGGCGCTGCGGGCACTCGACGAGGGCGACCTCGACCGCTACGAGGAGCTGTTCGCACCGACCGTGCCGCTGGCCCGGCACCTGTTCGCCGCGCCGACCTTCCACTACAAGACCGGCGTGGTCTTCCTCGCCTGGCTGGCGGGCCACCAGGACCACTTCACCATGGTCGGCGGTGCGCAGAGCGGGCGTTCGCTGCCCCACCTGGTGGAGCTGTTCCGGCTCGCGGACGCGGCCGGGGTGCTCCCCGACCCGGATCTCGCGGCCGACCGGATGCGCCGGCTGCTCGCGGTCGCGGGGGTGGCGGCATGAGCGGCTCCCCCGCGGTGACCGGCCTCGACCGGCTGTCGCTCAACCAGATCACCACCAAGGGCTGGAGCCTGCCGGAGGCCGTGCGGGGCTGTGCGGACGCCGGCATCCCGGCCATCGGGCTGTGGCGCGACAAGGTCGCCGAGACCGGCCTGGCCCGCTCCGCGAAGCTGTGCCGGGACGCCGGGCTCGCCGTCAGCAGCCTCTGCCGGGGCGGTTTCCTGACCGCCGACGGGCCCGAGCAGCGCCGGGCCGCGCTCGCCGACAACCTGCTGGCCATCGAGGAGGCCGCCGAACTCGGCACCGACACCCTGGTGCTGGTCGTCGGCGGCCTGCCGGCGGGCAGCCGCGACCTGGTCGGCGCGCGCGCCGCCGTCGCCGACCTGCTCGCCGAACTCGCGCCGCACGCGGGCGACTTCGGCGTTCGGCTGGCGATCGAGCCGCTGCACCCGATGTTCTGCGCCGACCGCGCGGTGGTCTCCACCCTGGGCCAGGCGCTCGACCTCGCCGCCCCGCACCCCGCCCGGCAGGTCGGCGTGGTCGTCGACAGCTACCACGTCTGGTGGGACCCTGCGCTGCCCGAGCAGATCGCCCGCGCCGGGCGGGAGGGCCGGATCGCCTCCTACCAGGTGTGCGACTGGACCCTGCCGCTGCCCGCCGACGCCCTGCTCGGCCGCGGCCACGTGGGCGACGGCCACATCGACTTCCGCGCCCTCACCGGCCTGGTCACCGCCGCCGGGTACGAGGGCTGGATCGAGGTCGAGATCTTCAACCAGGAGATCTGGGACACCCCGGGCGAGCTGACGCTGCGCACCCTGATCGAGCGCCACCTCACCCATCTGGCCTCGCCGTGAGGGTGGTCGTCGCGCCCGACTCCTTCAAGGGCACCGTCGGCGCGCGGGACGCCGCCCTCGCCCTGGCCGCCGGCTGGCGCTCGGTGCGGCCGGACGACGAGCTGCTGATCCGTCCGATGGCCGACGGCGGGGAGGGCACACTCGACGCACTCGCGGCGGCCCTGCCCGGCGCCGTCCTGCACCCGGTCCCCGGCTGCACCGGCCCCGACGGGCGGCCGGTCACCGGACGCTTCGCACTGCTGCCGGACGGCACCGCGCTGGTCGAACTGGCCGACACCGGCGGCCTGCCGCTGCTCGGCGGCGCCCTCGCCCCGCTCACCGCCGGCACCCGCGGCACCGGCGAGACCATCGCCGCCGCGCTGGACGCCGGTGCGCGGCAGGTGACCGTCGCGCTCGGCGGCTCCGCGTCCACCGACGGCGGTGCCGGGCTGCTGGCCGCCCTCGGCCTGCGGCTGCTGGACGACACCGGCGCCGACCTCCCGGACGGCGGCGGCGCCCTCCCCCGGGCCGTCCGGCTCGACCGCACCGCCCTGCGCGCCGCACCGGCGGGCGGTGTCCGGGTGCTGACCGACGTCACCAATCCGCTGCTCGGCCCCGGCGGAGCGGCCGCGGTGTACGGGCCGCAGAAGGGCGCCGACCAGGACGGGACCGCCCTGCTGGAGGCAGGGCTGCGCCGCTTCGCCGCACTGCTCGGGGGCGACCCGGACCTCCCCGGATCGGGCGCGGCCGGCGGCACCGCCTACGGCCTGGTGACCGCCTGGGGCGCCCAGGTGGTCCCCGGTGCGGCGGCGGTGGCCGGGCTCACCGGACTCGACGAGGCCCTCGCCGGGGCCGGCCTGGTGATCACCGGTGAGGGCCGGTTCGACGGCACCAGCCTGCTCGGCAAGGCGGTCGGCGAGGTCCTCACCCGCGCGCGGCGGGCCGACGTCCCCGCCCGGGTCGTCGCCGGCGAGTCCGCCGACCCCGCCGCGCTCACCCTCACGGAGCTGTCCGGCGACCCGGCCGACGCCCGCCACCGGGCCGCCCACTGGCTCACCACCGCCGGCGCCCACCTGGCCCGCACCCACGCCGCCGGTTGACCTCTTGCCCCGGCCCGGGAACCACCACGTGCTCCCCGGGCCGGGGCAACGCCTCACCCACGCTCCGCCGCCGTCCCGGCCCGGGCCCTCGCCGGCGAGGCCACCGACCCCGGCACACTCACCCGCACGGAACTGTCCGACGACCCGGCCGACGCCCTCCACCGCGCGACCCACCGGCTCACCATCACCGGCACCCACCTGGTTCGCCCACCGGCACCCCTCCCCCGGCGGAGCACAGGAGCGGGAAGCGGCAGCGGAGGGCCGTGGCCGAGGCCAGCAGTGACCGCAGTGGCCCGCGCCCGGTCACACCGGACGGAAGCGCAGGGCCTGCCCGGGCCGGGTCTGGGCGGCGAGCGGGAGATCGTCCTCGTGCACGGTCGCGACGACGGGGTAGCCGCCGGTCACCGGGTGGTCGGCGAGGAAGAGGATCGGCTGCCCGTCCGGCGGCACCTGGAGCGCGCCCGGAACCGCGGCCTCGGAGGGGAGTTCGCCCGGGCGGGCGCGGCGCAGCGCGGCCCCGGTCAACCGCATGCCCACCCGGTCGCTCCGGTCGGTGACGCGGTAGGGCCGGGCGCACAGAGTGGCGAGGGACCCGGGCGTGAACCAGTCGTCGCGGGGGCCGAGCAGGATCCGCAGGACGGGTTCGGCGGGCAGCGCGCGCTGGGGGGCGAAGTCCGCCGCGGGCCAGCCGGCCGTGAGGTCCCCGACCGGCAGGAGGTCGCCGGCGGCGAGCCGGGCGGGACCGATTCCGGACAGCGTGTCGGTGGATCGCGAGCCGAGGACGGGCGGCACGGCCACGCCGCCGCGTACGGCGAGGTAGACCCGCAGGCCCTCGTACGGGACGCCGATGGTCAGCCGGCTGCCGGGGGCGAGCCCGACCGGGGCGTTGAGGTCGACGGCGCGGGCGTCGGCGTGGGCGGGGCAGGGCGCGCCGGTGAGGGCGATGGTGGCGTGGTGGTCGAAGTCCAGCACGAGCCCGCCCAAGGGCGCCTCGACGGCCGCGGCCCCCTCCCGGTTGCCGACGAGCCGGTTGGCCAGGCTCAGGCTGCGGCGGTCGGCGGCGCCCGAGCGGCCGACCCCGAGCGCGGCGTGGCCGGGGCGGCCCAGGTCCTGGACGGTGGCTCCGAAGCCCGGGTGGATCACTCGTACACGGCGCGTGGGTGCTGTGGGGCTGCCCGTCATCAGGTCCTCCGTGAGGTGCTGGTGGGTCGGTGGGTGGCCGAGGCCCGCAGGGCCCGCCGCAGGCCCCCGGGGGTCCCCGTCCCCGGAGCGGCCGGCTCCGGGGACGGGTCCGCCGTGGCGGGTCGCGTCACGGGCGGCGTGGCGGGGCCTGCGGGTCCGGCGGGCCGGCCGGCGTGAAGCGGACGGTCGTGCCGGGTGTGAGCGGAGTCGGCGGGTGGGCCCCGGGATTCCACAGCGACACGCCGGTGGTGCCGAGCAGGTGCCAGCCGCCGGGGGACTCGCGGGGGTAGACGCCGGTGAACTCGTCGGCCACGGCGACCGAGCCCGCGGGGACCCGGGTGCGCGGGACGGTGCGGCGCGGAACCCTGAGGGCGGGGTCGGCCCCCGTCAGGTAGGCGAATCCGGGCGCGAATCCGCAGAACGCCACCCGGTAGGTGGCGGCGCAGTGGCGGGCGATCACCTGGGGGACCGTCAGACCGCAGAGACCGGCGACCTCCGCCAGGTCCGCGCCGTCGTAGCGGACCGGGATCTCGACGGTCACCCCCGCCCCGTTGGCGCCCGCGGTGGTGGAGGCCCCCGGGTCGACCGTGCGCAGGTCGACGGTGCGCAGGGCCGCGGTGAGGCGGGCCCGGTCGGTGGTCCGGGGGTCGTAGCGCAGCAGGACGGTGCGGGCGGCGGGAACGAGTTCCCGCACCCCGGGCAGTGGGTCGCGCAGCAGCGCGGTGTGCAGCCGGGCCGCCTGGTCGAGGTCGCGGACCTCGACCAGCAGGGCCCGGCTGCCGTACCGGAGGATCTCCATGAGGACGGTTCAGCCCCTCTCGGCGAGCAGGTAGTCACGGTCGAACCGGTCGGTCACGAACATGTGCCCCGGCGCGTGGGTGATCGCGAAGGGCGGACGGGAGGCCATCAGGGCCGACTGCGGCGTGACGCCGCAGGCCCAGAACACCGGCACGTCGTCGGGCCCGATCACGGTCGGGTCGCCGAAGTCGGGGCGCCCCAGGTCGGCGATGCCGAGCTCGGCGTTGGAGCGGTCCCCCGGCTCGCCGACGGCCACCGGTGCCCCGTGCACGGCCGGCATCCGGGCGGTGATCGCCTGCGCGTCGGCGACCAGGTCGCGGGGGACGGGACGCATGGAGACCACCATCGGGCCGTGCAGCCGTCCGGCGGGCGCGCACGGCCGGGTGGTGCGGTACATCGCGACGTTGCGGCCCTCGGTGACGTGGCGCAGCGGTATGCCGGCGTCCAGCAGCGCGGACTCGAAGGTGAAGGAGCAGCCGATGAGGAAGGTGACGAGGTCGTCGCGCCAGTGCGCGGAGACCTCGGTGTGCTCCTGGTACCGGCCGTCGTGCCACACCCGGTAGCGGGGCAGGTCGGTGGCCAGGTCCGCGCCGGGGGCCAGGGCGCTGGTGCGGGCGCCGGGAGCGGTCTGTTCGAGGACGGGACAGGGGGCGGGGTTGAGTGCGGCGAAGCGGGCCACGTCGGCGGCCCAGTCCACGGGCACGCTGATCAGGTTCGCCTGGGTGCGGCCCAGGCACCAGCCGGCCGTGGGCACCGCGGTGCCGGCCCGGAACAGTCCGCGGGCGCGGGCGGGTGCGAGGGTGGCGTGGTTCTCGGTCATGGGAGGGATCTCCTTCGTCGGCGGGGCGGGGTTTCTCGACAGGGGAATGCCGGGGCGGTTCGGCGGGGTGTGTCGCGCGGGGTCGGTTGCGCGGGGGAAGCGCGGGGGAAGCGCGGGGGGGGTAGCGCGGGGGCGGCGACCGGCGGGTCAGCGCGCAGAGGGGTCCAGCAGGCCGGAGAGTGTGGTCATCGGCGACAGGGGTCCGAGGACCGCGGCCATGCCGACCCCGCGGTCGCCGAGCCGCACCCCCACCGCCAGGTGGCGGGCGGGCCCCGGCCCGCGGCTGACCGACAGGCTCAGGCCGCGGGCACCGGCAGCGCGGTAGCGTCCGGCGAACAGCGAGAGGGGTCCGGTCACGAGCAGCCGGCCTCCGAGGGTGAGCACCACGGCGGTCGCGGCGACGGCCAGTCGTAGGAAGGGATGGAGGTCCAGCCCCGCGTCGATCACCGCCGCGGACAACGCGGCCACGACCGGCGAGCGGTCGTACCGGGCGGTGCGCTGAGGTCGGCGGGTACGTCTCCGAGCCGGGCGGCCCTGTCGCGATCGTGGCATGATCTTCCCCCAACTGCGGTGTGGTGAAGGCTCTTTCGTCATCGACAGTGGCAGCCTCCCGAATCGGCCCGCAAGGCATCGTCGGCACCCGATCCACTTTGCCGGAAGGAGGACGATCCACCAGGAGGATTGTTGAACAATTGCATTGCACCTCCTGGGACCTGACGGGACGTCGCCCGAGGTGGTACGAAGGTGCGACACAGGTGAAGAGCCGGGAGGGGCGCCGTGGACAACGCCATGGACCGCGAAGCGGGCAGTGCGGTCGAGGACTGGGCCGAGGAACTCGCCCAGGCGGGCTGGAGCAGCAAGGCCGAACACATCGCGTCGATCCTGCGCAGGCGGATCTCCGAGGGGAAACACCTGCCCGACAAGCGGCTGCCCGAGGACACGATCAGCCAGGGACTGAAGGTCTCCCGCAACACCCTGCGCGAGGCGTTCCGCCTGCTGGCGCACGAGGGGATCGTCGAACACCGGCACGGCCGGGGCGTGTTCGTCCGCCGGCTGACCGTGGCCGACGTGACCGACCTGTACCGGCTGCGGCGGGTGGTGCAGCCGGCCTCCATCAGGGACCTGAAGGGCCGGGCCGTCGACCTCGGTCAGGCCCGGGCGGCCGTCGAAGAGTCCGAGGCGGCCGGGCCGGAGGCCGACTGGAGGGTCCTGGGCACCGCCAACCTGCGGTTCCACCTGGCGCTCACGGCGCTGGCCGGCAGCCGCCGCCTGGACGAGCTGATGAGCCGGGTACTGGCCGAACTGCGTCTCGTGTTCTACGCGATGTCGGACCTCCGCGAGTTCCACGTCGTCTACGGCGCGCGCAACCGGAGGATCCTGGAGCTGATCGAGGCGGGGGCCTTCACGAAGGCGGCCAACGAGATGACCTCCTACCTGCGGGACGCCGAGCGCGATCTGGTCGAGCGGTACGTCGCGGCCGCGTGACACCCGGTCCGCCGCCGTCGCGGTGGGCCTCCCGCCGCCCACCGCCGCCGGCTGCCATACTCCGCAGATGGGCAACACGGACGACGACCCGGGGAAACCCGTCGCGGCGGCCGGAAGGCACCGCGGCGAGCCGCACGAGGCGGGCGGCCTGGGCGGCCGGCTGAACTGGCTCCGCGCCGCGGTGCTGGGGGCCAATGACGGGGTGGTGTCGACGGCCGGGCTCGTGGTGGGCGTGGCGGGCGCGCAGGCCACGTCGAGCGAACTCCTGACCGCCGGTCTGGCCGGGCTGCTGGCCGGATCGCTGTCGATGGCCGCCGGGGAGTACGTCTCGGTCAGCACCCAGCGGGACTCCGAGCGGGCGGCGCTGGCGCAGGAGCGACGCGAGCTCGCCACCGCGCCCCAGGAGGAGCTCGACGAGCTGACCGGCCTGTACGTCGCCAAGGGCCTGACGCCCCAGCTGGCACGGCAGGTCGCGGTGGAACTGACGGCACACGACCCGTTGGCCGCACACGCCGAGGTCGAGCTGGGCATCGACCCCGAGGAGCTCACCAACCCGTGGCACGCCGCCGGGGCCAGCTTCGCGGCGTTCACGGTCGGCGCCCTGCTGCCGCTGCTGGCCATCGTGCTGCCGCCGGCCGACGCACGGATCGCGGTGACCGTGGCCTCCGTGCTCGTGGCCCTCGCCGCGTGCGGCTGGGGTTCCGCACGCCTCGGCAGGGCGCCCGTCCGGCCCGCCGTCCTGCGCAACGTCGCCGGCGGCGCCCTGGCCATGGCGATCACCTACGCGGCCGGAGCCCTGCTGCACGCCTCCACACTCTGAGATCGCGTGGTCCGGAACACTCCGTCCCCTCCGGAGTTCAGTACTCGTTCTTGATGACGAAGAACGATCCGCGGATGGTGCCGGCGAGCTTCGACTTCTGCCGTGCGAACTTGAACCGTGGGGCGAGTTCCTCGGGGACCTCCATCCCGTCGGAGAGCTTGAACCCGACCGCCCGCTTCCCGGAATCGTCCACGGTGTACATCACGTTGACCGACAGGCCGCTCTCGTAGAAGACGTAGGCCATCCGGATGTTCTCGACCTGGAACGCGGTGGCTTCCAGCGGCCTGGACGCGATGACGATCTCGCGTTCCTCCCGGAGGATGCGGTGCACCCAGTCGACGACCTCCGCGGCGTCCTCCGCGCGTTCCACCGTGAAGACGTGGTCGTACTTGTTCTTGAAGTAGCGGGCCTCGTTGGCGCGGAGCCCGGCGAGCGCTTCCGCGACGGGTGACGACTCCAGGCCCACGGTCGACACGGTGGCGAAATCCACGGTGTAGGTCATGACGGACTCCCTCTCAACGGCCTCGACGGCATCAACGGCGCCGCGGGCCACGGAGCGGCCCGTTCGGGGTGTGCCTCTGCACCGGTCCGGCGACGGCGGGGGCGTCGATCGTAACAATCCGCCGCCTCCCGTCCCGGGAACGGCCGGACGGCGTGTCCCCCGCGGCGGGGCCGGCCCCGGCCGGCGCGTCGGCACCGGTCCCGGTCCCGGTCCCGCGGTGGAGGGCTTCCCGCTTCTCACACACCCGTGACGCCGTCGACGCACTCCCGGATCAGGTCGGCGTGACCGTTGCCTCCGCCATGTGCTGGACCAGGCCCAGCAGGGTCATCGAGGACGGCGGCATGGCGGCCGGCCGCAGCCGGCGGTCGTCGAGCCCGTCGCACGGTGGAAGTCCAGCCAGCTCTCCAGCACGGCGCGTTCATCGGCCCGCAGGGGCGGGACGGCGGCGGGGCCGCGCCGTCACCGTCGGCGCGGTTGGCCGTTGACCGTACGGCGGGCGAGCGGCACCGGTAGCGTCTGCGGTATGGGAACGACCGAACGCCTTTGGGCGGCAGTGGTGTTGACGATCTCCTGCCTGGCAGTGAGCGGCTGCTCCGGGGGCAGCACCCCGGCCGCGGACACGGCCTCGGGCTCGGCGGGGAGCACGACAGGGAGCGCGGCGGAGGACATCGAGGCCGGCGAGTTCGCGTCCGGCCACCTCCGGAACATCGTCGAGTCGGTGTACATCTCCGGAACCGCGGGGCTGCGCGGCGGCCAGGTGTTCCGTCCCGAGCCGGGAAAGCCGCTGACCCTCTCGCCCTGCCGGCTGGAGCAGCCGCAGGTCGGCGTGCAGATCGCCGACAAGGACCGCGCAGGGGTTCCGGCCGTGCCCGTTCCGGCGCTCTACGAGTTGCGGGTCCCCGCCGAGGCCGACGGTCTGTGGGTGAGCGTGTACGTGCTCGCGCGCGATGCGGACAAGACCAAAGTGCTCACCGACCTGGTGACGGCCGGCCGCGCGTGCGAACCGCGCAAGGTCACGAGCACCGACCACCCCGCGACGGCGACCGCGCCGGCACTTTCCACGGCGCCGGTGCTGACCACCGCGGGGATCACCTCGGGACCGGACGGCCCCGGCGTGGCCGTGCTCAGCAGGTCGGCCCCCGCCACCTCGGCCGCCACCACCCCGCCGAGGACCCCGGGCTGGACCATCGGTCCGGACGGGAGGCTCGCGCCCGACGGCGATCTGCTGGCCGCCTCCAAGCCCGGCCCGGCGCCCGTGGACTACGGCGAGGCGGTGTTCTACGGCACCAGCGGCCGCGTCCTGGTCGAAGTGGTCAAGGTCGGCAAGAACCACGTCTCGACGAGCGCGTCCGAAACCCCCGCCGCCGAGGAGGCGTATCCGGCCGCGCAGCGGGCCCTCGCGGCGCTGCTCGGCGGCTTCAAGGGTCTGCCGGACTGACCCGGCATCCGCCGGAAGCGGAGTATCCAATTCCTTGACAGGCCATGTGACTTATCACACCATGAACAGAGGTCGCCCCGAGCCCCGGACGACCACCCCCACACCGAAGGAGACAGACATGCGGAAGATGACGATCCGTAAGTCCGGCACCGTCGCGCTGACCGGCAACACCCGCCGGCTCTGGTTCGAGTGGTGCTGGTAACTCCGGCGCACCACCACTGACACCGGTGGCGTGCCGGGCGTTCCAGGAGCCCCGGCGCGCCACCAGGCGGCCGCCGTCCCGGAAGCGACAGCCACCGACGGCCACCCGCAGCCCGCAGCGGGCGCGGCGGGCCCGTCGGCGCGAGGAGGAGTGAGTCGAGCATGCGGCACGTCTGGCTGGAGGCACCCCGGCCCCGGGACCGGCGCGCGGCGGCCGCCGGAGCCGAAGGGCTCCTGGGCACCTTCGACTGCCGGGTCTGGCAACGCGGCCCCTACGGCGGAGTCGGTGAGTTCGTCCGCCGCCTCGTCCTCGACCAGGGGCACTCCCCACTGGTGGCCCGCCACCAGGTCGAACTCCTCTGCGCGGTAAGGGACTTGAAGCCAGCGATGCCGTGGGCCACCGAGGCCGTCGCGGCCCTGGACGTCGCGGACGTCCAGATCAGGTTCCACCCGGCCCGGCGCACCCGCCATCTCGCCTACGGGACCGGCGAGTTCGTCGCGGCCTGGGCGGCGGAGCGCAGGGCGCCGGCCGCCGTCGTGCTCGACCGGCTGGACCAGGCGGACGCCACCACCGTCGAACTCGTCGACGTCCTGCTGCGGCGCGTCGACCCGTCCCGGCTGAGGCTGTACGTCGGTGGCGCCTCACTGCCCGACGCGCTCGCGGAGACCGTCGCCGAGTTCGCCCGGCCCCTCACCGTCGCCCCGTCCGGGCCGGCCACCGAGGACGCCGCCCCGGCCCACGACCCCGCCTGGCACGACGAGCGCGCCGACGAACTGGCCGCCACCGGCGACTGGTCCTGGCAACTGGGCGCGATCCCCTACCACCGCGAACGCGGCACCCGCCCGGCCACCGACGGTGTCGACGCGCTGCGCACCGCCCTCGGCTCGGCCCTGAACAGCGGCTTCTACGAGCACGCGGTCCGGCTGGCCGAGCGCGGCCTGCCGCTGGTCACCCCGTCGGCGAACACCCGGAACTGGTGGGCCTTCACCACCATGCTGGCCACCGCGCTGACCGCCCTGGACCGCCCGGCGGAGGCGCTCGCGCTCTACGACCACGCCCGCCAGGTCACCGACGAACCGAGGATCCACCTGTCCGCCGCCTACTCCACCGCCATGCTGCACGCCCGCCACCTTCCGGCGCCCGCCCGGGACCTGGCCGCCGCCCGCACCTGGCTGGAGCGCGCCCTCACGCTCGCCGGACAGATCGACGACCCGCGCGAGCGCGCCGTCACCACCGTCTTCCACCGCCAGGGCCTGGCCCTGCTGGACAGCCGGGCCGGTGACCACGCGGCGGCGCTGCGGACGGTCGAGGAGGGCATCGCGAGGCTCGCCGAGACCCTGGCGCCCGGCGAACGCCCCCAGGACCGCGCCCGGCTGGTGCACAACCGGGCCCAACTGCACCTCGCGCTGGGCGATCCGGACCGCGCGCTCGCCGATCTCGACGCGGTGATCGCGCAGGACCCGCAGAACGCCGAGTACTACGTCGACCGGGCCGCCCTCCACCGGGCCACCGGGCGGCCGGACGATGCGATCGCCGACTACGGCACCGCGATCCGCCTCGGTCCGCACCTTCCCGAGGCGTACTACAACCGCGCCGAGACCCACACCGACCTGGGCCGGACGCAGGCAGCCCTGGCCGACCTCGACCGGACCCTGCGGATCGCACCCGACCACCTCGACGCGCTGGTCAACCGGGCCGGCCTGTACCTGGACAGCGGCGAACCCGACCTCGCCGAGCGCGACGCGAACGCGGGCCTGAGCCTGTCCCCCGGCCAGCCCCACCTGCTGTGCGTGCTCGGCCTGGTCGAGTCCGAACGCGGCCGCCTCCCCGAGGCCGAGGCCCTGCTCACCCAGGCCGTCGAGCGCGCCCCCGAACTGCCGACCGCGTGGGCCAACCGCGCGGCGGTCCGCTTCGAACGAGGCGACGTCCCCGGCGCCGTCGGCGACCTGGACCGCGCCATCGCCCTGGACCCCGACCCCCTCGCCCTCTACAACCGAGGGCTGGCCCACCGTCGGCTCGGCAACCGGTCCGCCGCCGTCGAGGACTTCACCCGCGCACTTGCCGCCGCCCCCGGCCCGGACCCCGAGCTGCGGGCCGAACTGCGCGCCGAGCTGGCCCGGGAACGGGCCTGCTGAACCCCACCCCGGGCCGACCACGGGCCGGCCCCGGGACGCCGCTGCTCAGCCGCTACTCGATGGGGCCGATCAGCCAGTTCCCCGGTGCGTTCTCGTCGGTGCTCAGGTAGAACTCGGTGATGGCCGTCCTGAACTCCTCGTGGCTGATCGCCCCGTTGCCGTCCCGGTCGAGCCGCCGGAAGGCGTCCCCCGAGTGCTCGGGCGGGATTCCCAGGGCGCTGTACATGCGCACGTACTCGTCCTGGCTCAGCTCCCCGTCACCGTTGGTGTCCAACGCGCGCATCAGGGCGTCGGCGATCGCCAGCACCGCCGTCCCGAAGTGCTCCGGAGCCGTGACGTTGACCTCCATGACGTCGAGGAACTCCTTGCGGGTGATCCTCCCGTCCCCGTCGGCGTCCCCGTGCGCGAGCAGCACCCGCCACCACTCCTCGAACGCCTCCCGCATCGCCGAGGCGTTCTCCCGGTCGTCCTCCGCCGCCAGCCCGCCGAAGAGATCCCCCATCGCCCGGAAGTCGTCCTGCGTGAGCAGGCCGTCACCACCCTGGTCGAACCAGTCGAAGAGCATGGTGAACTTCTGCTTCTTCACCTTGGCCGGCATGCCTTCTCCCTCGCTCCCGCCCGACGGCGCAGCCCGCCGCTCCACCCAGGCTCCCGACGCACGTTAGGTCGAAGGCGAACGGCGGGGCCATCACCCGGGGGGAAGTTCACACCTTCGATGGAACAGCGCTCCGTCGACGCATGATCCGGGCACCGGTCCCCGTCGGTTTCATGGTGCAACTGTTCCTGTGCCTGACCGCCGGCATGGTTGCGTACTTCGTGATTCAGCCGTAGGAGCGGGGAGGAGCCGTGCGAACCCCCTGGGACGGTTCGTCCACAGCTGGGCCGAGGATGGAACCGAAACGGACAAAGTAGGATGAATAAACTCCTGCGCTATGCGCGGATAGATCCATAAATGATCCATTTTGCCCGATTCATCTCCCGCTTCACATGCACGGAGCCACCCTCATGGACAATCTGTCCACCGCCGACACCGGCGGCGCCGTAGAGACACGCGGTATCGAGCCCGTCCCGGACCACGAGCGCCGGGGCAGGGTCCGCGAGCTCTTCCCGACCTGGGTCGCGGCCAACATCAGCGTCCTGCTTCTCACCATGGGTGCGGCCCTGGTGGTGTTCAACCGGTTGAACTTCTGGCAGGTCCTGGTCGTCGCCGCGTGCGCCGCACTCGTCTCCTTCGGCCTGGTCGGCGTGGTGTCGGTCTCCGGGAAGTGGGGCGGCGCCCCCGGTGCCACGCTCTCCCGGGCCACCTTCGGGGTGCGCGGCAACCTCTTTCCCGGCGCGATCCTTTGGATCGCCCGGTTCGGCTGGGAGACGATCAATGCCGTCACCGGCGCCTACGCCGTGCTGACCGTCCTCGACCTGCTGTTCGGTGTGAGGAGCAACACCGCGCTGATCGTGGTCACGCTCGTCGCCTTCGTCGCCGCCACCTTCCTGGTCTCCGGGCTGGGCCGCAAGGCGCTGAACATCTGCAACACCTGGTCGACGTACCTCTTCGGCGTGTTCAGCGTCCTGGTGCTGGGCTACCTGATCGCGACCATGCCCTGGAGCGACGTCTTCGCCAAGCCCGCGGGGACCACCGCGATGATGATCGCCGGCATCGGGACCATCGCCGCCGGCGGCATCAGCTGGGTCCCCACCGGCCCGGACTTCGCCCGCTACCTGCCGCACTCCGCCTCCGGCCGGAAGATCGTCGGCGTGACGGTCTCCGGTGCCGGCCTGGTGATGGTGCCGATGGTGCTGATGGGCGCCGTGATGGCGGTGGCCTCCCCCGGGCTGGCCGACGCCGCGGACCCGGTCTCCTTCCTCGGCGACCTGCTGCCGACCTGGCTGGCCGTGCCGTACCTGCTGACCGCGATCGTGGGCATGCTGCTGATCAACAGCCTCTCCATGTACTCGGCCGGCTTCACCGCGCAGACCATGGGCGTGAAGCTGCCGCGTGCCATGGCCGTCAGCATCAACGCCGTGATCTCGCTGGTCGCCGGCCTGCTGCTGATGCTGGTCGCCAAGAGCTTCCTGGGCTCCTTCATCACCTTCCTGATCCTGCTCGCCGTCTCCTTCTCGGCCTGGATCGGCGTCTACGCGGTGGACATGTTCCGGCGCCGCAGGCGCGCGGTGCGCTACGACGCCGATGCGCTGATGGACACCAGCAGGAACAGCCGCTACTGGTACACGGGCGGCTTCTGCTGGCAGGCCATGGTGTCCTGGGTGCTCGCGCTGCTGACCGGGCTCGCCTTCACCAAGTGCGACTGGTTCGCCGGCCCGCTGTCCGGTACGCCCATCGGCCGGTACGGGCTCGCCTGGGCGGCGACCATCGTGATCTCCGCCGCGATCATGGCCGTGCTCCCCACGCCCCGGGAGAAGACCCCGGCCGCCGGGTCGGACACCGAGCCGTTCACCGAGCCGGCCGCCGACCTCCAGGCGGAGCGGAGCGAGGCGGTCACCGTCTGACCTCGGACACCCCCGGACCGCCCGGCAGCAGCCTCGACCGAGCCTGCGACCGGGCGGTCCGGTTTTCTCACGTGTGCGCAGCGCCCACTGCGGCGGGGTCAGGCCAGCGGGCGGCAGAGCAGGGCGTCCGGGACGCCGTAGTGGAGCCACTTCCAGGTGTAGGCGACGCCCGCGACGTACTCGGTGTCGGCACACTGGCCCTTGTAGTGCCCCGGGGCCCAGTCACTGGCGGTGGAGCCGCCGGCGGCCGGGCGGTTGTCGCCGTGGTCGAACCAGACGGTCCGGCCGGTGCGGGGCAGCGGGGTGGCGGACGGGGCGCAGAGCAGCGCGGACATGGCGTTCCGGTTGACGCTGTAGCCGACGGCGAAGGTGCCGGCGGGGCACTGGAGCTTGTCGTAGCCCGGAGCCCAGTCACCCTCGGTGACGTAGCGCTGGTCGGCGACGGTGACCCAGGTGCCGCTGCCGGTGGCGGGCGAGCCGGCGTCGGTGCACAGGCCGCGGCTGTCGCTCCGGCCGAGGCCGGCCAGGCGCTGGCCGTCGGGGCAGTTGCCCTTGCGGTTGCCGCTGCTCCAGTCCGGCAGGGCCAGCATGCGACCGGAGACGTTCTGGTCGCCGTGGTCGAGGTCGAGCATGTTCCAGTGGTTCACCGGCGCGACCCGGCCGCGGTACGAGGGCGCGTCGAGCAGCTTGTTCCAGTCGGCGGCCCGCCAGTCGCCCGGGTCGCCGAGCCCGAGCCGCCGGCCGTCGGCGTCGTAGGAGAGCAGGGCCCAGTTGTCGTTCGGGACGCCGCCGCTCTGCCAGCCGACCAGCGGCCAGACCGCGAAGTCGGTGTCGTTGGCGGCGAGGATGTCGGTGAAGCGGTCGAACCAGCCCTGTTCCGCGGTGTTCGTGGAGCCCCGTCCGGCGGCGCCGAACTCGCTGATCCACACGGGCGCGGTGAAGTGCTGGCCTGAGCGGGTGACGAAGAGCGCCTCCTCGTCCACCACGCGCGCGAGCTGCTCGGGCGTGAAGTCCTGGTAGCGCGGGTCGTTCGTGGCACCCGCGCCGCCGGCCGCGCCGGTGTTGGCCGGGCCGGTGTAGGCGTAGAAGTGCGCGGCGTAGACCAGCTTGTCGGACCGGACGAGCGTGTTCGACAGGGTGGCGACCGGGGCGAGCACCGGCCGGCCGTGGGAGAACCCGGCGGCGGGGATGCCGTACCAGTTGATCCCCTCCATGATCACCAGCATGTCCGGGTCGGCCCGCAGGATCCGGTTGCCGGCCTCCTCGAAGGCGGCGTACGCGTCGTGGCCGTCGCCCATCCCCCAGTTGGGGTCGTCCCAGACGTCCCGGCGGACCTCGTTGCGCAGGTCGGCGCCGACGACGCGCTTGTCGGCCTCGTAGCGGTTCACCATGAACAGCCAGTCGTCCTCCCACTGCTGGGTCGTCTGGCCGCTGTTCCACCGCTCGTTGCCGTCCAGGCCGCAGCAGAACCGGTAGCCGGTGGTGTGGTTGTTGAGGATCACCGCGAAGCCGTCGGCGGTCAGCGCGGCGACGACGGCGTCGTACACCTGGAGCGGGGTCCTGCCCCTGAGCTGCGGGTTGGCGGTGACGGCGGCGTCCGGGACCGGGGTGGTGTCGTGGATCATCGCGTTGGCGAACGGGAGCCGGACGCTGTTCAGGCCCAGGCCGTGGAGGTCCGCGAGAATCCGGCCGATCGGCGCCCGGTCCAGACCGAGCGGGATGTTGTACGACACCTGGCGGGCCTGGTTGTTCGCCGGGTCCGTGGTCGAGCCGTTGCCCTCCCAAGTTCCCTGGGCTCCGGCCCAGTTGCCCGCCTTCAGCTTGAACCGGTCGCCGTTCGCGTCGACGATGTAGCGGCCTCGGGTGCTCAACGGGCCGGTCCAGGAGGCAGCGAGCGCGGCGCCGTCCAGGACCGGTGTGGCGGGCGCGGGGGCGGGCGCGGGGGCGGGCGCGGCGGCGTACGGGGCCGCGGCCGGAAGCGCGGTGGCCGGGGCGGTGGCCGCCGTCCCGGCGAGGAGGGCCGCTGCCGCGACGGCGGCCGCGACGCATCGGGGCCGGATCCGCGGCACGCGGGCCGGACTGCTGGGGTTCACGAGGTCTCCATGGGTGGAGCGGGGGGCAGGGAGTGCTGACGGTACGTCTGACCGGCACCCGGGAACAGGGGAGCCGCCCGGCGAGCCAAGCCTGCCCGACCGGTCGGATCAATCCGGGGCCGTCCCCATTCATTGCCGGACGGCGGGCGGAAAGAATAGGTAGTCCGATACGCCCGACGGTGCACACGGAAATCGGGCCTCGGCATCATCTCACCGTTGCGTACCCGAATGTGACTACTGGTCGGATCGCCCGAATTCGCCTCGTCGGAGCATCCGGGACCGAATCGCCCGGCGCGCCGCATTAACCGCAGGGGAAAAGCCCGTTCCCGAATCGTGAAATCTCGGTAAGGGCAATCCGAGAACCGTGCGAACCGGTCAGCGGCGCCCTGGGCGGCTGCTAAGTTACCCGTCGGTCAGGAGCGGCGTGCGGCTGCTCCGGGCCGTCGTGCCCCACCGCAAGTCACCACTGCTCCAGCACCGTTGACCGGAAGGGACCCTCCACGTGACCGTGCGCAAGCTGACCCTGTCAGCAGCCGCGACAACCACCGTGCTCCTCCTCTGCGGCACCGTCCTGAACGGGGCGGCGGTGGCATCGGCCGCCGCCGTCACCACGACCACGGCGGCCACTGTGGCCGCCGTGAACACCGTGGACCCCGCTTCGCCCGCGTCGCCCGGCGTGCCGGCGACCCTGGCACCCCCGAGCTCCGACAGCGCCTCCGACACCACCGAGACGGCCGCGGCCACGGTGGCGAACCCGGCGCAGGGCAGCGCGCCGGCCACCGCCACGACCGCCCCCGGCCTCACGCTCTCCGCGTACGACGCGAGCACCGGCACCGCCGAACTCGCACCGGTCGCGGCCGATGCGCAGTCACCGTCCGGCCCGGCCGCGACCCCCGGCGCCGCCGAGGCCGCCGCGGCCGCCGTCCGGCCCGGGCAGCTGATCGACAGCCCGCCCACCGCGGCGGCGCCGCACGGCGCGCTGGTCGCCGTCACCGGCGTGCAGCCGACCACCGACGGCAAGGTGGCCGTCACCACCCGCCCGGCCACGCTCCCCGAGCTGCTCGGTGCGACCAGCACCAGCCTGCAAAGCGCCGTCAGCCCCAGCGCGTTCCAGGTCCAGCCGCAGATCGGCGGCGTCCAGGTCACCACCGACCTCGGCGCCACCGCCGGCCGGGGCTCCGTCTCCGGCAGCCTGGGCCTCAGCGCCGACACCACCGTCCCGCTGCCGAACGGCTCCTCGGCGCGGCTCTCCGGCTCGGTCTCGCTCACCCCGGCCGTCGACTTCTCCTACCGGGGCGGCCTCGGCCTGATCGACCCCCAGCAGGCGCGGATCGGCTTCAGCCTGGGCGCCCACGCCGACTGGCACGTCAGCGCGGACCTCACGGCGAGCGCCACGGGCATCCGGATACCGCTGGCCACGTACAGCGCCAGTCCCGTGGTGATGGTGGGCCCGCTGCCCGTCGTCATCAACCTGAAGTTCACCCTCTCCGCCGACATCGCCGCCGACGGCACCGTCACCCTCGACGCCGAGCAGGCCTACGACGGCCAGTGGGGCGTCCACTCCGACTACGTCAAGGGCCCGGGCTGGACCACCACCACCGACCCCGGGACCTCCACCGTCACCCCGCTGCGCCTCAACCTCAAGGGTTCCGCCTCGGCGAAGGCCGGCCTGCTCGCCGAGGGCTCCATCGCCCTGTACGACACCATCGGCGTGAAGGCCTCGATCGAGCCGTACCTGCGGGCCGCCGTCAGCGGCTCGGTCGTCCTCGGCGGCGCCGGCGGCACGCCGGAGGTCAACGGCACGGCCGCGCTCTACGGCGGAATCGACATCAACGGGGCGCTGACGGCGCGGCTCGCCGTGCTCGGCACGCCGATCCTCTCGGCCGATCTGCCCTTCCTCGCCTTCCACCGCGAATGGCTGCTCACTTCGGCGAGCACCGGCCCGAACCCGCCGCGCCTGGTGGACTGGACCGCGCTCAGCTCCGGTCTGGGCGACGACCAGCACTCCGTCCACCTGAGGACCCGGCCGGACTGGGACCCGTACGCCCTCAAGGCCTCCTGCCCGGACGGCAGCCGGCTGATCGGACTCAGCCACGGCGGCGACGACGGCCTGTGCACCGACGCCACGAAGGCGGACCTCTGGGACGCCGGCCACGCGTTCGTCGTCGACCACGGCGGCACCTATGTGACCACCGACTGGGCGCCGGGCTATACGAAGGCCCAGTGCCCCGCCGGATCCTTCGTGTCCGGATACGGCCGCAACGGCCGGACGATGAGCGTGTTGTGCGCCAAGTCGGCGACTCCGCTGGGCACTTCGAGCCGCACGGTCTGGTTCGACAAGGGCGACGACCGCCCCGCGGTGGCGGGCGGCGGTGACTTCGCGTACGGCTTCGCCAAGGGCCAGTGCGCCAACGACGAGTTCATCGCGGGCGTGGCCTACAGCCAGCCCTGGTGGCAGCTGTGGGCGGCGCGGCCGTACGCGCTGCTCTGCCAGAAGCTCGCCTGAGCACCGCCTGAGCGCCTCCGCTCGGTCGAGCGGAGCGGTCCGGCCCCGAGCGATCGGGGCCGGACCGCAGGCGGACCCCCGGCCGACGCGATGCCACATGCTCTCGTCGAGCGGATTCACCCGCCCGGTCGGCCTGGGACACCGCGAGACGCTACCGCCGCCCGTCGCCGAGGCGGCCCTGGCCGACGCCCTCGGTTTGTTCGGCAACCTCGGCTGGCTGTCGCCGGCCCGGCTGGTCGACGCCAACGCCGACCTCGCCCCTCTGCTTACGGCGCCGAGGCTGCAGGGCCTGGATCTCTCCCAGGCGGTGGTCCAGGACCTGACCGTGCTCGCCGGCCTCCCGCAGCTGCGCTACGTGGCGCTCACCGGCGGCCAGTGGGCCGTCCTGCTGGACGGGGGCAAGGTGCCGCCCACTCCGGCCGCCGCCCGGCTGGCCGGGCGCGACGTGCCCCGGGCCGAGGCGCTGGCCTGGGAGAAGCCGCTCGGGCTGCCCGCCGGGGCGCCCTTTGCCGTCTCCGGGACGCTCGCCGCGGACGGTGGCGCCGACCGCGCCGAATGACACCGCGACGAGTCGGATGACGGCCGGGGCGGGCCGCTTCCGGCGACGGCCCGACTCCGGTGTGGGGTAAGCAGGTTGACGTATTATTCGCCACCGAACGCGCCCGGGCGTTGACCGCGGGGCGCACCGGGGATTGGCTTGCCCGGAAAGCCCGCCACCGGGAGGGAGCCCGGCCGGGCGAGCAGAGGGGAAGACCTCATGACACGTACCACCCGGACGATCCGCAACCGGTGGCGGGCGGGCGGCGGTCTGCTGGCCGCGGCCACGCTGGTCGCCGCGACCGCCGCCACCGCGATCGCTGCCCCGGCCCAAGCCGGCCCGGTGCCACGCGGCACCGTCCAGGTCAGCATCGGGTTCAACGGCGCCGTGCCGGACGGCCAGTCCTCCAGCCGGGGCGTCAGCGCCGACGGCCGCTACGCCCTGTTCACCTCCTGGGCCACCAACCTGGTGGAGCAGCCCGGGAAGAGCTGGCGTGACGCCTTCGTGACGGACCTGCGCACCGGCCGCACCGAGCGCGTCAACCTGTCCGACTCGGGCGAGCCGCTGGCCGGTTTCACCGACTACGTCGCGATCAACGCCAACGGCCGCTACGTCGCCTTCGACAGCGACGCCGAGGGCGTGGTGCCCGGCGCGCGGGTGGCGGGACGCGACGAGGTGTACGTCCGCGACCGCTGGACGGGGCGCACCGAGCTGATCAGCGGCAGCCTGGCCAACACCGACACCGACCAGTACCACGCCTCGTACGCGCCGTCGATCAGCGCGGACGGCCGGTACGTGGCCTTCGTGTCCTCCCGGACCGACCTGGATCCGACGGTGGTGGACACCGAGCCCTCGCTGAACAGGCCGTACACCTGGAAGTACAACGTCTACCTGACCGACCGCCGGACCCACACCACCCGGCTGGTCTCCCGCGACGCGAACGGCAAGCCGGGCGAGAGCCTCTCGCTGCACCCGACGATCAGCGCGGACGGCCGCACCATCGGCTTCTCCTCGCTGTCCCAGCTGCTGCCGGAGGAGCAGGCCCCCGGCCTCGCCGCGGCGTCGGCCGCCGCCTCGGCCTCGTCCACCGCGTCCGCCGACACGGAGCTCACCCCGAGCGCCGCCGAGGCCGCGCGGCGCAGCACCCCGCAGGGCCCGGCGGAGACGGTCCTCTCCCACCCGACGTCCGCCGTCTACTACACGTACGACGTGCGCTCCGGGAAGCTGACCCCGGTGAGCGCGGGCCTCGACGGCACGCTGGGCTACTCAAGCTTCGACGCGACGATCAGTCCGGACGGGCGGCGCGCGATCTACACCCTGCCCGAGCCCGGCGGCTCGACCAGCGGTCACCGCTACCACACGGTGCTCCACGTCCGGGACCTGAGGACGGGCACGGTGACGAAGGTCAGCGGCGGCCTGCCGGGCACCAGCTCGGTCGGTTCCTCCGACCACGGCGCGATCACCGCCGACAACCGCTGGGTCTACTTCGAGTCGGCGGCCGACAACCTGGTGCCCGGCCCGCAGCACCCGGGCTGGGACGTCTACCGCCAGGACCTGCGCACCGGCCGCACCGAGCGGGTGTCCACCGCGCCGGACGGCTCGCTCGGCAACGGCTCGTCGACGGCGCCCTTCGTGGACGCCGCCGGCCGCGCGGTGGTGTTCGGTTCGACCAGCGGCAACCTGGTGGCCGGCACCGACGCCCCGCCGACCGAGAACTCGCAGGCCTTCGCCGCGTTCGTCGGGCGCCACCGGGGTGGCGGCGGCGACGACCAGGGCGAGAACGAGGACGGCTGACCGGTTGCCGTGCCCCGGCGTGCGTGCACGCCGGGGCACGGCCTGGGGCGGCGGCGTGCGCGGTGCGGTGGGGGTGTGTGCGACCGGCTCCGCTCCCCCGGACGGGGCCGTGCGGGGGACGGCGGGTGGCCGCGCGGCACCGTCCGGGGCGGGACAACCACCTGGTTCGACGGTTCAGGCCCGGCCAAACCGGCGCGCGAGAGCCCGGCGGCGAGCCCGGTGCGACACCGGGCGCCCGGCCTCCGGCCTTGGCAGGGATCACCCGAACGGCGGACGCTCGGTGCGCAGCCGATCCGGCTGACCCCGTCCACCAGCCCCAGGAGGGCCACCCATGCCGTTCCCGCGTGCCCGCATCGCCGCCGTCGCCGTCCTGCTCGTCGCCGGAGCCACCGCCGTGGCCGTCCCGGCCCAGGGTGCCGACGGCCACCGTGCCCTGAGCCGCTTCGACGACGGCAGCTTCGAGACGCCCAAGGCCCCGGCGAACAACTTCGTCGAGCTGAACGCCGGTCAGACCATCGGTCCGTGGACCGTCATCGCCGGCAGCGTCGACCTGACCGGCGCCGGCTTCTGGCAGGTCGCCGAGGGCGACCAGGCGGTGGACCTCAACGGCAACACCACCGGCACCATCGCCCAGAGCTTCACCACCGTCCCGGGCACCCTCTACTCCGTCACCTACGCGCTGGCCGGCAACCCGGCCGGGGGAAACCCCGTGCGGACCGGCCGGGCGCTGATCGACGGCCAGAACTTCCAGGACTTCTCCTTCGACGTCACCGGCAAGACCAGGACCGCCATGGGCTACGTGGGACGCCAGTTCAGCTTCGTCGCGCAGAACACGTCCACCACCCTGAGCTTCGCCAGCACCGTCGCCGGGGCGTTCGGCCCGGTCATCGACAACGTCCAGGTGAAGGAGTGCAAGCCCTGTTCCGGGTGACCGGCCCGGTCCGTCGCTGACGGGCCACCGTTCGACCTGTCCCGCGACCTGATCCGCGACCGGGCCCTGCCGAGGGCCCGGTCGCGGGCGTGTCGGCCGCTCTGCCCGTCCCCCGGACGGGGGCGGTCAGCGGGTGGCGGGGGTGCGGATGGCGAGGATGGCCATGTCGTCGTGGCCGTCGCTGGGGTGGTGGTCGGCGAGGGCGCGGACGAGGTCGTCCAGGGGGTCGGCGGCGTGCGCGGCGGCGAGGGCGGCGAGGGCGTCCAGGCCCTCGTCGATGGAGCGGGCGGGGTCCTCGACGAGGCCGTCGGTGAAGAGGACGACGGTGCTGCCGACGGGCAGGGGGTGGGTGTGGTCGGGGCGGTCGACGGCGACGTCGACGCCCAGCGGGATGCCGGGTTCGCCCTCCAGGTACCAGGCGCGGCCGTCGGGGGTGAGCACGAGGGGCGGCAGGTGGCCGGCGGTGCTCCAGTGGAGGATCCAGCCGTCGGCGACGGGTTCGATCCGGGCCAGGCACGCGGTGGTGACGGGCAGGTCGGTGATGGCGTGCACGGTGTGGTCGAGCTGGGTCAGCACCGAGCTGGGCGGGGTCCGGCGGTCGTAGAGCAGCGCGCGGAGCATGTTGCGGGCCTGGGCCATGGCTGCGGCGGCGTGCAGGTCGTGGCCGACCACGTCGCCGATGACGGCCACGCAGGCCCGGTCGGGCAGCACGGCGGCGTCGTACCAGTCGCCGCCCACGCCGGCCGGCTCGGCGGCGGTGCGGTAGACGGCGGCGCCGGAGAACGGGGCCAGGTCCGGCAGCGTGGGCAGCAGCAGCCGCTGGAACTGCTCCGCGCTGTCGCGCATGTAGCCGAACAGGCGGGCGTTCTCGATGGCGATGCCGGCCGCGCCCGCGAGGGCTCGGACGATCTCCTCGTCGTCCTCGTCGAACGGCCGGCCGTCGACGCGCTCGGAGAGGTAGAGGTCCCCGTAGATCTCGCCGCGGACGGTGATCGCCACGCCCAGCAGCGTGCGCATCGGCGGATGGCCGGGCGGGAAGCCGACCGACGCCGGGTGGGAGGGGATGTCGTCCACCCGCAGGGGTCCGGGGTGACGGATCAGGTGGCCGAGCACGCCGCGCCCGTGCGGGAAGTCGATCCCGGCGAGGGCCGCGCGCTCCTCGGGTGTCAGACCCGCGGTGATGAACTGCTCCAGCCGGTCGCCGGAGGGGCCGAGCACGCCGAGGGCGCCGTAGCGGGCGCCGGCGAGGTCCATGGCCGTCGTGACGATGCGGTGGAGCACCACGGGCAGCTCCAGGTCGCCGCTGATGGCCAGCACCGCCGACAACAGGCCCTGCCACCGGTTCTTCGCCCTGGCCAGCGCGTGCAGCTGCAGGGCGACGCCCTCCAGCCGGCCGCCCGGCTCCAGCCGGTCCCCCGCTCCCGGTGGCCCGGCCGGCTCCGCTTCGGCGTTCACGACATCACCTCGCTCATCACCACCCACGCTACGCACGGCGGTGCCACCCGGGCGGGTGCATGCGCCCGCCCGGGGCACACGGATCGACCGTGCGGGCCCCGGCGGGTCGGTCGGCCGGGTCAGCCGACCGGGCCGGACCAGGTGACGTGCTTCAGCACGGAGCCGTGGTTGAACTCGACGGAGAACGACTCGCCCGCGGTGTTCGGCACGGCGTAGGCGGTCAGGCTGGTGACCTCCTGGCCGACGGCGAGCGACCCGGTGGGGACCTGCATCCGCGAGCTTCCGTCGATCAGCACGAGGAGGAGGCCGCCGTTGGCGTCCCGGACGAAGGGCAGGCCCGCCCCCTCCAGTGCGAGGTTCGCCGAGCCGGTGTTGACGATGGTGATCCTCACCTGGACGAACCTGGAGTTCTTGGGGGCCCGGAAGACCGTCTCGTCCGGGACGTAGCGCTCCGGCTTGCCCATGGTGACCTTCAGGCCGTCCGGGTAGGTGTAGGACTGCCCGAACGACAGGCGCCGGGCCTTCTCGTCCGCGGCCGCCTTCTCGCGCTCGGCCTCCAGCCGCTTGCGCTCGGCCTCGATCCGTTCGCGCTCCTTGGCCGCCCGTTCCTCGGCCTCCCTCATCGCGGCGTCGTAGCGGGCCTGGTCGGCCTCCTCCGCCGCCTTGCGCTCCTTCTCGACCGCGCGCACCTCCGACACCACGAACACTCCGGCGCCGGTCGAGACCAGCAGGCCCAGCACACCCAGGATCACGCCCGCGAGCGCCATCCCGCGGTTGGTCGCGATGCCCTTGCGCACCTGCACCAGGCCGACGGCGCCGAGGATCACGGCCAGCAGGGCCGGCAGCCAGGACAGCCAGAACAGGAGGACGGCCAGGCTGAGCACCAGGCCGACGACCCCGACGACCATGGCCGCGATGCCCACGCCGTTGCGCGGCGGCGGCGCCGGCATCGGGTACGGGAACGGGCCCCAGTACGGCGCACCCGGGGTCGGGGGCACCGGGGACCAGCCCTGGCCCGGGACCCCGCCCGGCGCGGCGCCGGCGCGGTCGCTCGGGTCCGGGCCCGGCGGCGCCCAGGGGTTGGCGCCGGCAGCCTCCTCGGCGGGCTTGGGACTGTCGGACGGGGCGGGGAGGGTCATCCGGGTTCCTTCGAGAAATGGTGGGACGAGGCACGGCCGGCCACCTCCGGCGGGTGATCAACATACCGGTGCCCGGTGGCGTTTCCGCCACCGGGCACCGGCCGAGGACGGCAGGAGGGGCGACGGGGGGGGTGACGGAGGGAGCGGATACGGCCATTTCCATCGAACCCTCAAACCAGATGCTCTTCATGCGATCTGACTTGCAGTGCCACTTATTGGCCGTGCACAGAACACAATGGCGAGGTCTTCGTCAACCGCGGCCCCGTCCTCCTCTCCAGCGCGCAGGTGCCCGGCTTCACCCCGGGCCAGACGGTCACCCTGCGAGTCGTCACCCGCGGCTCAGTGCTCGACGTGTACGCGGGCGCCAAGAAGCTGATCACGGTCAACGACCCGGGCTACCCCGTCGGCAACATCGGCCTCGCCACCGGTGGCGCCGCCCGCTTCGACAACGTCCGGCTCAACCCCGGCAGCGACCCCGCCGAGGCCGCCGACGTCTCCCCCACCAGCAGTTACGAGTCCGACGGCTGGAGCGCAGCCGCCTGACCGACGGCCGCCGGGGCCTGCCGACCGGCACCCGGCTGAGCACCGACCAGTTCGGTGACCACTACCTGCAGCTCGGCGAGGTCGCCGTCTCCTGACCCGCCGCGCTCAGAGCGCGGTGCGGTAGGCCTCCAGTCGCTCGGCCACCTCCTCGGGGTGGCCGAGCATCGGGCAGTGGTCGCCGGGCATCTCGTCCGGCTCGAAACCGAGGCGCTCGACGACCAGGCGCCGCATGAACCCGGCGGGGAAGAAGCGGTCGTCGGCGGAGAGCAGGAACCTGGTCGGCACGTCCGGCCAGGAGGCCGCCGGCCATGGCCGTCCGAACGGGGTGGGCGCCTGCCGCCGCTGGTGGTCGGCCAGGAACGCGGCGGCCAGCTCCGGCGGGGTGTCGTGCAGCACGAGGGAGGACGCGTCCTCCTCGGTCCCGGGTACGACACCCCGCAGCAGGTCGGCCTCGGCCCGCGCGGCCGGGTAGCCGGTCTCGGCCCACCACGCGCCGGGCGACTCGCCCGGCGCCGGGACCTGGGCCTGGAGCATCACCAGCAGGTCCACCGGGACCCGCTCGCACACCAGCGGGCCGGTGAACCCGCCGAAGGAGTGGGCCACGACGACCAGACCGGTGCGGTCGCCGATCGCCTCGACGACGGTGTCCGCGTACTCCTGGAGCCCGGCCGACTCGTCCTCGCACGGCAGGTCCGGGGCCACCACCTGGTGGCCCCGGGCGCGCAGTTCGGCGGAGAGCGGCCCCCAGTACCAGGAGTCGACCGCCGCCGCGTGGATCAGTACGTAGGTCGCCATCGGACGCATACCTCCCGGATCGTCGATACGGCCGCAGCCTAGACCCGGGCACCGACAACGAGGTCCGGGCGGAGTCAGGGCCGGGGCGAAGCCTGGTCCTGGACCCGCCCCTGCAGCGCCCTGGACAGGTCCGCGACGCAGGCGGCGAGCTGTCCGGTCGTCAACTTCGCCGGGTCACCGCCGCATTCGCCCGCCGGTACGGCCGGGGGCGCGGTCGCGGACGAGGACGAGGACGCGGACGGAGCCGGAGTGGCGGACGGGCTCGCGGAGGGGCTCGGGGACGCGGACGGCTGGCCGCCCGGCGGGGTGATGCTGCCGTTCAGCGACACCAGGTTGGGCGTCACCCCGGCGTCGCCCGACAGGTCGATGTAGTCCTGGGTCTGCCCGTTGAAGTCCACGAAGCCGCGCCACTTGTCCCGGCCGAACGGGATGATCTCCTGCAGCGCCCCGTCCTTCCCGGCGCTGATGGTGATCGACGTCTGCTGCGCCATGTACGTCACCATCCGGCCGGCCAGCACGTCCAGGTTCACCGGCGGCTCGTCGTCCCCGCGCACGTACACGTGCAGGTCGCCCAGGCCCCCGCCGACCCGGTCGGCCTGCAGCACCGCGAAGGCCACCACCAGTTGCGAGGAGCTCTCGCGGGGCACCAGCGGGGTCACGTAGTACAGGTGGCCGTCGGCCTTGGAGCGCAGCAGGAACTCGCCCGGGTTGGTGGCGTTGGTGGCCGCCGAGGTGTGGTCGTAGCCGAAGCCCCGGTCGTCCTTGGCGCCGCGCCCGCCGAGCCACTGCACCTCGTGGATCTGCGAGCGGACCACCGAGGCCGGGTACACCGCTCCCGGCAGTTCGCCCGGGGCCACCTCCGCCCGGTAGGTGACGTCCGGGCGGCCGTCCGACGAGCCGCGCAGCACCAGCACACCGGCCGGCTCCAGCACCGTGCGCTGCCGGAAGCCGGTCTGCCGGGCCACCGAGATCACCACCACCGGCCGGGCGGTGCGGGGGTCGGTGCCGTCGCAGTAGCCCCAGATGTCCTGGTCGCTGTAGACCAGGTCCGGGAAGCGCTCGGCGAGCAGGTTGCGCAGACTGACGGCGCCCGTCCCGCCGAAGGCCCGGCCGAAGGCGTGGTCGCCGCGGAAGGCGCAGCTGACGACGGAGTTCGAGCGGCCGTCCCAGACGGCGACGCCCTCCATCGGCTGCTCGCCGGAGCCGTCCAGGACCGCCGTCCACACGCCGCCGCCCGCCGAGCCGTCGGGCAGGTAGTGCAGGCTGTGTCCCAGCAGGTTGATCCCGGAGGTCAGGCCGGCGCTGTCGGTGAGCGCCTTGGTCGCCGCCGCGTAGGAGGCGGTGCGCGCCTCGAAGTCGAAGTCCGGCATCGGCGCGGTCTTCACGCAGGCGGGCACGTCCGCGGTGCCGAGCAGGTCGCAGCGGGTGCCGTCGCCCGGGCGGGTGTGCTCGGTGACCGGCAGCACCGAGCGCGGGGTGCCCGCGCCGGAGGCCGGGACGTCGAGCACGGTCGCCGCCGCGTAGAAGCGGCCCGCGTCCTTGTCGTCGTCCCACAGTCCGGTGCCGGCGCGCACCAGCGAGCCGGCCACCGCCAGCACCACGACCGCCACCGCCAGGCGCGTCCGCCGGCCGTGGAGGGCCGCCCCGGCCTCCTCCGCGATGTGCACGACCGCCCACACCGTGCCGCACAGGCCCACGGCGATCCAGAACCAGAACAGCGGCGCGGCGTCCAGCGGGCCGCCGTTCGGGAAGAACTCCCGCTCGATCAGCAGTACATAGCTCTGGTCCTGTTGTCCGAAGCCGCCGAAGGCGAAGTGCTTGACCAGCCACACCAGCAGCGCGACCAGTGGCATCCACAGCCACCAGACGGCCAGTGCGACGGCACCGCTCCGTATCGCATGGGCTGCACGCTTCGTCACACGACCCCCAGTTCCGCGCCCCGGTCCTTCGTCCCGCCCCCGCCTCTTCCCGCCCCACCCGTCCGTCAACCGCGCAGATGGTGGTTGTTCAGTCGGAGTTGGGGCGCCGTTCCCGGTGGTCGGGCTTCCCTCGTACAGGGGACGGCGCGGCGGGGTGCCCGGTTCCCCGCGGGACGGCACCGGAATCGCTCACCACGGCGCGGGCCGGCCCACCCTGGTGCGGTGGGCCGGCCCGCGCGGTGTGCGGGTCGGGCTAGTGGCGCTGGGTCCGCCGGTGCCGCAGGCGGCCCGCGAGCTTCGTCGCGGCGCGCAGGGCCAGGCCGATCACCGGTGCGAGCAGCAGGGTGCACCAGGTGCGGGCGGTGGCGTCGGCGGTCAGCCGGTCGGCGAGCAGGAACGCGGCGAGGAACGACGGGGCGAGCCAGGCCCCGTTCGCCGCGGCGAGGCGCAGCGGGCTCGCGCCCCGCGCCGGCGGTTCCTGCCCGGGTGTCACACGAACCTCCGGACCACGCCGATCACCTTGTCGATGATCTTCTGGGAGACGCCGCGGTCGAAGACGAAGCCGGCCAGGCAGCCGGCCACGGCCCAGACGATGCGCTGCTTCCAGTTGCCGCTGCCGAACAGCACGCCGGCGCAGGCGCCGCCGGCGCAGTTGCCGATGTGCAGCGCCCACGGCGCGAGGAACGGGACCCAGGCGGCCACGGCCGCGGTCACGGCCAGCTGGACGGCGCGGGAGACGGCGGCCTTGAGCGCGGCCTTCAGCCAGCCGGGCATCCGGCCGTTGAGGTCGGTGCAGTTGACCGGGTCGGCGTTGCAGTAGTCGTAGGCGTTGGCGCTCGCGCCCTGGACCGGGTCCGGGGACAGGAAGCGGCCGGTGGCCGGGTTGTAGAGGCGCACGCCCATCAGGGTGAGCGCGCCGGGGGTCTCGTCGGAGCGCTGCTTGTCGCCGAGCCAGGCGTAGCGGGCGCCGGGCTGGCCGGCCCGCGGCTGGCCGTACTCGTCGTAGTCGAGCACGGTCGGCGCGACGGCGGTGTCCAGCGGCAGGCGCAGGGTGATGTCGCCGTGCAGGTTGGCGAGTTGCAGCACGCCGCCGCCGGTCCTGGTGGTGGTGGCGGCCAGGGTGCCGGTGGGGCCGGTGACGTTGCGGGTCAGGTTGCCCGCGGTGTCCTCGGTGGTCCAGCGGGGGGTGTCGGTGTCGGAGCCGTAGTGGTTGGTCCTGGTGCCGGTCTGGGTCCAGGTGCCGGCGTTGTTGGCCTCGGTGGTCCAGGCGCGGAAGCGCTGGGCCGAGTCGAGGGTCCAGGTCTGCCGGTTGTTGCCGCTGGTCTGCTGCTGCACCAGGTCGGTGGTGAAGTACGCGACGGTGCTGCCGGGCAGCGCGGTGGTGCGGCCGAACGCGTCGTAGGTGTAACCGGGGTTGACCAGGCGGTCGGCGGTGTCGTAGCCGCTGGTCTGGCTGCTGCCTCCGGTGGTGGTGCAGGTCTGGCCGCGGGCGGCGTCGGCGGTGGCCAGGCCGGTGCGGTTGGTGTTGCGGTCGAAGGTGTAGGTGCGGGTGGTGCAGACGGCGTCGGTCGAGGTGTCCTGGACCTGGACGAGCCGGCCGGCCCGGTCGTAGCTGTAGGTCTGGGCCGCGGTGACGCCGGGGGTGCCGGTGTGGGTGGCCCGCTGGCCGTGGACGGTCTCGGTGATGCCGTCGGAGACCAGGACGGCGCCGTCGCCGTCACGGGTGTAGACGCGGCTGACGGTGGTGCCGGCCGGGTCCTTGGTATCGGTCTGGGTGTAACCGCCGGGCAGGCCCTGGGTGAGCGGCGTGCCGTCCGCGTCGTAGCGGGCGGTGAAGGTGCCGGCGACGGAGTCCGTCACCGAGGTGGCCAGGCCGCGCGGGTCGACGGCGGTGTCGTAGGTGTAGGTGGTGGTGGACGGGGCGGTGTCGGTGACCTTGGTGGGACGGTTGAGGGCGTCGTACTCCGTGGTGGTGACGGCGCCGTCCGCGTCGGTGTAGGAGATCAGCCGGCCCAGCTCGTCGTAGCCCTTGGTGATCGTGCCGCCGGTGGCGGAGGTCTGCTGGGTGACGGCGCCGGTGCCCGGGTGGTAGGTCGTGGTGGTGGCCGGGACGGCGGTGCCGAGGCCGTCGGCGACGGTGACGGTGGTCGGACGGCCGGCCGCGTCGGTGTCGGTCACGGTGGTCCGGGTGACGCCGTTGGCGGTCTCGGTGGTCCGGGTGGCCTGACCGAACTGCCCGTACTGGGTGGTCCGGACGGGCAGCTGCGCGGGGTTGGAGCCGCCGCCGGTGACGGCCGCGGCGGGCCCGGTCTGGCAGACGAGGTCGGCCCACTCGGGGCGGTTGGCGCAGACGCCGGTGCCGTCGGCGGTGTAGTAGCTGGTCCAGGCGGTGCCCGCGTCGGCGCCGGTGGAGGCCGGCTGCTGGGTGGAGACCATCCGGCCCTGGGCGTCGTAGCCGGTGGTGGTGGTCAGGGCGAGGCCGCCGCTGTCCTTGGTCTGCGCGGTGGGCACGCCCAGCGCCCAGTTGTAGGTGCTGCGGTCCTGGCGGGCCTCGGTGAGCAGGTCGGGCCAGGCGCGCAGGCGGGCGCCGGTGGTGGTGAGGGTGACCTGGTTCTTGATCTTGGCGGTGCCGTCGGTCGGCCGGCCCTCGTCGTAGGTCTTCACGGTGTGCTGACGGGCGGGCAGCTGGGTGCCGGCCTTGGCCAGGACCGTGCCGCCGGAGACCGCGTCGGCGGCGAGGGTGATGCGGTGCAGCGGGTTGTCGACCTCCGTCTCCTGCTGCCCGTCCGCGCTGTAGACGCTGCTGCTCGACAGCAGCTGGGCGCGCTCGGCGGACGGCAGGGTGTCGATGCCGAGGTCGGCGAGCCGGGCCTTGGCCGCGGGGGTGCCGCCGAGGGCGAGCTCGCGGTTGGCCGCGGTCAGGCTGCGGACCTGGTGGCCCTGCTTGTCGTGCTCGGTGGTGGTGACGTGGTGGCCCGGGGTGAGCTGGTTGACCTGGCGGCCGGAGGCGTTCAGGTAGCCGACGGTCGCCCTGGTGTAGTCACCGGCGCCCAGGTCGGCGCCGTTGTTGGAGGCCGGGACCTGGTCGGCCGGGAACACCGCGGTGGCGTCGGTCGGCAGGTCCCGCTGGCCCCACGCGGCGGCGGCGGAGGCGCCGAGGTCCTCGGGCGCCTTGGCGCCGGTGAGCGGGACGCCGTAGACGACGGTGGTGGTGGCGGTGCCGTTCACGGTGCCGGTGGTGCCGGGGGCGAGCGTGTCGTGCCAGGCCTTCGTCAGCATGCCGGGGCCGGCGGCCGGGTTGGAGGCGACGGTGCCGTACGCCAGCGAGGTGGCGCGGGTGCCGCTCAGCTGGACGGAGGCGAGCAGGCCGTCGTCGGCGCCCTGGGTGTAGTAGGTGTACTGGTTCTGGCTGCTCTGGCCGAGCCGCGGGTCCCAGGTCTGGCGCAGCCGGCCGGCGGAGTCGTAGCGGTAGACCGCGACGTCGGTGGCGGTGGCGGCGGCGGCCCCGGGGGCGGTGCTCCACAGCTTGATGGCGCTGACCTGCCCGGCGACGTCACCGAACTCGCTCGCGCCGTTGACACCCGTGGCGGTGGTGGTGGCGGCGTAGACGAACTGCAGGACGCGGCAGCCCTTGGCGGTCGGGTTCGCGGCGCAGACGGCCGGGGTGACCGCGGAGGTCGGCGCGATGACGAGCTTCGGCCGGGTCAGGGTCTTGCCGCCGACCACGGTGGCCTCGGAGACGACCGTGGTGGTGGTGTTGGCGCGCCCGTCCAGCAGGGTGGAGGTGACGGTCCAGGTGGCGGCGGCCGGGTCGGCCTTGCCGAACGCGGTGACGGTGCCCTCGGCGCCGGACAGGGTGAAGCCGCCGGCGAAGGAGCCGGCCAGGGTGAGGTCCTCGCTGCCCGGCTCGGGCGCCCAGCCGTTGCCCGCCGCGTTCGAGGTGAAGGAGACGGCCGAGCCGTCGGCCGCCATCACGCTGAGCGAGGTGTTGGAGGTCCTGCGGATCTCGGTGTACTCCGAGGAGGAGAGGTTCGAGGACACGCTGGACACCCAGTTGGGGCCGAAGATCGCCGCCTGGCCCTCCTGGCCGGCGGCGGCCCGCGGGTCGCGCGAGGAGTGGGTGCGGCCGACCGTCATGCCGAACAGCGACACGTCGGTGGCCGGGACCCGGAGGTCGCCGGTGAGCAGGTTCAGCGCGCCCGGGCCGACGTTCTCCGTCGCGGCGTCGTCGGCCTTGCGGTCGACCACGACCCGGACCGGCTCCGAGGAGACGGCCGCGGAGGCGGGACCGGTGAAGTCGGCGCGCAGCTGGACGGTTCCGTCCGGGGTCACGGTGGAGGTGGCGTTCCAGGTCAGCGCGGGGCTCTTGCCCGCAGTGAGGGCCACCGGCCAGGCGGTGAGCGCGGTGCCGCCGGCGGTGACGTCGCCGGCCGGGACCGGGGTCCAGGCGTCGGCGTCGGAGCGCCGCCAGGAGAAGGACACCTTGTCGTACTTGGCGGCGTCGGCCTCGGCGGCCAGCGGCAGGCGCGCGGCGGTGCGGGTGCCGTCGTTCGGCGCGGTGACGCCGCCGGCGCCGACCTGGAAGGTGTAGGACAGGGCCTCGGACTTGTTCTCCGCCCGGTCCACCGCCCGCACCTGGAGGGTGTTGGTGCCGGCCTTGGCCGGGGTCACGGTGAAGTTGACCGGCGCGGCGGAGCCGTTGGTCGCGACCTTGGTCCAGGTCGCGCCGTCGAGCGACCACTCCAGGGCGTTCTGGTCGCCCGCGGGCGGGGTCGCGGTGAAGGTGCCGGGCCGGCCGGCGCCCTTGACCCACTGGCCCGACGGGTAGTCGGCCGAGGAGAGCGCGGCGGGCGCCGACGGGGCGGAGGTGTCGACCGTGAAGGTGGCCCAGGCCGACCAGTTGTTGTTGTAGTGCAGGCCGTCGTACGGCGAGGTGCGGAACTTGTAGGTCTTGCCGTTGGTCAGCACGCCGGCCGGGACCGTGACGGAGGCCGGGGCGCCGCTGGGCACGTACGGGGAGACCAGGACGTTGCCCACCTGGGTGTCGGTGGCGGCGTCGAAGATCTGGAAGGTGCCGTCGACCTTGTCGTTGTTGGGGTCGACGAAGGTGTCGCGCAGGGTCGGGGTGGCCGAGTTGACCCACCAGGTGCCGGCGGTGTCCTTGTAGAACGGGGAGCCGGCCTGCTGGTCGGTGCCGGTGCGCGGGCGGTAGTTGTACGTCACCGTCAGCTTCGGCACGTTGCTCGCGGCGTTGGCGGAGTTCACCTCCTTCCAGTACTTGGTGTTGGTCTCGTCGGGGGCGCGCAGGCCCATGCCCGAGGTGGCGTTCTTCGCCGAGGTCCAGGTCTGCACCAGGTTGGTGACGTCGGCGGTGATCCAGCCGTCGCCGCCGCAGGCGTCCCGGCCCTTGGTCTCGGTGCCGGTGGCCTTCTTGGAGTTCCAGGACGGCTGGGCGGTCCACCGCGAGGCGGTGGAGGCGAGGCCGGTGTCCCAGATGTCCCACGCGTAGGGCAGGCAGTCGCTGTTGCCGGAGTGGAAGTTGTACAGCGACAGGGAGGCGTTGGTGATCAGCGCGTCCGCGATCGGCGCGGTGTTCCAGTTGATGAAGGAGCGGGCCTGGCGGGAGGAGCCGTCGGCGTTCTTGGTGCCGGAGTTGCCCCAGTAGATCTCGGTGTCGGCCGACCAGTCGACCGTCTCGCCCTGCTGCACCCGGGTGTCGAAGGCGTTGCCGAGCGCCGTGGTGGACGGGTCGACCGTGACCGGGTAGCGGGTGTTCGGGTCGGCCAGGAAGGCGGCGTCCGGGGTGAAGACGAGGTCGATGCCGTTGCCGTGCTGGACGACCTTCAGGTCGACCTTGGCCTGGCGCGGGTGCTCGCTGGACCCGGGGACGGTGGTGGCGTCCCACATCACCGGGGCCGGCAGCACCGCCTTCTTCTCACCGGACTTCTTGTCGGTGAACAGCACGCTGCCGTCCGGCTGGGCCTCGGCCTTCAGGCCGTCGGCGCGCAGCGGCATCGTGTACGAGAAGCCCGCGGCGGTCGGGCGCTGCTTCAGTACCGTGTACTGCTCGAAGCCGGTGCGGGTGGCCTCGACGACCAGGTCGGCCGCGCCGTCGGCGATGGCGTCCCGGTAGGTGGCCCTGGTGCCGTCCAGGACGGGCTTGGGCAGGCCGCCCTTCCACTGGAGTTCGACCTGCTCGTCGCCCTGACCGAGGGTCACCAGGGTGCGGGCCTGCTCGGCCGCGCCCTGCGCCTCGGCCAGGGACTTCGCGCGGGTGCCGCCGGCACCGGCGAGCCGCAGCGCGTTCGGGTGGGCCTTGGGCGCCACCGACCCGTCGGCGGCGGCCTGCAGGCCGAGGTCGACGTCCACCCACTGGCCGTCGCGCTGGAAGCGGACCGGGCCGGCGAACAGCTCCGTGGTAAGCGAACCGTCCTTGTTGACCCAGGTCGTCGACGTCTCGGTGCGCTCGGAGAGCGCCTCCACCCGCTGTCCGGAGAGCCGGGCGGCGATCCGCGCCGACGGAACGTCCGCGGCGGAGCCGGCCCACCGGTCCGTCCCCTGGCCGGCCGGGGCGGCGGTCGGCGAGGCGGCGAGCGCCGCCTCGGACCCGGCCAGCAGCGACACGGCCACGGCGAGCGCGAGCGTCCCGCTCAGCGCCCGCATGCCCACGGGCGCGCGGCGCCCGGGCCGTGCGGGTATGTCCCTCTTCATATCGACTCCTTGACTTACCGTCACTCGACGGTGCGCTCGGAGCTTAGGAGGGGCCGGAACGATCAAAATTGACCAAACGGCGTCAAATGATCACCGGCCGACGCGATTGTTCGACCAGGATTCATTTGCTCGTGATCATGAAGCGGCGGGATCGGCCCGGAGGGATCCGTTCCCGCGATTCTTGACGGAACTTGCCAACCCCGGTCACCCCTTGCGGCACTCATTGACCGGAGCATGACGTCGTGTGAGGGTTCGAGCACCCGAGCGCGGACGGCCCGCACGGCCGTCCCCGAAACACGGCCCTGCGGTGCGCCATCAGCCATGCCTTCCGCGGTCGAGGACCCCCACGTTGCTAGGAGCCTCGATGAAACGCAGTGCCACCGCGGGCCGGTTGCTGACCGCCGCGACCACCCTGACCGTGCTGGCCGGCACGATGGCCGCCACCGCGGGCCCGGCCACCGCCGCGGCCACCCCCGCGCCGCCCAGCGCGCTGGCCGCCGCCGTCAACGCCGCCGACCTGGCGGCCTCGGCGGGCCTGGACGCCCTGGCCAAGGGCCCGGACGAGACCTACGAGCGCCAGTCCGTCACCCCCTGGGTCGGCGGCCTCTACTCGGTCTCCTACGAGCGCACCTACAAGGGCCTGCCCGTCGTCGGCGGCGACGCCGTCGTGCTCGCCGACGGCCAGGGCAAGGTCCGCGGCGCCCAGTCCGCCTCCACCGGCCGGATCGGGGGCGCCACCAGCGCCAGGATCAGCGCCCAGAAGGCCGAGAAGACCGCCCGCACCAAGCTGGCCCGGGTCGACTCCGTCGAGTCGCGCCGCCTCGTCGTGCGCGTCAAGGACGGCGACAACGGCCGGCTCGCCTGGGAGACCGTGCTCACCGGCAGCAACGGCAGCGCCCCGAGCACCCTGCACGTCTTCGTCGACGCCACCTCGGGCGAGGTCGTCGACAGCTACGACGACGCGCGCGCCGGAACGCTCAACTCCAAGTGGAACGGCCCGAACCCGACCATCAACACCACGGGTTCCGGCAGCTCCTACTCGCTGCGCGACCCCAGCCGCCCCGGCCTGAGCTGCGCCGACAACGCCACCGGCCAGGTCTTCACCAAGTCCTCCGACTCCTGGGGCACCGGCAGCCCCACCAGCAAGGAGACCGGCTGCGGCGACGCCATGTTCGCGGCCCAGAAGGAATGGGACATGCTCCGCGACTGGCTCGGTCGCAACGGGCACAACGGCAACGGCGGCAGCTGGCCGATCAAGGTCGGCCTCAACGACGTCAACGCCTACTGGGACGGCTCGTCCATCTCCATCGGCCACAGCAACGCCAACGAGTGGATCTCCTCGATCGACGTCGTCGGCCACGAGTTCGGCCACGGCATCGACCAGTTCACCCCCGGCGGCGCCAACAACGAGGCCGGCCTGGGCGAGGGCACCGGCGACATCTTCGGCGCGCTGACCGAGGCCTACGCCAACCAGCCCGCCCCGTACGACAGCCCGGACTACCTCGTCGGCGAGATGATCAACCTCGTCGGCAGCGGCCCGATCCGCAACATGTACAACCCCTCGCTCGTCAGCAACAACCCCAACTGCTACTCGGCCTCGATCCCCAACACCGAGGTGCACGCGGCCGCCGGCCCGCTGAACCACTGGTTCTACCTGATCGCCGAGGGCTCCAACCCCGGCGGCGGCAAGCCCACCAGCCCCACCTGCAACAACTCCACCGTCACCGGCGTCGGCATCAAGGACGCCGGCCGGATCTTCTACGGCGGCATGCTGCTCAAGACCAGCGGCATGACCCTCAAGCGCTACCGCACCACCACCCTGACCGCCGCCAAGCAGCTCGACTCCACCTGCAACCTGTTCAACCGCACCAAGGCCGCCTGGGACGCCGTCAGCGTCCCCGCCCAGACCGGCGACCCGACCTGCACCAACAACGGCGGCGACGACTTCTCGCTCGCGCTGAACCCGTCGTCCGCCTCGGTCAAGCCCGGCGCCTCGACCACGGCGACCGTCAACACCGCCGTCACCTCGGGCAACGCGCAGACCGTCGCCCTGACCGCCTCCGGCCTCCCGGCCGGCGTCACCGCGGCCTTCAGCCCGTCGTCGGTCCAGTCCGGTGCCTCCGCCACCCTGACGCTGTCGGCCTCGTCGAGCGCCACGGCCGGCACCTACCAGATCACCGTCACCGGCACCGCCGGTGCCACCGTCCACACCAGCCAGTTCAACCTGACGGTCGGTGACGGCACGCCCAACCCCGGCGGTGGCACCTGGGCCGCCGGAACCACCTACAAGGCCGGCGACATCGTGACCTACAACGGGGTCAGCTACCGCTGCCTCCAGGGCCACACCGCCTACGTCGGCTGGGAGCCGCCGAACGTCCCGGCGCTCTGGCAGGCCGTGTGACCGGCAGGCGCTGACGCCCGCTGAAACCGCCGCGCCGCGGTCCGTCGAGGGGACGGACCGCGGCGCAGCTGTGTGCGGGGCCGGGGTGGATCAGTTGTACCACCACTCCTGGTTGCTCCTGCTCGCGCAGTCCCACAGCTGGACCGCGTCGCCGCGGCCCCAGTCGTAGATGTCCAGGCACTGGCCGGTGACCATGGGCAGGGGGTAGGAGCCGGGGAACTGGGCGTTGATGAGGTGCCAGGGGCCACCCGTCGTGGACAGGATCCAGGTCTGCGTCTTGCTGTTGTCGCACGGGAGCTGGACGACCTGCTGCCCCCGGCCGCGCCAGCCGTCGATGCACTTGCCGCTGGCGTTGCTCTGGATCTGGTAGCCGTTGCTGACGCTGTTGAACGAGACGTTCCAGGACTGGTTGCTGCCGCCGTGACAGCCCCACATCTGGATCCACGGCCCGTTGCCCCAGTCCCAGACGTCCAGGCACTTGCCGGCGGCGTCGGGGCTGTTGCTCACGAGTGTGAAGGTCCGGGCGAACGTGCCGGCCGACACGCTCGCCGCCGGGCTCGCCGCGAGGGTGCTGCCGGACACCGCGGGTGCCGTGGTCGCCGCGGGCTGCCCGACCGCGGCCGCAGGTCCTGCGCACAGCGCCAGTGCCGCCGCCGCGGCGCCGATGGTCGCGCCAACTCGTCTGAGTACGTTCGTCATTGGGGCCCTTCCGCCGGAGTGGTTCAGACCAGTGACGGTAGGGGTACGGCGAGGCCCGCGCACAGTCGAGTACCAGCCGTTCCGATCATGGCCGAGTTCCGGTACGGACGGATGGCGCGGGAGCGGCGGCGTCAGCGGCGGAAGGTGGTCCGGTAGTCCGCCGGGGAGGTGCCGACGTGGCGGTGGAAGGCCGCGCGGAAGGCCGCGGGGCTGCCCAGGCCGCTGAGCCGGGCGACCTGTTCGACCGGGGCCGCGGTCGTCTCCAGGAGTTCGCGGGCCCAGTCGATGCGGGCGGCGGTCAGCCAGGCCATCGGCGAGGTGTCCGTCTCCTGCTGGAAGCGCCGGATGAAGGTGCGCCGCGACATGTGGGCGCGGCGGGCCAGCTCGTCCACGCTGTGGCGCGCCGCGAGGTTGTCGAGCATCCAGGCGCGGACCGGGGCGAGCTCGTCGCCACGGTCGGCGGGCCGGAAGCGCTCGATGAACTGCGCCTGGTCGCCGGGCCGTTGGGGCGGGGCGACGAGTGCCCGGGCGCGGTCGTTGGCGGCGGCGGCGCCGTGGTCGCGGCGGATGACGTGCAGGCACAGGTCGATGCCGGCGGTCACGCCCGCCGAGGTGAGGATGTCGCCGTCGTCGACGAAGAGCCGGTTGGGACGGACGTCGATCCGGGGGTAGCGGCGCTGCAGTTCGGCGGCGTCCCGCCAGTGGGTCGTCGCGGGCCGGCCGTCCAGCAGCCCGGCGGCGGCCAGTGTGAACGCCCCGGTGCAGATCGACACCAGCCGCGCTCCGCGGGCGTGCGCCGAGCGGATCCCCGACAGCACCGTGGCGGGAGGCGGGGCCTGCGGCTCCACGTAGCCGGGGACGACGACGGTGTCGGCGTCCCGCAGCGCCTCCAGCCCGGCGGGTGCGGTGACGGTGAACCCGCCGCTGCTGACCGGCCCGGCCGCCGGGTCGACGCAGACGGTGACCCGGTAGTGCGGGTCACTGCCGAAGACCTGCGCCGGTATGCCCAGGTCGAGCGGGAGCACCCCCGGGAGCGCCAGCACCGCGACCCGGTGCCCTGCTGTGGCCGACATGGCACGATCCTAGCGGCACCCGTCCCGCGTGCCACTGTCGGGGGTCGGCGGCGGGTTCGTAGCCTGCGCCCATGGACATCTCACTCGACCTGCCGACCGGCCCCCTGGCCGAAGCCGTCCTCGCCACCGTGCGGGCCTCCGAGGCTCCCCCGGTGGCCAATCACAGCGTGCGCAGCTTCCTCTTCGCCGAGATCCTCGCCGCCCACGAGGGGTGCCTGGAGGACGCGGCGTACGACCGCGACCTGCTGTTCGCCGCCACCGTGCTGCACGATCTGGGCGCGGGTGACCTGGCGCCGGGCGCGGCCCGCTTCGAGGTGGAGGGCGCGGACCTGGCGGCGGAACTGCTGCGCCGGCACGACGTTCCCGAGGGGGACGTCGACCGGGTCTGGGAGGCGATCGCCCTGCACACCTCCCCCGGCATCGCCGAGCGCCGCGGCCTGCTGTGCCACCTCACCCGTGAGGGTGTGGGCGCCGACTTCGGGCGCAACGCCGCGATCTTCGCCCCCTGGGAGAAGCGGATCCACGCCGCCCATCCCCGGCTGTCCATGGTCCGCGCCCTCGTCGACGCGATCGTGGAGCGGGCCGCCCGGTCGGACGCCGCCTCGGTGCGGTACTCCCTCGGCGGCGAACTGCTGCGGGAGCGCCGGGCCGACGGGGTGACCGGGCTGGAGCGCGCCGCGGCCTCCTGCCCCTGGGGGGAGTGACCGGCGGCCGGCGGACCGGCGCGCGCCGCCCGGCCGGTCGCGTGCCGCCCGTCGGGGGCGACCCGTCGCCGGGAGCCGGGTACGGTGACGTCCGGTGATGATCGACGGAGAGGCAGTGAACGGATGACCCTGGAGGAAGGCCGCCGCGTCAGGCTCGCCGAGGACCTCGGGATCGGTGAGGCGCTCGCCGGGGAGCCGGCGGCCGTCGTCGGGTTCCTCGCGCTGGGAGCCGGGATCGAGGGCACCGTCGAGCGGGTCCACGGGGAACTCCCGGAGAGCGACGAGGTCCGCGAGTACCAGCGGCTGAAGGCGCTGCTCGACGACTACGGGCACACCATGCCGGTGGCGAGCCGTGAACGGCTGGAGGCGGAGGTCGCCGAGCTGGAGCCGCAGTGGGCCGCGTACCGGGGGCGGGGCCGGCGGGTGACGGTGCGGGTCCGGTGGGACAACGGCTTCGTCCTCGACGAGCTGCACCAGGACGTCCTCACCCTGCTGTGACGCCGGGCGCGCCCGCCCCCGGCCGGTGGTGCGGCGGCGCGGCGGCTCAGCCGAGGTCGAACTCCGCGACGACCGGAAGGTGGTCGGATGCCAGGTGCGCGCGCTCGTCGTCGACCACCGTGAACTCCCGGCACCGGGCGGCGAGTTCGGGTGTGGCGAGCAGGTAGTCCAGCCGGGCGGAGCCGCCGGGGGCCTCCTCGGCGCTCGGCAGGCGGCTGGGATAGGTCGGCCGCGGGGCGCCGGATTCGAGGTCCGTCCAGCCCCGGGCGGCCAGCAGTTCGGCGGGCCCGGTGTCCACCCGGCCGTCGGCGGTGGTGGTCCGCAGCCGGAACGTCCTGGCCAGCGCCTCGTGCGTGCCGGGGAGTTCGGCCGCGGAGAGACTGTTCAGGTCGCCCATCACCACCGAGTGCGGGGTGAACGACGCGGCGCCGGCGACGGTCTCCGCCTCCGCCAGCCGGAAAACGGGCGAGAACGGGTGGAGGTGGGTCATCACGAAGGCGACCTCGCCGAGGCCCGTGCGCAGCACCACCTCCACCATGCCGTTGTACATCCCGGCCGACTGGGTGCCGGTCCGGACCACCTCCAGGCCCGGCCGGTGGAGCAGCGCCACGTGGTTGCCGCTGGGGGCCCGGTTGAGGACGCCGGTCAGGCCGAGGGCCCGGGCGAAGTGCCCGAACGTCCCGTCCGTGTCGAAGCCCGCGCACTCGCACAGGCCGAGCACGTCGGGGCGCTGCTCGCGGATCACCGAGAGCAGTGCCTCGGTGCGCCGCTGCCCGCCGTCCAGGATGTTGTAGGCCATGACGCGCACGGTGGGTCCTCCCGGTGTGGTGGGTCGAAGGGGGCGGTTCATGAGCGGCCGATCACGGGCGGCACCATCCCCAGGTGCCGCTCGGTGGGCGCCCGCAGGAAGTCCAGGTCGCAGCCCTGCGGGGCCTGGGTGACGTGCCGCCGGTACAGGGCGGGCCAGCCGCGCAGGTGCGGGGAGGGCGGCGGCGACCAGGCGGCGCGGCGGCGGGCCAGCTCCCGCGCCGGGACGTCCAGGTCGAGCCGCCCGGCCGGGACGTCGACCACGACGGTGTCGCCGGTGCGGACGAGGGCCAGCGGCCCGCCGACGGCGGACTCGGGGGCGGCGTGCAGGAAGACGGTGCCGAAGCCGGTGCCGCTCATCCGCCCGTCGGTGACCCGGACCATGTCGCGCACCCCCTGCGCCGCCAGCTTGGCGGGGACCGGGACCATGCCCCACTCGGGCATGCCGGGCACGCCGACCGGTCCGCAGCCCGTGAGCACCAGGACCGTCGCGGCGGTGACGTCGAGGCCCGGGTCGTCGATCCGCGCCCGCATGTCCTGGTAGGAGGTGAAGACCAGCGCCGGACCGCGGTGGACGAGCAGTTCGGGTCCGGCGGCCGAGACCTTGATCACCGCGCCGTCCGGGGCCAGGGAGCCCCGGACGACCGCGAAGGCGCCGCCGCGGCGCAGCGGATCGGTGAGCGGCCGCAGGACCCCGGAGGGCCGGGGCGCGTCGGCGGCGGCCTCGCCGAGGGAGCCGCCGGCCACGGTCGGCGCGCCCTGGTCGAGCAGCGGGCCGAGTTCGCGGACCAGGGCCGGGACGCCGCCGGCCGCGTGCAGGTCCTGGACGAGGCCGGCGCCGGACGGCTCGACGTCGGCGAGCACCGGCACGTCCGGGCGGACGAAGTCCTCCGGCGCGAGGTCCAGGGCCAGCCGTCCGGCGATCGCCGCCAGGTGGATGATCGCGTTGGTGGAGCCGCCGACGGCGTTCAGCATCGCGATGGCGTTGCGGAACGCCGCCGGGGTGAGGACCGCCGACGGGGTCAGGCCCTCGCGGACGAGTTCGACGGCCCGTCGGCCGGCCCGTTCGGCCAGGACCGCCGCGGCCGGGTCGCCGGCCGGGACGGTCGCCGAGCCGGGCAGGGCCATGCCGAGCGTCTCGGCGAGGACCGCCATGGTGGAGGCGGTGCCCATGGTGTTGCAGGCGCCCAGGCCGCAGGAGAGGCAGCGTTCCACCTCCGCCCAGCCGGCGTCGTCGAGCCGCCCGGCGCGGTGGTCCTCCCAGAGCCGCCACAGGTCGGTGCCGGTGCCGAGCCGGCGGCCGCGGTACACGGCCGCCGGGCGGGCGCCGCCGGTGACCAGGACGGCCGGCAGGTCGGCACTGGCGGCGCCCATCAGGGCGCCGGGGACGGTCTTGTCGCAGTTGGCGAGCAGGACGACGCCGTCGAGCGGGTTGGCCCGCAGGGTTTCCTCGACCTCCATGGCGAGGAGGTTGCGGTAGAGCATCGCGGTGGGCTTCATCAGGTCCTCGCCCAGCGACATGACGGGGAAGCGCACCGCGATGCCGCCCGCGGCGGTGATGCCCCGGCGGACGGCGTCGACCAGTGCGGCCAGCGGCAGGTTGCAGGGGTTGAGGTCGCTCGCGGAGTCGGCGATGCCGATCACCGGGCGGTGGTCGTCGGCGTCCATCGCGACGCCGGTCGAGCGCATCGCGACGCGGTGCAGGACGGCGACCTCGTCCTCGCCCGCGAACCACTCCCGGCTCCTCGGCGTGCGCGGGTCCGCGCCCGGTCGTCGGTGCTCGCTCACGGCTCGGGCACCCCCAGACCCTCGGCGCCGGGCGAGGACTGGACGAGGGGCAGGCCCGAGCGGTCGATCCACTCCCGGGCGACGGCGGCCCGGTGGACCTTGGCCGCCGCGATGGCGGCGGCGTCGGCCGCCAGGTGCTCGCCGGCCGGGTAGAGGTTGCGCGCGTTGCGCAGCCCGAACTTGACGTACAGCGGCGCGCCCACCGGCACCAGTTCGGCGGCCTCGTGCCCGCGCACCACCCCGGCGAGCCAGTCGGGGGACTCGACGTAGAGGTCGATCGGCAGCGTGGTCGCCGCGCGCAGTTCGGCCAGCTGCCCGAGGGTGATGTCGCAGGGCACGTTGACGGTGTGGGCGCCGAGCCGGGCGAGCTGGCGGATCGCCACGGGGTTGGACGGCGCGATCAGCACGGAGGCCTTCCAGACCACCGAGGCCGGGATCTCCCCGGTCCTCTGGAGGCCGTCGAGCACCTCCAGCAGTCCGAGGTCGGAGACCAGGAAGCCCCGGATGCCCTGCTCGACGGCGCGCAGCACGTCCTCGACGGCGTGGCGCAGCTGGCGGGTGCCGCGCAGCTGGCCGGCGAGCGCGGCGCCGTCCGCCGAGCGGGAGTGGTTGCCGGTGTCGTAGCCCTCGCGCGGGCCGACGAACAGGGAGACCTCCAGGCCCCGGTCGGCGCCGATCCGGGCCAGTTCGGCGAGTTCGGCCCGGGTGAGCAGCATCGCGCCGCTGCCCTGCGAGACGCGGTTGACCGTGACGCCGAGGGCGTCGGCCGCGGCGAGGGTGGCCCGCAGTACGTCCGGGCCCTCGACGCTGGGGATCTCCACCCGGTAGTGGGCGCCGTCGGGGAAGCGGAGTTCGCTGGGCGGCGGGACGGGTTCGGCACTCAGTCCGAGTCCGGCGACGATGTCGGTACTCCTCATGCGCTTCCTTTCACGTCAAGGTCATCTTCTATGCCCTGTTCTGCGTCGCAGAACCTGGTTTTCTGAGGCGATCGAGAGCCAAGCAGTACGGCTCACCGATCATCAAGCATGATGTGCCGAATGACAGACCATCGTTCGCCAACACCGAACAGAGGAGACCGACCGTGCGAGCCCTCCGCGTCGACCGCCCCCGCTCCGTCGCCCTCGCCGAGCAGCCCGCCCCCGCGCCGGGCGCCGGCGACCTGCTGGTCCGCCCCCGCGCGGTCGGGCTCTGCGGCACCGACCTGGAGCTGATCGACGGCGCCGTCGACCCCGCCTACGTCCGCTACCCGCTGGTGCTCGGCCACGAGTGGTCCGGCGTGCTGGCGGACGGGACCGCGGTGGTCGGCGAGGGCGTCGTCCCCTGCGGCGCCTGCGCCGCCTGCGCGCGCGGGGCGACCAACCTGTGCGCGACGTACGACGAGCTCGGCTTCACCCGCCCCGGCGCCGCGGCCGACCAACTGGCCGTCCCCGCCCGGCTGGTGCACCGGCTGGCGCCCGGGGTCGACCTCGCCGAGGCAGCCCTGGTCGAGCCGATGGCCGTGGTGCTGCGCGGTCTGCGCCGGGCCGCACCCGAGCCGGGCGGGCGCGCGCTGGTCGTCGGCGACGGCACGATCGGCCTGCTGGCCGCCCATCTGCTGCGGCTCTGGTCGCCCGCCGAGGTCACCGTGCTCGGCCGGCGCCCGAAGCAGGCGGGCCTCGCGGCGGCGGCCGGTGCGGACCGGTTCACCCTCGACGCCCGGGAGGCGGGCGGCGGCCACGACCTCGTGGTCGAGGCGGCCGGCGCGCCGGAGGCGGTGCGGACCGCGCTCGGCGCGGCCGGGCGCGGCGGACGGGTCCTGCTGCTCGGGCTGGCGGGCGCCGGCCGCACCGCCGCCCTGCCGATCGACGACACGGTCAACGGGGACCTCACCGTGCTCGGCAGCTTCGCCTACACCTCGGAGGTCTGGCGGGAGACGGTGCGGCTGCTGAACGCCGGCGAGGTCGCACCGGGCTTCGTGATCACCCACCGCTTCCCGCTCGCCGAGGCCCGCCGGGCGCTGGCCGTCCTGCGCGGCTGCGACGGGCCCCGGGGGAAGGTGCAGCTGACCCTGCCGTAGCCGAGGGCCCTGCCGTGGCGCCGGACCCTGCCGTAGCCGAGGGCCCTGCCGTGGCGCCGGGCCGGCCCGGCGTGCCCGGCTCACCCGACCGCCCGGCGCAGCGCGGCGGCGATGCCCGGAGCGGCGGCCAGCACCAGCTCCCCGTCCGGCGGGCCGCCGTCCGGCCCCGCCACGACGGCGCCCGCCTCCCGGGCGATCAGCGCGCCCGCCGCGTGGTCCCACGGCCCGAGGCCGCGCTCGTAGTAGCCGTCGAGCCGCCCCGCCGCGACCGCGCACAGGTCCGCGCAGGCCGAGCCGCTCATCCGGATGTCCCGTACCACCGGGGCGAGTTCGGCGAGCACGGCGAGCTGCCCGGCGCGGGCCGCGCGGTCGTACGCCAGGCCGGTGGAGACCAGCGCCCGCGACAGCGCCGTCTCGCCGCTCGCCCGCAGCGGCCGGCCGTCCAGGGTCGCGCCCCTCCCCCGGGCGGCGGCGAACACCTCCCCGCCGGGGAGGGTCACCACCGCACCGGCCTCGGCCGTCCACCCGCCCGCCCCGGCCGTCCAGGTGTCCGGCGGGCCGCTCACCACCGCCACGCTCACCGCGCACGGGGCGGACCCGTACAGGAAGTTGACCGTGCCGTCGAGCGGGTCGACGATCCAGGTCAGTCCGCTGCTCCCGGGACGGTGGCCGCTCTCCTCGCCCAGGAAGCCGTCGAGCGGCCGCGCGGCCAGCAGCGCGTCGCGGATCAGCGCCTCGGCCCCGCGGTCGACGGCGGTCACCACGTCCAGCTCCGAGGACTTGGTCGCGACCACACGGGCCCCGCCCGCGCGGCGCCGGACGAACGCGGCACCCTCGCGTGCGAGCTCGGTCGCCAGGGTCAGCAGGTCCACGGGCCCTCCTAGAATGTTTGGCAGGGAAGAATCAGGTTCCACAAGACAGCACAGAACGGGGACGGCGATGGCGGACGGCACGGCGAGCGGCGAGAAGCGCACCTACGCGGTGGGCAGCGTGGTCCGGGCGCTGCGCCTGGTGGACCTGGTCGCCGAGGGACCGGCCGAGGGCGTCACGCTGACCGAGCTCACCCGCGGCCTCGGCACCTCCAAGTCCACCGCGTACTCGCTGGCCCGCACCATGGTCGACGCCGGCTACCTGCGCGACGTGCAGCCCGGCCCGCGCTACCGGCTCGGCATGGCGCTGGTGCGGCTCGGCGACCGGGCGTCGGCCGCGCACCCGCTGGCGGACGTGGTCAAGCCGGTGCTGAACGAGCTCAGCCGGCAGACCGGGATGACCGCGCGCGCCGCGATCAACGACGACGGCTACCCGATGTTCATCGCCCGGGTCGACGCCGCGGGCACCGTGCGCTTCCACACCCCGCTCGGGGTGCGCGAACTGCCGCACACCTCCGCCGCCGGCAAGGTGATCCTCTCCCTGCTGCCGGCCGCGGTGACCGAGCGGATCGCCGAGGAGACGGGCCTGCCTCCGCGCACCCGCAAGACGATCACCTCGGCGGCCGAGCTGCGGGCCGAGCTCGACCTCACCCGGGGGCGCGGCTACGGCGTGGACGACGAGGAGGACTCCGACGGCGTGCTGTGCGTCGCCGCGCCCGTCTTCGACCACACCGGGACGGTCCTCGGCGCGCTGTCCGTCACCGGGCTCAAGGGGGACCAGTCGGTGCGGCAGATCACCGAGCTGGGCGGGGTGCTGACCGAGGCCGCCGACCGGATCACCCGCACGCTCGGCGGCCACCGGGCCCTCTGAGCACCGGCCGCGGGCGTACGGCCCCGGGCCCGGCCGGGTGCCGGACCCGGCAGCCGGTCCGGGGCGCGGTCGGGCTCCGGGTACGGGGCCCGGGGCCACTACTTGATCCCCGAGCGCAGGAAGCTGTTGATGAACTGCCGCTGCCCGATCAGGAAGAGCGCGAGCAGCGGCGCCGTGACGATCACCGTCCCGGCCGCCATCCTGGGCACGTCGATGCCCGTCTCCGGGGCCAGGAAGCGGACCAGGCCGACCGTCACCGGGCGCGTCTCGTCCGACACCGCAACGATCAGCGGCCAGAGGAAGTTGTTCCACTGCGTCGAGATCGAGACCAGCGCGTACGCGACGATGCTCGGCCGGGCCGCCGGCACGAACACCTTCCACAGGATGCCGATCCGCGAGACCCCCTCGATCCGGGCCGCCTCCACCAGCTCGTCCGGCACCCCGAGGAAGGCCTGCCGCAGGAAGAACACGCAGAACGCGCTGGCCACATAGGGCAGTCCGACCCCCGGGAGGGTGTCGAGCAGCCCGAGGGCGGCGATCGTCCGGTAGTTCTCCGACATCAGGACCTCGGGGAAGATCATGAGCTGGATCAGCACGAAGCCGAACAGCGGCCCCCGCAGCGGGAACGCGAACCGGGCGAAGGCGTAGGCGGCGAGCACGCCCACCACGAGCTGGGCGGCGGTGATCCCGGTGACCAGCAGTGCGGTGTTCAGGTAGTAGCGGCCGAACGGCGCGGCCCGCCAGGCCGCGGAGAGGTCGGCGGTCCCCGACTCGAAGGCGCGGACGAAGACGTAGAGCAGCGGGGCCGTCCAGAGCAGGCCGGCCAGCCACGCGAGCGCCGTCTCGACCCGGTCGGGCCAGCTGACGATGCGGTCCACGGGGGCTCCTAGCGGTAGTGGATCCGGCGGTCCAGCAGTCGGATCTGCAGGACGGCCAGGGCGACCAGGACACCGATCACCAGCAGCGCGATCGCGGCGCCGTACTGCGGCCAGTGCTGGGAGAAGGTCACCCGGTAGAGGTAGTAGAGGAGGAGGTTGCTGGCGTTGTCCGGCCCGCCCTGGGTCATCACGAAGACGAAGTCGACCATCTTGATGCTGTCGGCGAGTGCCACGATCGCGGCGAACAGGGTGGTCGGCATCAGCAGCGGGAAGGTCACCCGGCGGAAGTGGGCGAACCGTCCGGTGCCCTCCAGCCGGGAGGCCTCGTCCAGTTCGGGGTCGATGGCCTGGAGGCCGGCCAGGTAGAAGATCATGAAGAAGCCGGCCTCCTTCCAGACCATCATCACCATCAGCGAGGGCAGCACCAGGGCGGTGTCACCGAGCCAGTCCGGCCCGGTCACCCCGAAGCGGGCGAGCAGTTCGTTGATCACACCGATGTTGGGCTGGTAGAAGTACAGCCAGATCACGGCGATCGCGACCACCGGCAGGATCGCCGGGGCGAACACGCCGGCCCGCAGCAGCGCCTTGCCCCGCAGGGCGCGCTGCAGCAGGACGGCGAGCAGCATCGCGAGGGCGAGGGAGACCGGGACGGTCAGCGCCGAGAACAGCAGGTTGTTCAGCAGGGCCTTGCGGAAGACCTCGTCCTCGGCCAGGAAGCGGTAGTTGTCCAGGGTGGGCCCCTCGTCCCGGCGGTCGTACAGGCTGCTGACGACCGTCGAGACGAGCGGCTTCACCGTGAACAGGGCGAGGAAGGTGAACGCGGGCACCAGCAGCGCGTACGCGAACACCTGGTCCGGGACCCTGCGCGGCGAGGTGCGGGACCTCACCGGTGGGTCTTCAGGATCGCGTCGATGTCCGACTGGGCCTTGTCCAGCGCCTGGCGCGGGTCGGCGCCCTTGAGCAGCACGGACTGCAGCGCGGGGGCGAGCGTCTGGTAGACCACCCGGTCGCGGTCGACCGTGGCCATCTCGGGGACGGCGTCGGCGACGGCGTCGTGCGGGGCCTTCGCCTGCGGGTGCTGGGCGAGGTAGCCGCGCATCGCCTCGGTGTTCCAGGCGGCATCGGAGGTGGCGATGTAGCCGGACTTGGCGGAGACGTCCGCGGCCCGCTCCGGGGTGGTGAGGAACTTCGCCAGCGTGACGGCGGCCTCCTTCTGCTTCTTGGAGACACCCGCGTCGAAGAGCATCAGGCTGCCGCCGCCGGTGGGCGCGCCCTTGCCGGCGCCCGCCGGGAGCGCCGAGACGCCCCAGTCGAAGCCCGCCTTCTCCTGGATCGAGCCGATCCGGCCGGAGGTCGTCCAGAGGATGCCGGTGGTGCCGGCCAGGAAGTCGTCGGTGGAGGTGCCCCAGGCGACCTCGGTGGTCGGGGCGATCTTCTGGGCGCCGAGCGAGGCCCAGGACTCCAGGGCCTTGACGTTCTGCGGCGAGTTGACGGTGACCTTGGTGCCCGTCCGGTCGCTGATCGCGCCGTCGCCGCCGGCCTGCTGGACGAGCGCCTGGTAGAGCCAGTACGCCGTCCCGGTGGAGGTCGGGATGAACAGGCCCCACTTGGCGCCCGCGCCGCTCTGCACGGCCTTGGCGTCGGCGATCAGCTCGTCCCAGGTGGCCGGCGGCTTCTCGGGGTCGAGCCCGGCCTTCTTGAAGTAGTCCTTGTTCCAGTACTGGACGATGGTGGAGCGGGCGAAGGGGATGCCCCAGACCTGGCCGTCCGCGCCGACCGAGTTGGACATGAACTGCGGGTAGAAGGAGTCCTTCCACTGCTTGTCGGCGTCCGTGGTCAGGAACGGGTTCCAGGCCGTCACGGCCTTGCGCTCGACCAGGTCGTGCATGAAGGACTGGTCCATGATCGCCAGCGCGGGCGCCTTCTTGGCGTCGATCGCGGTGTTGACGGCCGCCAGCGTCTGGTCGTAGTCACCGGAGTAGACGCCCTTGACCTTGATCTCGGGGTGCTCCTTGGCGAAGTCCTTGAGGTAGCCGTCGATCAGGGTGCTGAGGGTGCCGACCTGGTCGGGGTAGTAGAAGTCGATGCTGACGGCGCCGTCCTTCGCGCCGTCACCGCCCGAACCGCCCGAGGCCGAGGAACAGCCGGCGATCGCGGTCAGCGCGAGCGTCGCTGCGGCGAGCGCTCGGGTGCGGGGAGAGAGGGCCACGGAGATCTCCTGACGGGTCTGTGCTTCGGTGCTTGGTGCGTGGTGCTTCTCGGTGCTTGGTGCTTCTCGGTGCGTGGTGATTGGTGCTTGGTGCTTGGTGCTTCTCGGTGCGCGGGTGGGGCTTCGGGCCGCTGGGCACGGGGTTCAGCCCACGACGCCGACGAGGCGGCGGGCGTCGAGGCGGGCACCGGTGCGGCGGTCGAAGAGGTGGCAGGCGGAGAACCGGGCGCCCAGCCGGTCGCCGCCGGGGCGGTGCTCGTCGGCGCGGACCCTCACCTGGACGGTCCGGGTGCCGACGCGGAAGGCGATCAGCCGGTCGGCGCCCAGCAGTTCGTCCCTGATCCGGACGGCCGGCAGGGTGAGCTCGCCCGGGCCCGGCACCAGGTCCTCGGGGCGGACGCCGAGCACGAGTTCCTCGGGCAGCTCGTCCGGCAGGCCCTTGAGCAGGGCGGACGCCTCGATCCGGACCGCGTCGTCGCCGCCCCCGCCCTTGCCCTCGCCCTTGCCGTCACCCTGGTCGAGGACCAGCCAGGCGCCGTCCCGGCGGACGTCGAGCAGGTTCATCGGCGGGGAACCGATGAAGGAGGCGACCCGGACGGAGGCCGGGCGGGCGTACAGCTCCTCGGGGGCGGCGATCTGGTCGATGCCGCCCTCCCGCATGACGATCACCCGGTCGGCCATGGTCATCGCCTCGACCTGGTCGTGGGTCACGTACAGGACGGTCAGCCCGAGCCGCTGCTGGAGTTCGCGCAGCTCGGTACGCATGTCGGCGCGCAGCCGGGCGTCCAGGTTGGACAGCGGCTCGTCCATCAGGACGAGCTCGGCCCCGCTGACCATGGCCCGGCCGAGGGCGACCCGCTGGCGCTGGCCGCCGGAGAGCTGGGCCGGGCGGCGGTTGAGCTGCTCCGTCAGCCGCAGCTGGCGGGCCGCCTCCGCCAGTCGGGCGTTCCGCTCGGCCCTGGGCACCCGGCGGGACTTGAGGCCGAACAGGATGTTCTCGGCGACGGAGAGGTGCGGGAAGAGCGCGTAGTTCTGGAAGACCATCGCCAGCCCCCGGTCGGCGGCGGGCACCCGGTTGACGGAGCGTCCGCCGATCCTCAGGTCGCCCTCGTCGGCGCGTTCCAGGCCGGCCACGATCCGCAGGGTGGTGGACTTGCCGCAGCCGCTCGGGCCCAGCAGGGCGGCGAACTCGCCGCTCGGCACGGTGAAGTCGATCCCGGTCAGCGCCTGGTGCCGGACTCCCCTGGCGCCCTGATAGGTCTTCGAGATCCGCTCCAGTACCACGTCGGGCATTCCCGCCCACCCCTCACGATCCGCAAAGTGCTCTGCGATGTTCCGACATGTTCTGCGATTCCGAACATCGATCTGCTTTCCTGAACATGGTGGCGCGCCACCCGGTCGTCGCGGCGGCGCGCCGATGACCTGCCGATGAAATCCGGGCGGCCGCTCGGAGCGGCCGGACCCGGACCGGTCAACTGGTCCTGGTGTAGTGCTGGAGGTAGAGGAAGATCGACTTCCAGCCCGAGCCGACGTGCACGATGTGCAGCTGGCCACCGGAGGGGCCGAGGTCCCAGGCCGCGATGCCCTGCACCTCGTCGCCCGGCTCCGCGTCCTGGTGGAACTCGTAGGAGACCTGACCGGTGTTCGGGTCGATCGAGTAGACGGACTTGCCGCTGTCGTCGACCGACGCGTAGAGCTTGTTCTGCCAGACGGCCGCGCCCTGGATCCGGCTCAGCGGCTGGGACAGGGTGATGGTCCGCCGCACCGGGAGGGTGCTGCCGGCCGGCAGGGTGAGCAGGTCGGCCAGGCTGTAGGCGATCAGGGTGTTGGTGCCGTTGGCGGCGTTCTGCGTCCACGGCGCGGTGTAGACCAGGCCGGCGGCCCCGTCCACGGCCACCCACGGCACACCGCCGGGCATCTTGTCGAGCGGCAGCTGAACGTAGCGGCCGGTGTAGCTGAGGTCGCTCGCGTTGTAGAGCGCCAGCAGGGGGTGCTGGTAGTTGTTCTTGCCGTCCTCCAGCGGGGCGATCACATAGCCGCCGTAGTACTCCAGGTCGCCGATGTGGTCGCTCTTGAACGGGGAGCTGAGCGACGACGGGATCGGGAACGCCGAGGAGGCGACCTCGCTGTCGTTGGAGATGGTCGCCTTCACCATCCCGCCGGGACCGGCGTAGTAGAAGTACGTGCCGTCGGTCGCCACGCCCTGGCCGCGCTCCAGGGCGTTGAATCCGGTCCACCGGTAGTACTGCGCGGTGCGCGTCCACGTCGCGGCCTGCGCGGGGGTGGCCGCCGCGACGGCCACGGCCGCCACGACGGCGGCGCTGATGCTGATCCTGCCCAACTTCTTCACAGCCGATCACCTCTGCCTGTTCGGGGGGTGCTGGTGCTCGATGTCGTTCGACGCCGTGCTCGTCGGCGATACCTCGGGAGCCTTGAGGTTCGGTATAGCAGAACCTTGTTCCCCATCGCCAACAGGATTACAACAGGGCCGGTGAGACAGGGTCAACGAGCGGGAGGTGAACGTCTGCGGTACGACGGAAGGCCCCGGGTGCTGCCGCCTCCTCGGTGAGGAGTCGGCAGCACCCGGGGCCTTCGGGAGCCGGTGGGGCGGGCAGCCCTGACGGGCGGGGGATCAGAGATCGGGCTCGGTGCGGGACCGGCTGCGGCTCCCGGGCAGGAGGCGATCGCAGTACGCTGGACGACCGGCTCGTTTCGGACGGGAGGCGACAGTGGCGGCGACGGCTCGGTCCAACCATGAACTGCAGACGATGGGCGACCTGTTCGCACCGCCGGGCGAGCCGGGGCCGCCCGAGGTGCGCGAGCGGGCGCGGCGGACGGTGGCGGCGCGGGCCCGGAACGCCGAGGACTGCCGGCTGCTGTTGGACGCCCTGGGGTTGCTCGAACCCGGCGATCCGGCCGGGGAGTCCGGGCGATAGGCCCGCCATCGCCCGAGGGCCTGTCGACAAACTGACAGGCCCTCGGGAACGGTTGGGGTCAGAACTCCGTGGGGATCAGAACTCCGTCGAGGTCGGGGCGGCGGCGATCGGAGTGCCGAAGTGGTGGTAGCCGTCCTGCGTGTTGATGTCCCGTGACCGGCGTCGGTGACCACGGCCCGCGAGGTGGGCGGTCAGGTCGTCCGGGGGCGAGGACGGCCGGCGGAACGGCGGCGCCGCCCTCCGCGGGCACGGTGAACCGGGGCGCGTGGCACCCGAAAGGGCGGGATCGCCGCGGGCCCGGCTTCGGGGCCGCCGCCGGTGGGCAGTCTCCCGGGCGGACGGTCGGCCGCGAGGAGGAGGACGGGATGAGCCAGGACGAGACCGTGGGGACGGAACGGACCGGAGACGGCGGCGGCGAGGACGGTCTGCGGCGCTCCGCCGCGTTCCTCGTCGACGAGGCCCTCGGCTTCCTGTTCCCCGCGGCCCTGCGCGCCGCCGCCGACGTCGGTGTGGCCGACCACCTGGCGGACGGCCCCGCCACCCCCGCCGAACTCGCCGCCGCGACCGGCACCGACACCCGCAACCTCTACCGCGTGCTGCGGCTGCTCGCCACCCGGGGTGTGGTGTCCGAGGACGCGCAGGGCCGCTTCACCCTCACCGACGCCGGCCAGGCGCTGCGCGGCGACGTCCCGTACTCGGTGCGGACGGCCGTCCAGATGCTCACCGACCGCACCATGTGGCGCCCCGCCGGGGAGCTGACGCACTGTCTGACCGAGGGCACCACCGCGTTCGAGAACATCTTCGGGATGCCGTTCTTCGACCACTTCGCCAAGGACGAGCGCACCGCCGCCGTCTTCCACGTGGGCATGGCGGCGATGTCCGACCAGGAGAACGCGCCCATCGCGGCCGCCCCCGACTTCCCTCCGAGCGGCACGGTGGTGGACGTCGGCGGCGGCCACGGCGGTCTGCTGCTGGAGGTGCTGCGCCGCAACCCGGGCCTGGAGGGCGTCCTCTACGACCGCTCCCACGTCCTCGCCGGGAACCGGCTGGGCGCGCACCCGGAGATCACGGGCCGCTGGACGCTCCAGGAGGGTGACTTCTTCGCCGCCGTGCCCGCCGGCGACGTCCTGATGCTCAAGCGGATCACGCACGACTGGGACGACGACGCGTGCGTGACCCTGCTCGGCCACTGCGCGCGTGCGCTGCGCCCCGGCGGCCGGGTGCTGGTGCTGGACGCCGTGGTCCCCCCGGGCAACGAGCCCCACCAGTCCAAGGACCTGGACCTGATGATGATGGCCTCGCTGACCGGTCGCGAGCGCAGCGCGGGCGACTTCGCGGAGCTCTTCGCGCGGGCCGGACTGCGGCTGTCCCGGGTGATCCCCACGCCGACCGTGCTGTCGGTGGTCGAGGCGGTCGCGGCCTGATGCTTCCCTGACCCCTCGTCGGCTGTCCGGGCAGCGGTCCGGGCGGCCCTACGCGCGTGTCACCCCGGCCGCCGGGAGGCGGCCGGGGTGACGGGGCGCGGGCCTTGGGGTATCCGGGCCCGCGAATGCGCGGGTGGGTCAGTCCTCGGTGGGGCGACGGCGGCGGGAGACCACCACGAGCGCCGCACCGGCGGCGACGGCCGCGGCGGCAACGCCGGCCTCGGTGCCGAGGCCCTCGGCTCCGGTGGCGGCGAGCTGCCCGGGGCGGGCGGCGACGGTACCGGTGGTGGTGGCGCGGGTGGTGGGTGCGTAGCGGGTGCCGGTACCGGAACCGGTGCTGCCGACCGCGGCCTGAACGACCTGGCCGGCCGGGGCGGTCGGGCCGGGCGTGGCGGTGGCGGTGTCCTGCGGTGCCGGGGAGGCGGCCGGCGCCTGCTCGGTGGGCTGAGCGGAGGGCTGAGCGGTGGGCTGGCCACCGGCCTTCGCGGCGGCCTCGTCCTTGGCGCGGGCCGCGTCCCAGCCGTACTCCAGGAAGCCCAGGACGGCCTGGTCGCTGCCCTCCAGGGCCGCGAGGGCGGCCTGCCGGACCGCCGGGCCGCCGCTCTCGGCGATCTGCGAGACCCTCACCCGGTGGTCGCTCATGCGCACCGCCGCCAGCTCGGACTCCAGGAAGCTGCGCAGGCCGGCGGCGTCGCGGTCGAGCGCCTTCCGGGCGGCGCTGCGGGTGTGCGGGCCGGTCTGCGGGTCGGCGACGATCCGCTCGATCTCGGCGTGGTCGTCCTCGGCGCGGGCCGCGAACTGGCCCTCCTTGAGGAACTTGACGATGTCCGCGTAGGTGCCGTTGATGGCCTCACGCGCGGCCTTCTGCACGGCGGGCCCGCCCTTGGCAAGGATCTGGGTGACCTCGACGCGGTCGTCACCGGCGCGCACCTCGGCGAGTTCGACCTCGATGAAGTGCCGCAGCGCGGTGGTGGTCCCGGCGTCCAGGGCCTTCTGGGCGGCCACCCGCAGGCGTCCGCTGGTCTGCGGATCGGCGAGGATGCGTTCGATCTCGTTGCGGTCGTCCTCGGCGCGGGCCGTGAACTGGCCCTCCTTGAGGAAGGCGATCAGGGCCTCGTGGGTGTTCGCGGTCACCGCGGCCACCGCGGCCCGCTTCACGGCCGGGCCGCCGACGGCGAGGGCCTGGAAGACCTTCACCCGGTCGTCGATGTAGCGGGCATTCTCCAGGCCCTCCGCCAGGTAGTGCCGCAGGGCCTCGGCCGTTCCGACGTCGAGGGCCTTCTGAGCCTCCTCCCGGACCGATATTCCGCTGTCCTCGTCCGCGAGGATCCGCTCGATCTCGGCGCGGTCGAGTTCCTCCTGGGTCACGCCGCCCTCGGCGGCGGCCGTCCGGGGCCCGGGGGCGCCGCCGGGCTGGGAGGCCTCAGCAGTGTCGGGCTGGGAGGCCTCGGCGGTGTCGGGCCCGGCGACGCCGGCCGGCTGGGGAGTGTCGGCGGCCACGGCCGACGACGGGAAGAGAACGGCAGGGGCGAGGACCGCGGCCGCGACGACGGCGGTGACCCGAGGAAGCTTCATCCGGCAGAACCTGCTCTGTACGAAGAGTCTGTGAACGCACGAAGCATAGAGCGTCCGGGCCGATCGTCACATCCCCTTCTTGTCAGGGGAGTCCGGCGGAGTCGGCCGTCCACCGCCGGACGGCCACGGACGGCCACGGACGGGCAGACTTGGCCCATGGGCCAGGATGACGAGGAGCGGCGGCCGGTGCCCGCCGAGCTGCGCGGATACCTGGGGGAGGTCGTCCGCCGGGTGCGGGCGGTGTGCGGGGCGCGGCTGGTGAGCGTGGTGGCGGTCGGGTCGGTGGCGCTCGGCGACTACCGGCACGGCCGCAGCGACGTGGACGTCGTGGTGGTCGTCGAACCGGGCCTGCCGGCGGCGGCCCTGCGGCGGCTGGCCGGGGAGCTGGCCCATCCGGGGCTGCCCTGTCCGGCGGCCGGGCTGGAACTGGTGGTCCACGACGCGGAGTTCGCCGGGCGGTCGGCGGGCGGCCCGGGGTTCCTGCTGAACCTCGACACCGGGCCGCTGCTGGCGGAGCGCGCCGACCTGGACGGTGCCGGGGCGGCGGCGTTCTGGTTCGTCATCGACCGCTCGATCGCGCACCGGGCCGGGATCACCCTGTGGGGCGCGCCGGCGCGCCAGGTGATCGCGGAGCCCGCGTCCGCCGACCTGTTCGCCGCACTGCGCGCCGCCGTGCGCGAGCACGCCGACGGGCCGGGGCACCGCGCGGAGGACCGGGTGCTCAACGGCTGCCGGGCGGTGGTCTTCTGCCGCTCCGGCGGATGGTCGGCCAAGCGGGCGGCGGCCCGGGAGACCGCAGCGGCCGAACCCCGGTTCCGGGCGCTGCTGGAGGCCGCGGTGCGCGGCTACGAGCGGCCACGGGCGGCGGCCGGGGCGGCGCTGCCGGACGCGGAGGTGCGGGCGTTCCTGGCCTGGGCGGCCGAGCGGGTGGCGGAGGCGGGCGGGTGAGACCGGCGGCTAGGCTTCAGGCGGCAAGGCTCAGCGGCGAGGCTCAGGCGGCGACGGGGCGCGTGGCCGCGAGCAGCTGGTCGAGGGTCACCAGGCGGTAGCCGCGTGCGCGCAGCCCGGTGATGACGGCGGGCAGCGCGGCGACGGTCTGCGAGCGGTCCTCACCGCCGTCGTGCATCAGGATCACCGAGCCGGGGCGGACCTGGCTCAGGATCCGGTCGGCGATGACCTCGGGGCCGGGCCGCGACCAGTCCTTGGCGTCGACGTCCCAGAGCACCGTGACGAGGCCCAACCCGTCGACCGCACGGAGCAGTTCGGGGCTGCGCCCGCCGTACGGGGGGCGCAGCCAGCGGACCGGGCGGTCGTCGCCGCAGGCCTCGGCGAGCACGTCACGGGTGTGGCCGAGCTGGCGGGCGAGGCCGATCGGGCCCAGGTCGGGCAGGTAGGCGTGGGACCAGGTGTGGTTGCCCAGGGTCTGGCCCGCGTCGGCGATCCGACGCACCACGGCGGGGTGGGCCAGGGCGTTCAGGCCGATGCAGAAGAAGGCGGCCGGGGCGTCGTGGCGGTGCAGTACGTCCAGCACCCGCGGGGTGAACTCCGGGTGCGGGCCGTCGTCGAAGGTCAGCGCCACCAGCGGTCCGGCGTCCTCACGTCCGGTCAACAGCCGTCCTCGGGAGGCGAGTTCGCTCTCGACCGGCGCGCTGGCCCGATCCGCGGCCGCGATCTCCTCCTCGCGGCCGCTCATCGTCCAGGCCGCGGCGGGCAGCGCCGCCAGGGCCTCGGCACGGGAGCGGCCGAGCGCGGCGAGCGCCTCCGCCGTCGCACCGCCGTCCGCGAGGAGCGGTGGGTCGGCGCGCAGCACGGGCACCCCGGCGGCCGTGAGGGAGGCGTCCATGACGCCGTTGGCGCTGTCGACGACCACGGTGAGGCCGTCCGGGGTTCGGGCCGCCAGTTCGATCAACCGGGCCACCGGCCGTTCCACGCCGCAGTGTTCGAACACCTCGACCGCCCCCGGCACGGCGATCCGGTAGCCCTCACGCGTCACACCCACACCCGCGAACCGCACCGCGCTGCCCTCCCTGGGAACGATCGAGGCCGACGGGACGGCTCCGGGCACCACGCGGGGTCCCGCCCCCACAGGCGTCCCCGACGGCAGGCAGCCCAGATCATACGGACGCCCGCCCGCCAGGACGATAGGGCGGAACGGAATGAATCCGATGACACCGGCGCGTGATTGACGCCGAGACAGGAAACGACAGGACAGGACACGAAAGGTCGCGACGGGGAGCGGCCGGGTGAGCCGGGGTGCTCTCCCTAAAGTGGGGCCATGACCGATCCGCAGCCGACCTCGCCCTTCCACGCCGCCAACGCCGATCCCGCGGTCACCGGCCGGTTGGTCGCCGCGCTGGACGCGCAGGCCGCCAACGCCGGTGTGCGGCGGCTGCGCGCGTGGGCGCACGAACGGCTGGCGGCGGCCCCCGGCGAGCGGGTGCTGGACGTCGGGTCCGGCACCGGTTCGGAGACGCGGGTGCTCGCCGCGGCGGTCGGGCCGGGCGGCAGCGCGATCGGCCTGGAGCCCAACCCCGGACTGCGTGCCCTCGCCGAGCGGCGCGCCGCCGAGGCCGGGAGCGCGGCCCGCTTCCTGGACGGCGACGCGCTCGCGCTGCCGCTGCCGGACGCGGACCTGGACGCGGTGCGGTGCGAGCGGGTCCTGCAGCACCTGACGGATCCCGCGCGGGCCGTCGCGGAGATCGCCCGGGTCCTGCGGCCCGGCGGCCGGGTCACCCTGCTGGACACCGACTGGGCCACCTTCATCCTCCACCCCGCCTCCCCCGGCGTCCGGTCCGCGCTGGCCACGGTCGTCCGGGACGCCGCCGCCACCCCCGACGCCGGGCGCCGGCTCGCCGGCTGGCTGGCGGAGGCCGGGCTGACCGTCGATGCGATCGGCTCCGACGTCCTGCTGCACGACCCACGGTCCGTCACCTGGCCCCTGGTGCGGGGGCTCGGCGCGGCGGCCGTCGGGCGGGGCCTGATGAGCGTGGAGCAGCGCGACCGGCTCTACGAGGACCTGACGGCCGCCGCCGAGCGGGGCGCCTTCCACCTGTCGGTGACGATGTTCGCGGTCGCCGCCCACCGGCCGCGCTGACGGCACCGCGCCACCGCTCCCCGGGGAGCACCGGACGCCGGCGCTCCTGGCGGGGCCGACGGCCGCCGCGGGTGGTCGGCCCCGGGGCAGAGAGGGGCGTCCGGGCTACTCCTCGGCCCCGGATCCGGCGGTCGGCCGCCGGGCGGGGAGCCGGCGGGTGAACAGGACGGCGGCGGCGGTGATGCCCGTGCACGCGAGGACCGCGGCCTTGAGTCCGTTGATCTGTGCGTCCTGGTAGCTCTCCACCACGGCCGCGGCCTCCTCCGGCGGTATCCCGGGCTGCGCCGCCAGCGCCGCCGCCACCTGGTCGGCGGGCACGAAGGACAGCCCCGCCTCCACCCGGACCCCGGCCTGCTCGGCGACGGCGGCGGAGACCCGGGGGTCGCTCTCGATCCGGCTGGTGACGGACGTCGCCAGGGCGCCGATCAGGATCGCGCCGATCAGCGCCGTCCCGAGCGAGGAGCCGAGGTTCTGGGCCGTGTACTGCAGCCCGCCCGCCTCGCTGCGCTCCTCCTGCCGCACGCTGGACTGCACCGTGTTGCCCAGCTGGGAGGCGAGCATCCCCATGCCGATGCCGAGCAGTGCCATCGCCCCGGCGAACGAGCCGCCGCGCAGCTCCGGTCCGATGACGGTGATCAGCCACAGGGTGGCGGCGACCAGGACCAGCAGCCCGGCCCGGACGATGGTGCGGGTCGAGGCGAACCGCAGCAGCAGGGAGCCGGACATCGAGGCCGCGAGCATGGTGATGGACACCGGCAGCAGCCGCAGGCCGGTCTGGAAGGCGTCCAGGCCCTGGACGACCTGGAGGTAGAGCGGGATGACGAAGAACAGGCCCAGCAGGACGGTGTTCTGGTTGAACAGGGTCGCCAGGCCCGAGCGCAGCGTCCGGTTGTCGAACAGGGCGAGCGAGACCAGCGGGTCGAGGCCCTTGGCCTCCCGGCGGCGTTCGTGCAGGGCGAACGCGTAGATCAGCGCGCCCCCGAACGCCACCGCGAACAGCGTCGGGGCGAAGCCGAGGACGGTGAACGGCGGGTTGCGGGGCTGGACCCAGCCCCAGGTGCCGCTCTGCAGCACCGCGAGCACCATCGCGGCGAGGCCGGCGGCGGACAGCACCACGCCCGCCACGTCCAGCCGGGGGCGCCGCTCCGGTGGTGGCTGCGGCGGCACCCAGCGCATCAGGAACAGGATCACGACGACCAGGACCACCTCCCCGGCGAACACCAGCCGCCAGGTCAGGTAGGTGGTGACCCAGCCGCCGAGCAGCGGCCCCACCGCGATGCCGGCACCCGCGAGTCCGCCGACGACGCCGTAGGCCACGGCGCGGTCGCGGCCCCGGTAGGTGCCGGCCACCAGCGCCGCCAGCGCGGGCAGGACCAGGGCCGCGCCCAGTCCCTCGATGACCGACCACCCCAGCGCGAGCACACCCACCGTCGGGGCCACCGCGGTCAGCCCCGATCCGACCGCGTACACGACGAGCCCGACCACGAAGACCCGGCGCCGCCCGTACATGTCGCCGAGCCTGCCGCCGGTCAGCATGAAGGAGGCCATGACCAGGGTGTAGAGGGTGATGACGGCCTGGATCGCGGTCACCTCGGTGTCGAAGTCCTCGACCAGCTGGCTGATCGACACGTTCATCACCGAGGCGTCGAGCACCATGAGGAACTGGGCCGTCCCGAGCACGACCAGGGTCTTCCAGCGGTTCATCACGTCACCACCACGTCACCCGCCTCGCCGCCGCGCGCCCAGCACGCGGTCAGCTGCCGAGGATCCGGGCCTTCTGGGCGGCGAACTCCTCCTCGGTGAGGACGCCCTGGTCCTTGAGCGCCGCCAGGTCCTTGAGCTGGTCCAGCTTGTCCTCCATGGTCGGCGCGGCGGGCGGTGCGGCGGCCGGCGGGGGCGGGGGCGCGGCGGGCTCGGCGTAGGAGCCGGCCTGCGGGGCGTCCTGCTGCGCCCAGCGGCCGGCCTGGCGGCGGGAGACCCGGTTGGAGACGGCGGTGGCCGTTCCGGCGACCACCGCGGTACGGGCGACTCCGCGGAGCAGTCCGGGCATGGCTTCCTCCTGGGGTGAGGGGGGGTGAGGGAGGGGTGGGGCTCAGCTCGCGGCGTCGAGCCGGTCGAGCGAGTCCAGCACCGTCAGCAGGTCCTGGACCGGGACCCGCCCGCCGGCGACGAGGCGCGCGTCCTCCCGGCGCAGCGCGGACACCAGCGGCGCCGCCCAGCGGTTCTCGTAGAGGAGGACGGCGGCGGAGTCGCCCGGTTCCAGCAGTGCGCCGGCCTCGGCGACGTCGGACTCGCCGAGCACGCCGGAGGAGGCGCCCTCGAAGACGGTCAGGTCGAGACGGCCCTCGCCGGTCACATCGGCCAGTTCGGCGCCGACCACCGTGCCGTCCGTGTCCTTGCGGACGAAGGTCAGGTCGAGGATGCGGATGATGCCGCGGTCGACCAGGTCGACGAGCAGGGGCAGTCCCTCGCCGGTGAAGTGGCTTCCGGGGAACGCGATGACCAGGTAGTCGATGGGGCCCAGGTCGTCGAGCTCGCCGCGGGTGTCGGGTTCGCTGCTCACGTCGGCTCCTGTCGGAGGAGGGCCGGCCGACGGCGTCGGCCGGGAGCCGGCCCCGGACGCTGCGGTGAAGCCGACCCTCGGCGAAGTTAACCCGCCGGGCCCGCTCTCCGGCTCACCTGTTCGGGGTGACCCGAGCCGTGACCCGGGCGCTCCCTCCGCCGGGGGGAGCGCCTCACCCCTGTGGGGTAACCCTGCTCGCCGTCCGCCCGGCGGGGGCCTTGGCTGGTGTCCACGGCGACCGTCCGCTCGGTGCCGTCGTTCCGCCCCGGACCGCCCAGAGCGAGGAGCCGCCCGCATGCCACCGGACGAGTCCAGCACACCGCAGCCCGACCGCCCGGAGCCCGTCCGCCCGGACGCGGGCGAGCTGGAGGCGCTCCACCACCGGGTCGCCCAGCTGGAGGCCGAGGCCCGGCGCGGGCCGCAGCACCACCGGCTGCGCACCACCGGCGCGACCGTCCTGGTGATCGTGGCCTCGGTGCTGTCGCTGCTCGCGGTGATCGCGGTCTGGACCCACGACGAGATCACCGACACCGACCGGTTCGTCGCCACCATGGCGCCGCTGGCCCACAACCCCGATGTGCAGAACGCCCTCGCCAACCGGATCACCGATGCCGCGACGGAGCAGATCGACGTCAAGGCCGTGGTCAACGACCTCTCCCAGGCCGCCGCCGAGCAGGGCGTGCCGCCCCGGCTCGCCCAGCTGCTGGGCGGGCTGACCGGTCCCCTGGAGGGGGCGCTGACCGACCTCGTGCACGGCGCCGCCACCCGGGTGGTCACCAGTGACGCCTTCGCCACCGTGTGGGAGGACGCCGTACGGGCCGCGCACGGCACCATGGTCAAGGCCCTGACCGGCCAGGGCGGCGGCGCGGTGGAACTGAAGAACGACGAGGTCGTGATCGACATCGGGCCGATGGTGGAACGCGTCAAGACGGAGCTGGTCAACGCCGGTTTCGCGCCCGCCGCCAAGATCCCGGAGGTGCACACCTCGTTCGTGGTGTTCTCCTCGCCCGACCTCGCCAAGATCAAGGGCTGGTTCCGGCTCCTGCAGATCCTCGGCTGGTGGCTGCCGGTCATCACGGTCCTGATCGCCGCGGCCGGCGTGCTGACCGCCTTCAACCGCCGCCGCGCACTCGTCGGCGCCGCGCTCGGCATCGGGGCCGCCATGCTGCTGCTCGGCATCGCCCTGGCGGTCTTCCGCTCCTACTTCCTGGACCACCTGCCCGCGGACGCCTCGCAGGCCGCCGCCGGCGCCGTCTACGACGCCCTGGTGCACTACCTGCGCGTCGGCGTACGGATGATCGGCTTCCTGGCGGTGGTCGTCGCACTCGGGGCGTTCTTCATCGGTCCCTCGCGCGCCGCCGTGACCATCCGCTCGGTGACCGGGCACGGGGTCGCGGCGCTGCGGTCCTCCGCCGACGCGGCGGGGTTCCGGGCCGGGCCGGTGGAGCGCTTCGTCCGCCGCTGGAAGCGCTGGCTGGGCGTGCTGATCCTGGTCGTCGCCGCCGTGGTCTTCGTCCTGTGGGACCACCCGACCGGGATGGTGGTGTTCTGGTTCGCGGTGGTCGTGCTGGCGGCCTTCGCCCTGCGCGAGTTCTTCGCCCCCGCCCACCCGGTCACCCCCGCGCCCCCGTCCCCCGCGCCGACGCCCCCCGCGCCGGCCGGGGCGGGGGACGGGGAGCGGTGACGGTTTGCCGCGTCACTCCAGGACGAGCGCCTTGGCGCGCTGGTACTCCTCCTCCGTGATCGAGCCGTCGCGCTTCAGCTCCGCGAGCCTGGCCAGCTCCTCGGCCGCGCTGGCCGGCTTGGTCTCCGTCGCGGCCGCGTCACGCACGTAGGTGCGGAACTCCGCCTCGGCCTCCTTCGCGCGCGCCATCTCGCGCATCCCCATGCCCTTCCCGCGCGCGATGAGATAGATGAACACACCCAGGAACGGCAGGATGATCAGCAGCACGCACCAGCCCGCCTTGCCCCAGCCGTTCACGGAGTCGTCCCGGAACAGGTCGCCGAAGACCCGGAACAGGAGCATGAACCAGAGGATCCAGAGGAAGATCCACATGGTCGTGAGGAAGATGTTCAAGAGCGGATAGCTGTCCATCGCCCGCCTCCGGAGGAGAAGCCGAACCCCCTCGCGCCCACCGTCGCCCACCCCGCCCGCCCGCGCACCACCCCTGACGGGTGAGCCGGGTGTCAGTCGGCGGGGGTGCGGAGGGCGCGGGCGAGGGCGGCGGCGGTTCGGCGGACGTCGGCTTCGGTGGTGCGCCAGTTGCTGAAGGCGGCGCGCAGGGCGGGGACGCCGGCGTAGTGGGTGGGGGTCAGGAACGCCTCGTCGGCCACGGCGGCGGCCAGGGCGGCGAGGCGTTCGGCGTCGGGGTCCTCGGCCAGGGTGAAGCAGACGACGTTCAGCCGGACCGGGGCCAGCAGCCGCAGGCCCGGTGTGGCCGCGACGGCCTCCCCCAGTACGCGGGCGCCGGTCACGCAGCGCTCGACGATCTCCCGGTGGCCGTCCCGGCCGTAGGCGCGCAGGGTGAACCAGGCGGCGAGGGCGCGCAGCCGGTGGGAGTTCTCCGGGGTGAGGTGCACCAGGTCGGGGTGCTCGCCGAGCGGGCCCAGGTAGGCGGCCGCGTTGCGGAACACCTCGGCCTGGAGGTCGGGGCGCCGGGTGAACTGCACGGCGCTGTCGTACGGCACGTTGAGCCATTTGTGCAGGTCGACGCAGATCGAGTCGGCCCGGTCCAGGCCGGCCACCAGGTCGGCGTGCTCGGGGACCAGGGCGGCGAAGGCGCCGAACGCGGCGTCCACGTGCAGCCAGCAGCCGTAGCGGTCGCGCAGGTCGGCCAGCGCCCGCAGGTCGTCGAAGTCCACCGTGTTGACCGTGCCGGCGTTGGCCACCAGCACGCAGGGGCCGTCGGCCTCGGCCAGCGCCCGCTCCAGCGCGGCCGGATCCACCGCCTCCCGCCCGGGCAGCACGGGCACCGGTACCAGGGCGGCCCGGCCCAGGCCCAGCACGGACAGGGCCTTGGCGACGCTGGAGTGCGCGCTGCCCGACAGCACCCGCACCCGGCCGAGCGCGCCGGTGCCGTCCCGCGCCACGTCCACACCGAGGCGTTCGCCGAGCCATTGGCGGGCGACAGCCAGGCCGACCGTGTTGGACATGGTCGCGCCGCTGACGAAGGTGCCGCTGTGCGCGGCGGAGAGCCCGAACAGTTCGCGCAGCCAGCCGACCGTCTCCCGCTCCAGCTGCTGGCCGGCGCCGTCCAGCGAGGAGTTGGAGTTCTGGTCGGCGGCGGCGGTCAGCCAGTCGCCCGCCAGCGCGGCCGGGGTCGCGCCGCCGGTGACGAACCCGAAGTAGCGCGGCCCGGCCGCGGCCGAGAGCCTCGGCTCCCAGCGCTCGGCGAACTCGGCCAGCGCCACCCGCAGACCACCGCCCCGGTCGACCAGCGGCGTCCGGGCGGGCGGGTCGGCCGGCGGGACCACCGGCCGCTCGTCGAGCGAGCCGAGGAAGGCGGCCGCGGCCTGCCGGGTCTCCTCCAGCAGGGCGGGCAACCGCTCCAGATCGGCGGCGAGTTCGGGGTGCATGGCGCGCTGCCTCCGGTCGGTCGGCTGTGTGTCGTCGACGGTAGCCGCCGGGCCGCACGGCGTCCCGGTCCAATCCGCGGCAGGTGGCCTGATCGGACACGTGCTCGGACGGCCGACGCCCGGAACGAGTCGGCGGGGACCGGGCCGGCGGCTTCAGGCGTGCAGGGGCGGGCCGGCCTGGCTGGTCACCAGTTCCCGGTAGGGGGCGCAGCGGGCGAGCAGGGTGGGGTGGTCGGCGGCGTCGACGACGGCGCCGCCGTCCATCATGATCACGTGGTCGGCGTGCTGGACGGTGGAGAGCCGGTGGGCGACGACCACGACGGCGCTGCGGCGGGCCAGTCGGTCGACGATCTCGCGGAAGCGCAGTTCGTTGAGGCCGTCGAGCTGGCTGGTGGGCTCGTCCAGCAGGACGATGTCGGCGTCGGCGAGCAGTGCGCGGGCCAGGGCCATCCGCTGGCGCTGGCCGCCGGAGAGGTCGAACTCCCGGCCCAGGACGGTGTCCAGGCCGTGCGGGAGGCGTTCGACGTCCTCGCTCAGGCCGACGGTGGCCAGGGCCCGGGCCAGCTCGTGCTCGTCGGCGGCGCCGGCCCGGCCGAGCTGGAGGTTGTCGCGGGCGCTGGCCTCCAGGAGGGTGAACGCCTGGTCCACGTACGCCATGCGGGCGCGCAGTGCGCCGAGCGGCCAGGCGCGCAGGTCGTGGCCGAGGACGCTGACCGATCCGGCGCCGGGCCGTACGAAGCGGCCGACGAGCGCGAGGGCGGTGCTCTTGCCGGCGCCCGAGGGGCCGACCACGGCGGTCAGTCCGGTGCGCGGGATGCTGAAGGAGGCGGCGCTGAGGGCGGCGCGCCGCGCGCCGGTGTGGGTGTAGGAGACGGTGCGGAAGACCACCGCCGGGGCCTCGGGCGCGGGGACGGGCGCCGTCCGGGCGGCGTCGTCCGGCTCCGCCTCGGGGGCCAGCGCGAGGAGTTCGTTGCAGCGGTCGCGGGCGGCCAGCCCCGCCTGGAGGCGGCCGAACCCGGTGGCCAGCGTGTTGACGGAGGGGACGGTCTGGAGCAGGTAGAGCAGGAACGCGGCGAAGGCCGCCACCTGCAGGTGGCCGGCCGCCAGCCGCGCGCCGCCGGTGAGGATGACCGCGATCATGGCGAACTGGTTGCCGAGGGTGAGCACCGCCGGGACCAGGGCGCCGAGGCGGGCGCCGGTCAGCGAGACGGCGCGCAGGTGCTCGGCGTCCTCGGCGAGGACGCGGTCGGCCAGTTCCTCGGCCCGGTAGGCCTTGATGGTGGTGAGGGCCTCCAGGTCGGCGGTGAAGCGCTGGGCGATCCTTCCCACCGCGTCCTGCTGTCCGGTGACGTTGGCCCGCATCCGCCGGGTGATCACCAGGACCAGGGCGGTGAGCAAGGCGAGCGCGGCCACGGTGACCACGGTGAGCACCCAGTCGATCCACACCATGACCGCGAGGGTGGCCAGCACGCTGAGCGCGGCGAGCGGCAGCTGCATCGCCACTTCCACCACCTGGCCCAGCAGTTGGGCGTCGGAGGTGACGCGGGCGGCGAGTTCGCCGGTGCCCCGGGCCCGGACGACGGGCAGCGGCAGGCGTAGCGCGTGGGCCATCAGGGCGGTCCGCAGCCGGTAGGTCATCCCCTCGCCGACCTGCGCCAGTTGGAAGCCGGAGAGGGCCTGGGCCACCGCGCCGGTGAGGGCGGCGGCGGCCATCATCAGCAGTCCGGGGGCGAGCGAGCGGTGGTCGGAGAAGTCGCCGACGATCCGGCGGACCAGCAGCGGGAGCGCGAGGGCGGCGGCGGTGGCCACCACGGCGAGGGCCAGGGCGGCGGTGAGGCGGACCGGCTGGGCGGTGAGTTCGCGGCGCAGCCGGACGAACGGCGGCGCGGGGGCCGGGGCGGGCGCGGAAGCGTCGGCCGGCTCGGCGGCGTGGGCGGGCGCGGGCGCGGGCCGGTCGGCCACGGAACACCTCTCTCCTGGGGCGGGACCGTCGGGAAGCGGCGGTGGCCGCCGCGACCGGGACCCGGCCGGATGGTCCGTGGACCCTCCGGCCGGGTCGACCGTCACGGGCCGCCCGTGCGGGCGGCCGGTCGGGTCAGAGACAGAGCAGGGTGCTGACGGTGCTGGTGCCGCAGTTGAGGACGCTCAGCGAGCTGGTGCTCGCGAGGGTGTCGTCGATCGGGGCCGCCTCGGTCTCGGGCAGCTCCAGGGTCTGGAGGTCGAGGATCGCCATGACGTTCTCCTTCGGTTGCGGTGTACCACCCGGCCGGGCGGCCGGGAGTCGGTGGGGGCGCGGCCGGCGCGCCCGGGTCGTCACCGGGGCGCGGGGGCCGGGCCGGTGAACGGGAGGAAGGGGGTGCCCGCGAGGGCCGTGCCGAGGGCCAGCAGCACTCCGGCCGAACCGGTCGCCAGGTCCGTCGACAGGCGCAGCAACTGGTCGCCGGGGAAGGCGAGGTGACCGTGGTACGGGACCTGGTGGAGCGCCAGCAGGGCGCGGTGCCGGGCCGGCCGGGTCCACGCCGTCGCCGGGTCGCCGGTCAGCGCGAGGTAGCCGAGGAGTCCGGCCCGTCCGTTGAACAGGCCCGGCTGGATCACGAACTCCGGCTCGGCCGCCTTCCGGATCGGCGCCTGCCGCTCGGCGAGGGCGCTGCCGGGCCGGTGGGCGAGGAGGGCGGCCAGGGCGAGGCCGATGCCCGCGCTGCCCGTCTCGACGTAGGGCAGCACCCGGCGCCGGTCGACCACCTGCAGCGTTCCGTCGGCGACCGTGACGCAGCGGTCGAGGTCGAGTTCCAGGAGGGCCTCGGCCTGGTCGAGCAGGGCGCGGTCCCCGGTGTGCTCGTGGAGGCGGACCAGGGCGAGCGCGGCCCCCGAGGCGCCGGCCAGCAGCCCGGCGCGCCGTCCGGCGTCGCCGCGACCGGTCTTCTCCCAGGTCATGGCGGCGCTCCTGGCGGCGCCCAGCGCCTCGTCCAGCAGCCGTTCGTCCCCGGTGGCCCGGGCGAAGTGCAGCAGCGTGAGCGCGATCCCCGGCCCGCCGGAGGCCAGCGTCGGGGCCGAGGCGGGTTCGCCCTCGGCTCCCGCTGCGGCGGCCAGGCGACGCAGGAGCTCGACCGCCTGCTCGATCTCGCCCAGCAGGTCCAGGACGTAGGCGACGCCGTGGCCGCCGTGGTACAGCCCGGGCACCGGGGCGCGGTCGCGGGCGGCGGCGGCCAGCCACCGCACGTGCGCGGGATCGACGGCGGCCCCGGTGGCGTGCAGGGCGTAGAGCACCCCGGCCGCGCCGTGCGCCAGGCCGAGCCCGCCCTGGGTGAACTGGGCGATGTCGCCCGGGAAGAGCCGGTCGGCGCGCCCGGGGGTGGCCGCGGCGGCGATGCCGGCGGCCAGCGAGTCCCTGATCGCCGGCCAGTCGGCCACCGGGGCCTCCAGCAGCGCGCGGGTCCCGGCGCGGCCGGCGGCCAGTTCGGGGCGGGGCGTGCGGCCGTCCTCGGGCGAGCGGGCGAGGTGGCGGCGGATGTCGTCGGTGTAGCCGGGCGGTACCGGGAAGCGTCGGTCGATCGCGTCGGCGAGTTCGCCGGCCTTGTCCGCGTCCAGCGCGGTGAGCTGGACCAGCGGGTAGAAGAGCCAGAGCCGCAGGGCCGCCAGCGCGTACCGGTCGATGTCGGGCCCGGTGACGCCGAGCGGTGCGGTGAAGCCGGCTGCGCCGAGTGCCGGGCGCAAAAAGTCCTCGACGGTGCTGGCGAGTTCGAAGTCGATGAAGCTCAGCCCACCGTCCGGTCCGATGATCAGGTTGCGGGGGTGGAGGTCGCCGAAGACGACGCCCCGGGCGTGGATCTGCCCCAGGGCCCGTTCGACCTGGCCGACGATCGCCAGGGCCTCCCGGGTGTACCGGGCGACGGCCTCCTCGTCGGCGTCGGGGTGGATCAGCGGGTAGCGGGCCGTCAGCCACTCGCTCAGGGACTGCCCGGCCACGTACTCCTGGACGAGGAACTCGTGCTCCCAGGCCGTCAGCAGCCCGTGCTCGGCAGGGACCCCGGGGACGCCGGCCAGCCGGACCAGGACGGCGTGCTCGTTGCGCAGCCGGGTCACCGCGTCCACGCCGCGCTGGTCCAGCCCGGCGAACGGGCGGGCCTCCTTCAGCACCACCGGCGGGCCGTCCTGCCCGTCGCGGGCCAGGTAGACGCCGCCCGCGTTGGAGAAATGCAGGACCCGCTCCACGGTGTACGGCAGCCCGGTGTCGCGCTGGACGGCGCGCTCGGCGACGGCCGGGGCGATGCACGCCGGCACCGGCGCCCAGGCGGGGACCGAGAAGGCCGTCCCGCGCACGTCCGGAACCAGCCGCCCGTCCGGCCCGACCAGGGCCAGCACCCGCTCGCCCGCCTCGTTGCGGCAGTAGCGCTCGGCGAAGCCCCCGTACCGCAGGTACAGCGGGCCGTCCTGCCAGCGCAGGTCGCTGAGGATGTAGGGCCCCCGGCGGCCGGCGAGCAGCGCGCCGAGGCCGTCGAGACAGCGCTCCAGCTCGGCGTCGTCCACCGGGTAGAGGGTGCAGAACTTCCCGCTGGAGCCGCGGGGCGCGTACTTGGAGTTCTGCACCTGGAGGATCGGCAGGCCGCGCAGGAACTTGAAGGTCACGTGTTCGCGCAGGCAGTAGGCGAAGACGGTCTCCAGCACCTCCTCCGCGTCCTCGACGCACGCGGAGACGTGGATCTTCCACCCCTGGTCGGGGATCCGCACGTCGACGGGACGCACCACCGCCCACATCTCCAGGTCCCCGTGCTCCCAGCCGGCGGGCAGCGGGCGGGTGACGGCGTCGAACTCCTCGTGCGCTCCCCAGCGCCGGGGCGAGTCGTAGAAGATCGGATCGGCGTAGGCGTAGGCCTCGTACCGGTTGTCCAACGGAACCCTCCTCGGGGCGGGGGGTCGGCGGCGGGCGGCGGCAGTGCGGAACGGGTGATCGCGGGACGGGAGAAGTGCGGGGTGGAACGGCCCCTGGCACGACGGAGCGAGGGTGTACGACAGGGGGCGGGACCCGGAAGCGGGATTCCGGTATGGCGATAAGGCCATCCGAATATTGGGTTCGCTGCCACGACTCCCGCAACGGCGCGCATTCCGCCCGCACGACCGGAATCGCGCACCCCGGGCGCCCGTCGCGCCACTGCGCGAGCGGGGCGCGGGGCCGCGCGCCGTCCACGGCCCGTCGACGGTCGGAAAAACCGTCCGGGGGCGCACAAAAGGCGCGGGCGGCGGGGGCGTCACTCCCCCACGGAGACGGCGTCGACCTGCCGCGACGCCCTCGGGCGAGGGCCGACGGACAGATGCCCGCGCGGCGCGGGCCGGCTACTCCGGACCCGGCGCGCGCCCGGCGCGCCACCCCGTCCGGCCGCCCGGGGCACGCCTCCTCCTCCACCCAACAAACCGAACAGGTGGCCGCTGTTTGATATTGCCGTTCTATTTCAGGAGAATTTCAGGCGGTCGGGAAATTTGTTTTCCCTTGACCGACCGGGAGCCTCATCGGAATGATTCGTTCGCACGAGTCCGACCCCGAACACCACTGGCGCCCCATCAGCAGCACGGGGCCCGCCAAGGGATCAGCAGCACGGGGTCAGCGGCCGAGTTGCGCATAGGCGGCCGTGCCGTGCAGGACGGCGCCCGCGGTGCGGGCCGCCTCCAGGCTCCGGCCGAGCACCTCCGCGCCCTGCTCCGGGGCGAGGTCCATGAGGTCCGGCGGCCACGTCCCCGGCGGTACGAGCAGCACCACCACGACGGCCCGGCCCTCGGCGGCCGCCACCCAGCCGGGCGAGGCGTGGACCTCGGAGGACGGCTCCCACAGCTGTCGGCCGCCCACCAGGACGAGCCGGCTCAGCACCTGGCCCCGCAGCCCCACCACGGCGGTGGTGGCGGGCGGCTCCCCCGCCGCCAGCACGAAACCGCTGTCCACCGCGCTCTCGACGAACTCCTCGTACAGCCGAGGGCCGATCTCCACGATCAGCTCCGCGTACGGCGGCCCGGCCGCCGTCGCACGCACCGCCAGGGCCCAGACCATCGGCGCCGATCCGCCGTCACCCGCTTCGTCCGCCATACCCCCTTCAACGAGCCGGCCGCCCGATCGGAGCGGCCCACCCGCGCAGCAGCGCCCACCGCTCGGGCGAACGGCCGATCGGGTCTGGCGCCCGCCCCCGCCGCCGGGCGAGGGTGGAGGAGCCACCGAGTGTTCCCCAGTGGAAGGAAGCCGAAATGAGCGAGACGATCGCGGGTGTGCGGATCCCGGACAGCGCACTGGCCGCGGAGGCCACCGAACTGGTGCGGGACGCCGCCTCCCCGCTGCTGTTCGACCACTCCCGCCGGGTCTTCCTGTTCGGCTCGCTGCGCGGCGCCGAACAGGGACTGGAATTCGACCCGGAGCTGCTCTACGTCGGCGCGATGTTCCACGACCTCGGGCTCACCGGCCGCTACGCCCGCACCGACCAGCGCTTCGAGATCGACGGCGCCGACGAGGCCCGCCGCTTCCTGCGCGCCCACGGCATCACGGGCGAACCCGCCGACCGGGTGTGGACCGCGATCGCGCTGCACACCACCCCGGAGGTCCCGCTGCACATGGCACCCGAGATCGCCCTGGTCACCCGTGGCGTCGAGCTGGACGTCCTCGGCATCGGCTACCACGCCGTCACCGACGCCCAGCGCGCCGCCGTCACCGACGCCCACCCCCGGCCCGACTTCAAGAACCGGATCCTCGCCGCGTTCACCGAGGGCGTCAAGGACCGGCCCGCCACCACCTTCGGCAACGTCAAGGCCGATGTGCTGGCCCACTACCTGCCCGGTTTCGAGCGCGGCGACTTCGTCGAGGTCATCAAGGACTCCGCCTGGCCGGAGTGACGGGCGCTCCGCCTCCGAACGGCGGGTCCGGGCCGGGTCACCGGGGCCGGGCCCGGGGCGCCCACGTCGCCCCCCCGGGGCGGGCCGGGTCAGACTGGTGGCAGGAGGGCAGCCATGACCGTGACCAGGGTCGCCGTGGTGACCAGCGAGGCCGGCGCCGGGCTCGACGGCGACCTCGCGCCCGTCGTGGCGGCGCTGACCGACCGCGGACTGGCGGCGGAACCGGTGGTGTGGGGCGGCGGAGCAGCGGCCTGGGAGCGGTTCGACCTGGCCGTCGTCCGCTCGGTGTGGGACTACGTGGAACGGCTCGACGAGTTCCTGCGCTGGGCCGACGACACGGCGCGCGCCACCCGGCTGTGGAACCCGGCGCCGCTGATCCGCTGGAACTGCGACAAGCACTACCTGCGCGAGCTGGCCCGGCGCGGGGTCGCCGTCGTACCGACCCGCTTCCTCGAACCCGGCTCCCCGAGCGACACGGCCGACCCCGCGGAACTGGACGGCCCCGACGGCGTCGTGGTCAAGCCGGTCGTCTCGGCGGGCGCGCTGGACACGGCCCGTTACGAGCCCGGCCACGCCGAGCAGGCCGCGCGGCACGCCCGGACGCTGCTGGAGCGGGGCCGTGGCGTGATGGTCCAGCCCTACCTGCCCCGGGTGGCGGAGGGCGAACGCGCGCTGGTCCTGCTCGGCGGGGTCTTCAGCCACGCGGTCCGCAAGGGCCCCCTGCTGACCGAGCCCGGGGTGATCGACAACGACCGCCACCCGCACCCCGGCCTCGCCCCGTACCGGCCGACCGGGGCGGAGCTCCGCACCGCGCTCGCGGCCCTGGCGGCGCTGCCCTCCCCCCGCCCGCCGCTGTACGCCCGGGTGGACCTGGTGCTCGACGGCGACGGGCGGCCGCTCGTCCTGGAGCTGGAGCTCGTCGAGCCGAACCTCTTCCTGGACACCGTTCCGGACGGCCCGGCGCGCTTCGCCGAGGCGGTGGCGGCGCTGGCGCGGCCCTGATCCGCCGCTCCCCCGGCCCCGGGAATGGACCGGGCGGGGCCCGTGTTGGAACCGGATGAAAACGACTTCCATTGCAGTGGAGGGGCCCCGGCCCACCACCGCGCGACCCCGGGAGGACACCCCCATGGCCCGTAGCGAACTTCGCCCGGTGATCAAGCTCCGCTCCACCGCGGGCACCGGCTACACCTATGTGACCCGCAAGAACCGCCGTACCGACGCGGACCGGATGGTGCTGCGCAAGTACGACCCGGTGGTGGCCCGGCACGTCGACTTCCGCGAGGAGCGCTGACCCACCACACCGGCCCGACCCACACCGACCCGACCCGACCCGACCCGAAGGAGCCTCCTGTGAAGACCGCCATCCACCCCGCGTACCGGCCCGTCGTCTTCCGCGACAAGAGCGGCGGCCTCTCCTTCCTGGGCCGTTCGACGGCCACCGGTGACCGCACGGTCGAGTGGGAGGACGGCCGCAGCTACCCGGTGATCGACGTCGAGATCTCCTCGGCGAGCCACCCGTTCTACACCGGCCGCTCCCGCGTCCTCGACACCGCCGGCCGGGTCGAGCAGTTCCACCGGCGCTACGGCGACCGGTACTGACCGAGGCCCCGCGGGGCCGCACCCCATGCTCGGGTGCGGCCCCGCCGCTCTGGTGACACACCTGCGGTGCGGGACATCATGGCGTCCATGGGGAGACCGAGGGAGATCATCGACTGTGGGGACCTCACGCTGCGCCGGTGGCGGGGAGAAGAGGACTTCGCTGCGGCGCTGGTGCTGTTCGAGGAGTCCCGGGAACACTTGCGGCCCTGGGTGACCTGGGTCACCGGGAACAGCGAGGAGGACACCCGGGGCTTCCTCGCGCGGTCCTGGGTCCGGTGGGAGGAGGGCGAGGTCTTCAACTACGCCGTCGAGGCCGGGAACGGCGAGCTCCTCGGCATGTGCCAGGCCTACTGCGGCGCCGATCCCCGGGGGCGGGGGCTGGGGTACTGGCTGCACCCGGCCGCGACCGGCCGGGGCATCGCGACCCGGGCCGCGGCGGCCCTGGCCGCCGAGCTGTTCACGCTGCCGGACGTGGACTTCGTGGAGATCGCGCACGACCTGGCCAACACCGCCAGCGCCGCCGTACCGCGCCGGCTGGGGTTCAGCGAGGTCCGCCGCGGGCCGGGCGCGCCGCCGCTGCCTCCCGCGGGCAGCGGGATCGAGGTGGTCTGGCGGCTGGATCGGCCGGCGGCGGGGACGGCGCAGCCGGGCTGAGCGGCCGGACGTGCGGGACCGCCGGTCCCCCGCCCCCGGACGAGCCGGGTAGCGGGGTCGCGGGGCGCGGGGACAGGGCCCGGCCGCTCAGACGCCGCCGGGGCCCGGGGGTTCCTCGGAGCGGGCGGGGCCCCACCGGTCGGGGGTGGCGTAGGCGGTCAGGGCGTAGATGGCGATCACGTCGATCGCGATGATCGTCAGCGACCACACCGGGTAGGACGGCACGAAGGACATCTGCGCGAAGGCGTTCAGCACCAGGACGACGACGCCGGCCCACCGGGCCCACTGCGTGCGCAGGGCGAGGACGCCGTAGGCGGCCCCGAGCTGGGCGACGGCCAGGGCGAGCATCACCCAGCCCCAGGCCAGCAGGTCCCCGAAGACGAAGTGGGCGTTCCCGATGAAGACGTGCGAGCCGGCGATCGCGGAGATGCCGTCCAGGGCGTTCAGCGAGCCCACCAGCACCAGCAGCACACCGGCGAAGGTCAGCAGGCCGGAGCCGACGGGGTCGGTCGTCGCGCGCGCCCCGGGCGGGCGGGCGGCGCCGTGCGGAACGGCGGCGGTCATGGTGGCCTCCGTGGGTTGTCGTGGGTTCTCGTGGGTCGTCGGGCTGGGTCGTCGGGCGGCCCGGGAGTGCCGGACCCGGGCCGGCTGCCCCGGGTACCACTGCGCCACGACGGAGCGCCGCCGGGACCACCCGGTCCGGGTGATTCAGTGCCCGACGGCCACCTTGGCCGCCACGATGACCAGGCCCAGCATCAGGTTGACCGCGCCCTCGGCGAGCACCTGGCGCGGCGTCGCCCCCGCCCGGCGGGCGCCCAGACCGGCCCAGCCCACCTGCTGGGCCACCGCGACGCCGAGGGCCAGCCAGGCGTTCTCCCCCGTCCCCAGCCAGGGGCTGACCAGCACCGCCAGGGCCGGCAGCGCGGCGGCCTCCACGATCGGCCACTCGTGCCGCCCCACCTCGCGCACCTGCCGCCGGGTGACCTGGCGGCCGGCCTCACGCTGCCCGGCGACGTGCGCGTAGACGTGCGCCGCCCAGAACACCAGGCCGGTGATCACCAGCAGCAGGATGAGCGAGAGCCTCGGGTGCGGTCCGCTCAGCGTCGAGGCCGCGATCACGGAGGCCGCCAGCATCGAGCCGTAGACGGCGCCGGCGTAGTCGGTCCGCCGAGCGGACCCCTCCGGGTCCGGTGCGCGCCTGCGGGATGCCGGTCCGGGGACGGTCACGGCGGGCCTCCTGCGGGGTCGGGGCCGGACCGGCCCACCGGACCGGCCCTCGTCACGATCGTCGCCGGTGCGCCGGGCTCCGGCCTCACCCCCGGCAGGTGAGGCGGGCCGTCCCGCCCGTTCGGATGGCACCCGGCGGGCAGGCCGTACTACCGTCGAAGTGGCGTCACCCGGAGCGACCGAGCGAGGGTGCGCCCGCGGCCCGCCACTTCGCGCCCCGCGCCCGGACGTGCCCTCCGGCACGGCGGAACCACCAGGCGGTGGCCACATGCCGCACACCCGTACCGCACCCGCGCGGCTCCCCAACGGGGACCCGATGCTGCTCACCCGGATCCGGCCGCCCGGCCCGCCCGCCGCCACCTTCGTCCGGCGCGAACGGCTGCTGCGCCGGATGGACGCGGCCGTGTCCCGGCCGGTGACCCTGGTCGACGGGCCCGCGGGGGCGGGCAAGACCCTGCTGGTGGCCGACTGGCTGGCCCGCGGCGGGCTCCCGGGGCCGTCCGGGTGGCTCACCCTGGAGGAGGGCGACAACCAGCCCGGCACCTTCTGGGCCTACGTGCGCGAGGCCCTGCGCGGCGGCGTGCCCGGGCTGCCCGAGGAGGTCGGCGCCCCGGCCCGGGCCGAGCACGTCGAACCGTCCCTGCTGCTCCGGCTGGCCGCCTGGATCAACGCCCGGCCCCAGCCGCTGGTGCTGGTGCTGGACGAGTTCGAGCACATCGACAACCCCCGGCTGACCGGTCAGCTGCACGACCTGGTCCGGCACACGGCCGGGCAGCTGCGGCTGGTCCTGGTCGGCCGCCGCGAGCCGCTGCTGCCGCTGCACCGCTACCGGGCCGCGGGCGAGCTCGCCGAGATCCACGCCGCCGACCTCGCCTTCGGCCCGGCCGAGACGGCCGAGCTGCTGGAGCGCCACGGGCTGCGGCTGGACGCGTCCACCGTCGACACGGTGCACCGGGCGGTGTCCGGCTGGGCCGCCGGGCTGCGGCTGCTCGCGCTCGCCGCCAAGGACTCCGGCGAGCCCGAGGCGTACCTCGGGCGGATCGACGCCGGCCAGGCCGCGCTCTCCGACTACCTGCTCGCCGAGGTGCTGCGCACCCAGCCCGCGCCGACCCAGGACCTGCTGCTGCGCTGCAGCATCCTGGGCCGGGTCCACCCCGACCTCGCCGACGCGCTCACCGGGCGCCGCGACGGCCGGCGGATCCTGGAGCAGCTGCACCAGGACAACGCCTTCACCGAGGCGCTGTCCGACGGCTGGTACCGGCTGCACCCGATGTTCGCCGGCATCCTGCGCCTGCACCTGCGCGCCGCCGCCCCGGATCGGGTCGACGGGCTGCGGGTGCGGGCCGCGCGCTGGCTCGCCGACCACGGCCAGTACCGGGCGGCGCTGGACCACGCCGTCGAGGGCGGTGCCTGGGGGTCGGCGGCGCAGCTGCTGGTCGACCAGCTGGCCCTCGGCGAGCTGGTCGCCGGGCGGGACGCCACCCGGCTGCGCGCCCTGTTCTCCCGGATGCCGCCCTCCGAGCACGCCCCGGCCGCCGAACTCGTCCGGGCAGCCGTCCAGTTGGGCCGCGACGAGGCGGACGGCGCGCTGCGGGTCCTGGAGCGCGTCGAACCGCGGCTGGCGGAGCAGCAGACCGAACTGCGGCTGGCGGCCGCCTTCGTGCGGGCCGAGGCCGCCCGGCTGCTCGGCTCGGCCGCGCTCGCCGAGCGGGCCGCGCGGTGCGCCCACGAGCTGGCCCGCCGGGCACCGGCCGGCCCGCTGGAGCGGCACCCCGAACTGCTCGCCCTGGTCGACGCCGGCCTCGGCTCCGCGCTGCTGTGGCACGGCCGGCTCGACGAGGCGCGGGCGGCCCTGGAGTGCGCGGCGCAGGCCCCGCCCTCACCCGGCACCGCCCGGCTGCGCCATGACTCGCTGTGCCGGCTCGCGTTCATCGACCACCTGTGCGGCCGTTCCGGGCGGGCCGAGCACCGGGTGCGCGAGGCCGACGAGGAGGCCGACCGCTCCAGCCTGCCGCCCGACAGCCGCACCGAGGTGCGCGACCTGGTGCTGGCCGCCACGGCGCTGGAGCGCGACGAGCCGGCCGACGCCCGCCGGGCGCTGCTGCGGATGGCGGCCCGCCCGGCGGCCGAGCGCGATCCCGTGGTGGCCCTGGGCAACGCGGTGCTCGGCGCGGAGCTGGAACTGGCCAGGGGGCGGCCCGACGCCGCGCTGCGACTGCTGGAGGAGAGCCGGGAGGACGGCGGCCTCGCCGACCGCCCGTCCGACTGGAGCCGCGAGCGCCTCGCCGTGACCGCCTGCGCCGCGCATCTGGCCGCCGGCCGGCCGCAGGCGGCGGTGGCGGCCCTGGAGGGCGTGCCGACCAGGGCGCCGGACTCGCTGGTGGTGGTGGCGCGGGCCCGGCTGGCGGCCGGCCTGGACGAGGCGGGCGCCCTCGCCCAGCTGCGCGCCCTGCGCGACGACCCCGCCGTGGGCGGTGCCACCCGGACCCGGGCACTGCTGCTGCTGGCCCAGGCCGATGCCGAGCCCGGCGGGCCGGAGAGCGCCCGGCTGCTGGCGCAGGCCCTGGCCGCCGCCGAGCCGGAGGGTCTGCTCCGGCCGTTCCGCGAGTCCGCGCCCTGGGTGCGGCGCCAGCTGCACCGGCAGCCCCGGCTGGCCCGGGCCCACACCTGGCTGCCCGGCGATCTGCGCCCGTCCGCGCCGGACCCGCGCCCGGACGGCCCGCCCTCCGGCGGTCGGCCGCCGACCCGGGCGCCGGCCGAACCGCCCGCCGAGCCGCCGGCCGACCTGCTGACCGAAGCGCTGACGGAGCGGGAGCGCGACGTGCTGCAACACGCGGCGCGGATGCTGTCGACCCAGGAGATCGCCGACGAGCTGTACCTGTCGCCGAACACCGTGAAGACGCACCTCAAGAGCATCAACCGCAAGCTGCTGACGGCGAACCGCCGCGAGGCGGTGCGCACGGCGGCCCGGCTGCACCTGCTCGACGGCCCGTGAGCCGACGGCGGCACGCGGGCCGACGGCGGGGCGCCTCACTCGGGCAGCCGGTGCAGCTCCGTCACCCGCAGGCCCAGCGCCTGGCAGCGGTTCAGCAGACCGAACAGGTGGGCCTCGTCGACGACGTCCCCGTACAGAACGGTGTGATCGGGAACGACCCTGCTCTCCAGTTCGGGAAAGCCCTCCCGGCGGGTCGTCTCCTGCAGCACGCCGGACACCCGGATCTCGTAGCGCATGGGGCCGGCTCCCTTCGCTTCGACGGTGGCCTCCAGCCTGGTCGCCCCGGGAACCCGGCGCATCACCCCCACGAGGTGACCCGCCCGGCCGGACGCACGGCGGCCGGAGCGGCGGGGCGCGGCGGGGCCGCCCGGCGGGCGTTCACCCGCCCGGGGTGATCCTCCGCCCGGACCGCCCCCCGTACGGTGGCGGCGCAGGCGGTTCCCGCCGTCCGGACCGCGCCGTCCGGGTCCCGTCGTCCGCCGAGGGAGCATCCGCCATGAGTCCCTACCCCCCGATCGCCGAGCACGGCATCATCGGCGACCTGCAGACCGCCGCGCTGGTCTCCACCGAGGGCGACATCGACTGGTGGTGCGCCCCCCGGTTCGACTCCCCCAGCCTGTTCGCCTCCCTGCTGGACCACCGCAAGGGCGGCCGGTGCCGGCTCGCCGTCGACCGGGAGGCCGTGCCGGACGCCCGGGTCAAGCAGCTCTACCTGGCCGGCACGGCCATCGTGGTCACCCGCTTCCTCGCCCCGCAGGGGGTGGCGGAGGTGATCGACCTCATGCTCCCGGACGCCTCGCCGGCGCCGAGCGAGCAGCACCGGATCCTCCGGGTGGCGCGGGTGGTGCGCGGCCAGGTGCCGTTCGTCCTGGAGTGCCGACCCCGCTTCGACTACGGCCGGGCCACCCACGGGCTCGCCCTGCCCGACGAGCGCACCGCCGTCCTGGAGGGGGCCGGCCAGGAGCTGTGCGTGCAGGCCACCGAGCCGGTCGTGCTGCGCTCGGACGGCACCGATGTGACCGCGCGGTTCACCCTGGACGCCGGGCAGATGGCCACCGTCGTGCTGACCAGCCGGCCGCCGGGCACCGCCCTGCCCGGCGCGCCCCGGGACGAGGAGAGCCTCGCCGCCTTCGACGCCTGCCGGGCCTTCTGGTACGGCTGGCTGAAGTCGTCGAACTACCACGGACGCTGGCAGCAGATCGTGGACCGCTCGGCGATCACGCTGAAGCTGCTCAGCTACCGGCCGACCGGGGCGCTGATCGCCGCGGCGACCATGGGCCTGCCCGAGCAGGTCGGCGGCGAGCGGAACTGGGACTACCGCTACACCTGGATCCGCGACGCCTCGCTCTCCGTGCACACCCTGATCGGGCTCGGCTTCCACGACGAGGCGACGGCGTTCCGCCGCTGGGTGCGCGACCGGGTCGAGGCCGCCGCCGCCGAGCGCGAGCGGCTGCAGATCATGTACCGCATCGACGGCGACCCGCACCTGAGCGAGGAGACGCTCGGCCACTGGGAGGGCTACCTGGGCTCGTTCCCGGTGCGGGCCGGCAACGCCGCCGCCGGCCAGCTCCAGCTCGACATCTACGGCGAGGCCGCCTACGCGTTCGCCGCCGACGGGGGCGACATGGGCGCGCTGCGCGGCTGGGACGCCTTCCGCCGGCTGGTGGACTGGCTGACCGAACACTGGGACCGCGCCGACGAGGGGGTCTGGGAGACCCGCGGCGGACGCCAGGACTTCACCTACAGCCGGGTGATGTGCTGGGTGGCCTTCGACCGCGCGGTGCGGATGGCCCGCACCCACGCCCGCCCCGCGGACCTGGACCGCTGGAGCTCGGTGCGCGACGACATCCTGCGCCAGGTGGTGCAGCGGGGCTGGAGCCCGAAACGGCAGGCCTTCGTCCAGCACTACGACACCGAGGTCCTGGACGCCTCGCTGCTGCTGATGCCCAAGGTGGGATTCCTCTCCCCCACCGACCCGGACTGGCTGTCCACCCTGGACGCGATGGACCGGGAGCTGGTCTGCGACAGCCTGGTCTACCGCTACGACCCGTCGGCCTCGCCCGACGGGCTGCGCGGCACCGAGGGCACCTTCAACCTCTGTTCCTTCCTCTACGTCGAGGCCCTCGCCCGGGCCGGCCGGGTCGAACAGGCCCGCTACGCCTTCGACAAGATGCTCACCTACGCCAACCACGTGGGCCTGTTCGCCGAGGAGATCGGGCCCTCCGGCGAGCAACTGGGCAACTTCCCGCAGGCGTTCACCCACCTCGCGCTGATCGACGCGGCGCTCGCGCTCGACGAGGAGCTCGACCGGCGCGGCGCCGCCTGACCCCCGCGCGCACCCCGTCCCCGTCCCGTCCCCGCCCGACTGCAGCACCGCAGCACTGCAGGACCGCAGGACCGCGAAAGGAGCCCGGCGCCATGGCCTCATCCACCCACCCGGCGCGACCGCGCCGCAACCTGCTGCCGTTCGCGGGCGTGGCGCTGATCCTGCTGGCCCTGTTCAACGGGTGGGACGCGATCGCGGCGCTGATCGACTCGCCCGTCGTCACCGGTACCGACCGCTACGTCTTCGGCGACCTGCACAGCCTCGGCTGGGCGGTGCTCGCGCTGGCCGTCGCCCAGGGCCTGGCCGGCATCACGCTGCTCACCGGCGACCTCCCCAGCCGCTGGTTCCCGGTGGCGGTGCTGTGCGCCAACGTCTTCGTGCAGTTCGTCTTCGTGGCGAGCTACCCCGCCTGGTCGCTCATGATCATCGCCATCGACGTGGCCGCGCTGTACGCGGTGCTCACCGCGCCCTACGAACGGAGCGGGGCATGACCACCGCCGCCGCCCGTCCCGCCCGGGCCGACGGGCGGCGGGTCCTGGCCCCGCTGGCCCTGGCCCAGTTCATCTGCAGCTTCGCCGGCTCCAGCATGAATGTGATGATCAACGACATCAGCGCGGACCTCGACACCAGCGTCCAGGGCGTCCAGGTGGCGATCACCGTCTTCCTGCTGGTGATGGCCGCCCTGATGATCCCCGGCGGCAAGCTCACCGACCGCTGGGGCCGCAAGCGCTGCCTGATGCTGGGCCTCGCCGTCTACGGCGTCGGCGCCGTGCTCAGCGCGGCGGCCCCCGGGCTGGGCGTGCTGATCCTCGGCAACTCGGTGCTGGAGGGCGTCGGCACCGCCCTGCTGATCCCCCCGGTCTACATCCTGACCACCCTGCTGTTCACCGGCACCGCCGCCCGGGCCCGCGCCTTCGGCACGATCATGGCCCTGGGCGGCATCGGCGCGGCGGCCGGTCCGCTCATCGGCGGCCTGCTCACCACCGCGATCGACTGGCGGGCCAACTTCGGCTTCCAGGCCGTGGTGGTCGCCGCGATCCTGTTCCTCACCCGCACCCTGGAGGACCCGCTGCCCGCCGACCCCGACCGGCCGTTCGACCTCGTCGGCGCGGTGCTGTCCGCGGGCGGTCTGGTGCTGCTGGTCACCGGCATCCTGGCGGCGGACAACAACGCCTGGCTGATGATCGCCCTGCTGGCCGCCGGAGCCGTCGTGCTGGCCGGCTTCTTCCACTGGATCCGCCGGCTGGAGCGCGCGGGCCGCGAACCGCTGCTGGCCACCAGCCTGTTCCACAACCGGGTCTCCAACCTGGGCCTGGTCACCCAGAACGCCCAGTGGCTGGTCCTGATGGGCGTCTCGTTCACCGTCGGCGCCTACCTCCAGGTGGTCCGCGGCTACAGCGCGATCGCCACCGGCGGCGTCTTCACCGCCGCCACCCTGGGGCTGCTGGTCTCCTCGCTCGCCGCCGAACGGCTGGCGAAGCGCCGTGCCCAGCGCACGCTGATCGTCACCGGCTTCGCGACCACCACCGCCGGCATCGTCCTGCTGCTCCTGCTGGTGCGCTCCTTCGACGGCGCCTGGGCCTTCACCCCCGGCCTGCTGCTGATCGGCCTCGGGCTCGGTCTGATGCTCACCCCGTCGGTCAACGTGGTGCAGTCCGCCTTCCCGGACAGCCGCCAGGGCGAGATCTCGGGCCTGTCCCGCAGCATCTCCAACCTCGGCTCCTCGCTGGGCACCGCCGTCGCCGGCACCATCCTGGTCTCCGAGCTCACCCGCAACGGCTACGCGGCGGCGATGATCGCGCTCGCCGGCTTCGGCGTCGTCGGCCTCGGCGCGGCGCTGTTCCTGCCGCACGACCGGCCGCCGACCGCGCAGGACGCCGCGGCCGGGGGCGGGGCCGGGGCCCGGGCCGGGGCCTGACGGCAGGCGCGACGCCCCGCCGGAGCATGCGGAACGGCCGGTCCTGCCAACACTATTGACGAAATGTCCAACAGTGGCGATTCTCGTCACACCGAGTACGCGGGACCCGGCGGCCGGTCCGGGTGCCGTGCCGTGCCCCGGGCGACCGGGCGTCGACCGCGTCGTCCGCCCGTCCGGAACCGGGGTTCCCCATGAGCCGACTCCCCCACGCACGTCTCCGATTCGCCACCCTGCTCGCCGCGCTGCTCGCCCTGGTCGCCGCCGCGCTCGCCGCCCCGGCCCAGGGGGCGGGCACCACCGACTGGTGGGACCCGGTCGCCCGGCCGGCGCCCGACGCCGCCATCGGCGTCACGGGCGAACCGTTCACCGGCACCGACGCCCAGGGCCGCGTCCGCGGCTTCGTCGACGCGCACGACCACGTCCTGGCCAACGAGGCCTTCGGCGGCCGTCTGATCTGCGGCAAGGCCTTCTCCGAGGCGGGCGTCGAGGACGCCCTCAAGGACTGCCCGGAGCACTACCCCGACGGCTCGCTCGCCCTCTTCGACATGATCACCAAGGGCGGCGACGGCAAGCACGACCCGGTCGGCTGGCCCACCTTCGCCGACTGGCCCGCCCATGACTCGCTCACCCACCAGCAGAACTACTACGCCTGGGTGGAACGCGCCTGGCGCGGCGGCGAGCGGGTGCTCGTCAACGACCTGGTGACCAACGGGGTGATCTGCTCGGTCTACTTCTTCAAGGACCGCAGCTGCGACGAGATGACCTCGATCCGCCTGCAGGCGCAGAAGAGCTGGGAGATGCAGGCCTACGTCGACCGGATGTACGGCGGGCCGGGCAAGGGCTGGTTCCGGATCGTCACCACCAGCACACAGGCGCGCGAGGTGGTCCGCCAGGGCAAGCTCGCCGTCGTGCTCGGGGTGGAGACCTCGGAGCCGTTCGGCTGCAAGCAGGTGCTCGACGTCGCCCAGTGCGGCCAGGCGGACATCGACCGCGGCCTCGACGAGCTGTACGGGCTCGGTGTGCGCAGCATGTTCCTCTGCCACAAGTTCGACAACGCGCTGTGCGGGGTGCGGTTCGACGAGGGCTCGCTGGGCGCGGCGATCAACGCCGGCCAGTTCCTGTCGACCGGCACCTTCTGGCAGACCGAGCAGTGCACCGGCCCGCAGCACGACAATCCGATCGGCCTGGCACCCGCGCCGGCCTCCGTCCAGAGCCGGCTCCCCGCCGGGGTGGCGCTGCCCTCGTACGCGGCCGGAGCGCAGTGCAACACCCGCGGGCTGACCGAGCTGGGCGAGTACGCCCTGCGCGGGATGATGCGGCGCGGCATGATGCTGGAGCTGGACCACATGAGCGTCAAGGCCGCCGGGCGGGCACTGGACGTGCTGGAGTCCGTGTCGTACCCGGGCGCGCTCTCCTCGCACAGCTGGATGGACCTCGGCTGGACGGAGCGCGTCTACCGGCTCGGCGGCTTCGTCGCCCAGTACATGAACGGCGCGGAGGCGTTCAGCGCGGAGGCGAAGCGCACCGACGCGCTGCGCGACAAGTACGGGGTCGGCTACGGCTACGGGACCGACATGAACGGCGTGGGCGGCTGGCCCGGTCCGCGCGGGGCCGGGACCGCGAACCCGGTGCGCTACCCGTTCCGCACCGCCGACGGCGGCTCCGTGGTCGAGCGCGCCACCGCCGGCAGCCGCACCTGGGACGTCAACACCGACGGCGCCGCGCACTACGGCCTGGTGCCGGACTGGATCGAGGACATCCGGCAGGTCGGCGGGCAGGGCGTGGTCGACGACCTGTTCCGCGGCGCGGAGTCCTACCTCACCACCTGGGGCGCCGCCGAGCGGCACCGGTCCGAGGTGAACCTCGCGGCGGGCGCCACCGCCTCGGCGAGCTCGGCCGAGTGGAACCCGTTCACCGACTTCGGGGCCGCCCGGGCCGTGGACGGCAACGGCTCCAGCCGCTGGGCCAGCGACTGGAGCGACGACCAGTGGCTGCGGATCGACCTGCCCGCCACCACCCTGGTCGGCCGGGTCACCCTGGACTGGGAGCGCGCCTACGCCCGGGCCTACCGGATCGAGGTGTCCACCGACGGGACGACCTGGCGGACGGTGTGGTCCACCGCCTCCGGCGACGGCGGTCTGGACACCGCACTGTTCCCCGCCGTCCCGGCCCGCCAGGTGCGGATCCGCGGCGAGCAGCGGGCCACCTCGTGGGGGTACTCGCTGTACGAGGTGGGCGTCCACCGGAGCTGACGGGGCCGGGCGGGCGAAATTCCTCGACGTGGTTCCGGCGGTGGTGTCGAGAAGCGGCGGGCGGCTCCGTCCCAGGGTCGAAGGCGGCCACAATGGGCCGCACGAACTGCGAGGAGAGGGTCACCATGGCCAAGTACCTGCTGCTGAAGCACTACCGCGGCGCCCCGGAGGCGGTCAACTGCGTGCCCATGGACCAGTGGACCCCGGAGGAGATCGAGGCGCACATGCAGTACATGCGCGACTTCGCGAACCGGCTGGAGAAGAGCGGCGAGTACGTCGACGGCCAGGCGCTCGCCCCCGAGGGGGCGTGGGTCCGCTACGACGGCGAGGGCCGGCCGCCGGTCACCGACGGCCCGTTCGCGGAGACCAAGGACCTCATCGCCGGCTGGATGGTGATCGACGTCGACACCTACGAGCGCGCCGTCGAGCTGGCCGGCGAGCTGTCCGCCGCTCCGGGGGCGGGCGGCCGGCCGATCCACGAGTGGCTGGAGCTGCGTCCGTTCCTCGCCTTCTCGCCGACCATCACGGAGTGACCACTCCCGTGGACGAGGCCCTGCTCCGCAGCCTCACCCCGGAGGTGCTCGCCGTCCTCGTCCGCCGCGGAGCCGACTTCGCGGCGGCCGAGGACGCCGTCCAGGACGCCCTGGTGGAGGCCCTGCGGGTGTGGCCCGCGGGGCCTCCGGCCGAGCCGAAGGGGTGGCTGGTCACCGTGGCCTGGCGCAAGTTCCTCGACGCGGCCCGGGCGGACTCCGCCCGGCGCCGCCGCGAGGACCGGGTCGAGGAGGAGCCGGCCCCCGGGCCGGCCCCCGCGCTCGACGACACGCTGCGGCTGTACTTCCTGTGCGCCCACCCCTCGCTGACGCCGGCCTCGGCGGTGGCGCTCACCCTGCGCGCCGTCGGCGGGCTCACCACCCGCCAGATCGCCCGGGCCTACCTGGTGCCCGAGGCGACCATGGCGCAGCGGATCAGCCGGGCCAAGCGCACCGTCTCCGGTGTGCGCTTCGACCGGCCGGGCGATGTCGCGACCGTGCTGCGGGTGCTCTACCTGGTGTTCAACGAGGGTTACTCGGGCGATGTCGACCTCGCCGCCGAGGCGATCCGGCTGACCCGGCAGCTGGCGGCCCGGGTCGACCACCCCGAGGTGGCCGGGCTGCTCGCCCTGATGCTGCTCCACCACGCCCGGCGGGCCGCCCGGACCGCCCCGGACGGCAGCCTGGTGCCGCTCGCCGAGCAGGACCGCTCCCGCTGGGACACCGCGGCGATCGCCGAGGGCGTGGCGATCCTCCAGGCGGCCCTCGCCCGCGACCGGCTGGGCGAGTTCCAGGCGCAGGCGGCCGTCGCGGCCCTGCACGCGGACGCGCGGACGGCCGAGGAGACGGACTGGGTGCAGATCGTCGAGTGGTACGACGAACTGCTGCGGCTGACCGGCAGTCCGGTGGTGCGGCTCAACCGCGCGGTGGCGGTCGGCGAGGCGGACGGGCCGCGGGCCGGGCTGGCGGCGCTGGCGGAGGTGGACGCCGGGCTGCCGCGCCGCACGGCGGCGGAGGCCCACCTGCGTGAGCGGGCCGGCGAGCGGGCGACGGCGGCGCGACTGTACGCCGAGGCGGCCCGCGAGGCGCCCAACCTCGCCGAGCGGGACCATCTGACGCGCCGGGCGGCCCGGATCAACACCGCGCTCGCGGCGGACCGGGAGCAGCCATGAGCGTGCCCGCCGGCCCGCGGCGGGCGGGTTGCGACCGCCCCGGTCCCCCGGACGAAAGATACTTGCAGTAGCTGTATATGGGCCCTAGCCGGTATTCACCTTCATGGCTTACCCTTGGGTACAGCCACATTCGGAAGGAGACCGGCCTCATGACCGCCACGGACCCCGCGCTCACCGCCCTGGCCAGCGGCTGGGGTGCGCTTTCCCTCCTGCACGGCAGGATCGAGTCGCACATCGAGCGCGCCCTGCAGTCCAAGCACGACCTGAGCGTGCGGGAGTACTCGCTGCTCGACGTCCTCAGCCGGCAGCACGACGGCGAGGGCGGCCACCTCCAGATGAAGCAGGTCGCCGACGCGGTCGTGCTCAGCCAGAGCGCCACGACGCGACTGGTCACCCGCCTGGAGGACCGCGGCCTGCTGGCCCGCTACCTCTGCCCCACCGACCGCCGCGGCATCTACACCAATGTCAGCGAGGAGGGGCTGAAGCTGCTGGAGGAGGCCCGGCCGACCAATGACGCCGCGCTGCGCGAGGCGCTCGGCGAGGCCGCGCGCAATCCCGAGCTGGCCTCGCTGGTGGAGGCCGTCGAGGCCGTGGAGACCCCGGCACGTCTCGGCTAGCCACCCGCCCCCGCCTCCCCCGACCGGCCCCAGCACCTCGCTGGGGCCGGTTTTTCATGCCCCCGCAACCCCGGCCCGACGACACCATGTGATCGCCGACATCCAGAGAACGACCACAGCCCGCGCTTGCACTTATAGCGCGCCTGCAATTATTGTGAAGACACGCAAGGAGCTCACTCAAGCAATCACAGAAGGGTCGAGCCCAATGCCTCTCGCACTGCTCGCTCTGGCCGTCGGCGCCTTCGGCATCGGCACCACCGAATTCGTGATCATGGGCCTGCTGCCCGAGATCGCCGCCGACTACGGCGTCTCCATCCCCACTGCGGGCCTGCTGGTCACCGGCTACGCCCTCGGCGTCGTCCTCGGCGCACCGCTGCTGACCGTGCTCGGCACCAAGGTCAGCCGCAAGCGGATGCTCATGCTGCTGATGGGCCTGTTCGTGCTCGGCAACCTGGTCTCGGCCCTCGCCCCCTCGTTCGGCATGATGCTCGCCGGCCGCGTGGTCGCCTCGCTCGCCCACGGCGCGTTCTTCGGCATCGGCTCCGTCGTCGCCGCCGACCTGGTCGCCCCGGACAGGAAGGCCGGCGCCATCGCCACCATGTTCACCGGTCTGACCATCGCCAACATCGTCGGCGTGCCGCTCGGCACCTACATCGGCCAGGCCGTCGGCTGGCGCATCACCTTCGCCGGTGTCGCCGCGCTCGGCATCGTCGGACTGCTCGGCATCGCCAAGCTCGTCCCCGCCATGCCCCGGCCCGAGGGCGCCCACCTGCGCCGCGAGCTGACCGCCTTCCGCAACCCGCAGGTCCTGCTCGCCATGGCGATGACCGTGCTCGGTTTCGGTGGTGTCTTCGCCGCGATCACCTACATCGCCCCGATGATGACCCATGTGGCGGGCTACTCGGACGGCGCGGTCACCTGGCTGCTGGTCCTCTTCGGCATCGGCATGTTCCTCGGCAACCTGCTCGGCGGCAAGTACGCCGACCGCAAGCTGATGCCGATGCTCTACGCCACCCTGGGCGGCCTCGCCGTCGTCCTGGCGCTGTTCACCCTGACCGCGCACAACAAGGTGCTGGCCGCGATCACCATCATGCTCGTCGGGGCGCTCGGCTTCGCCACCGTCCCACCGCTGCAGAAGCGGGTGCTTGACCAGGCCCACGGGGCGCCCACCCTGGCCTCCGCCGTGAACATCGGCGCCTTCAACCTCGGCAACGCCCTCGCCGCCTGGCTCGGCGGCATGGTCATCACCGCCGGCCTCGGCTACACCTCGCCGAACTGGGTCGGCGCCGTGCTCGCCGCCGCGGCCCTCGTCCTCGCCATCTGGTCCGCCGCCCTGGAGCGCCGCACCCCCGTGACCGCGACCTCGACCTCGGCCGACCCCGTCGCCGCCGCCGTCCCGGTCCACCACTGACCGCCCCACCCTCCCCGTCCGGCTCCCCCTCACCTCAGGAGAACCACCCCCATGAGCACCACCACCGTGACCCCGCTGACCACCGCCGACGCCGAGACCCTGATCACCGCCGCCCGCGCCGCCGCCGAGGCGGCCGGGGTCCCGGTCAGCGTCACCGTCCTCGACGCCGGGGGCCACCTGCTCGCCTTCCGCCGCGACGACCGGGCCGTCCTGATCTCCGGCGAGACCAGCACCCGCAAGGCCTACACCGCGCTGCAGCTGAACGCCCCGACCGCCGACCTGGTCGACCTGGTCAAGCCCGACGGCCCGTTCCACTCGCTGCCGACCGCGCTCGACCGTCCGCTGCTGTTCATCGCCGGCGGCGTCCCCGTCCACCGCGACGGCCGCCTCGTCGGCGCCATCGGCCTCGGCGGCGGCGCCCCGGAGCAGGACCACTCCTTCGCCACCGCCGCCCTCCAGGAGCTGCCCCGGTGAGCCGCACCCCTCGCGAGGTCTTCACCGGCCACGGTGAGCGCCCGGGCACCGGGGACCTCGACCACATAGCGGGCGACGACACCGAGGACCGGACCGTCCGCCACACCCTCAGCAACCGCACCGACCGAAAGACCGGTACCACCATGAACGCCCCCACCGTCCCCACCGTGAAGCTCAACAACGGCGTCGAGATCCCCCAGCTCGGCTTCGGTGTCTTCCAGGTCCCGGACGACCGGACCACCGCCGCCGTCACCGGCGCCCTGGAGGCCGGCTACCGCAGCATCGACACCGCCGCGATCTACGGCAACGAGGCCGGCGTCGGCCGGGCCCTGGCCGAGGGCGGCGTGCCGCGCGACGACCTCTTCATCACCACCAAGCTGTGGAACGCCGACCAGGGCTACGACGAGACGCTGCGCGCCTTCGACGCCAGCCTCGCCAAGCTGGGCCTGGAGACCGTCGACCTCTACCTGATCCACTGGCCCACCCCGGCCAGGGACCGCTACCTCGACTCCTGGCGCGCCATCGAGCGCCTCGCCGCCGAGGGCCGGATCCGCGCCGCCGGTGTCTCCAACTTCCAGCCCGCCCACCTCCGGCGCCTGCTGGACAACAGCGAACTCGTCCCGGCCGTCAACCAGGTCGAGCTGCACCCCGGCCTCCAGCAGACCGAGCTGCGCGCCTTCCACGCCCGGCACGGCATCGCCACCGAGGCCTGGAGCCCGCTCGCCCAGGGCGCCGTCCTGGACGACCCGGCGATCACCGCGATCGCCGAGCGCACCGGCAAGTCGCCCGCCCAGGTGGTGCTGCGCTGGCACCTGCAGCTGGGCAACATCGTGATCCCCAAGTCGGTCACCCCGGCCCGCATCCGCCAGAACCTCGACGTCTTCGACTTCGAGCTGACCGGCGCGGACATGGACGCGATCGGCGCGACCGACCGGGGCCTGCGCACCGGCCCGCACCCGGACCAGTTCAACTGATCCTCCCGACGCCCCCGCTCCACCACCGGCCGACCGACCGGGGCGCAGCGGGGGCGTCCGCCGTTCCCGCTCCGCCCGCTCCCACCGCTCCGCCCGCTCCCACCGCTCCGCCCGCTCCCACCGCTCCCACCGCCCCGGAAGGATCCGCCATGGCCTCCGCCCACCCCGCCCTCGCCCGCATCGCCCCCGGCGACGGACGGCTCACCCTCGGCCTCGAACTGCCCCTGGACAACGACTGGGGCCCCGAGCGCGGACGCGCCGACCGCGCCGCCGGCCTGCCGTTCGGCGTCCCCGACCTCACGGCGCACACCGAGCGCGCACGGCTGGCCGACCGGCTCGGCTTCGCCGCCCTGTGGCTGCGCGACGTCCCGCTCTACGACCCGCTCCAGTTCGGCGACGCCGGCACCGTCTTCGAGACCTTCACCCACCTCGGCCACCTCGCCGCCGTCACCGAGAACGTCGTCCTCGGCACCGGTGCGACCGTCCTGCCGCTGCGCGAGCCGCTGCTGGTCGCCAAGGCCGCCGCCACCGTCGACGTGCTGTCCGGCGGGCGCATGCTGCTGGGCCTGGCCAGCGGCGACCGCCCGGTGGAGTACCCGCTGTTCCGGCGCGACTTCCAGTCCCGCGGCGCGGCGTTCCGCGAGGGCGTCGCGACCCTGCGCGCCGCCTGGCGCGGCGGACCGCTGGAGCTTCCCGCGGTCGGCCTCGGCGCGGACCGGCAGCTGGAGGTGCTGCCGCGGCCGGTGCACCCGGCCGGGATCCCGGTCGCCGTCGCCGGCGGCGCCCAGCAGACCCCGGAGTGGATCGCCGAGAACGTCGACGCCTCCCTCAACTACCCGCGCGACCTGGGCGCGCTACGGATCAAGGCCCGGGAGTGGCGGCAGCGGACCGACGGCGCCAAGCCGTATCTGACGCCCATGGTCCTCACCCTCCAGGAGGACCCCGACGCCCCGGCCGCCCCCATCCGGCTCGGCCTGAGCACCGGCCGCAACGCCCTGGTGGACCACCTGGAGGCGATGGCCGAGCTCGGCGTCTCCCATGTCTCGTTCAACCTGCGCCCCAACGACCGGCCGATCGAGGAGCTGCTGCACGAGCTCGCCGAGCACGTGCTGCCGCACTTCCCCACGCCCGAGGCCGCCCCGGCAGTCGAGGACAGAATCTGACCTATACGACTCCTATCGTGGAACACGTCGGACGGCAACGGACCGTCAAGGACACGGCACCCCACGGAGGTACGGACATGAGCGGCACCACGGCCACCACCGCCCCTGCGATCACCGGCGAGCGGGCCGACCTGCTGGAGCAGCTCGCGACGCAGCGTCACTACCTGCGCCACACCACGCGCGACCTGACCGACGAGCAGGCCGCGCTGCGCACCACCGCCGGCGAACTGTGCCTGGGCGGCCTCATCAAGCACGTCTCGGCCGTCGAGCGGGCCTGGGTCGACTTCATCCTCGAAGGCCCGTCCGCGATGCCCGACTTCACCAGCATGACGCCGGCCGAGCAGGAGAAGTGGGCGGACAACTTCCGCCTGCTGCCCGGGGAGACGCTGGCCGGCGTGCTCGCCGAGTACGCCGGGACCGCGCGCCGCACGGACGAGCTGATCGCCGCCCTGCCGGACCTCGACGTCTCCCAGCCGCTGCCGCCGGCGCCGTGGTACGAGCCCGGCGCCCGCCGCTCGGCCCGCCGGGTGGTGCTGGGCATCATCGGCGAGACCGCGCAGCACGCGGGCCACGCCGACATCCTGCGGGAGTCCCTGGACGGCGCCAAGTCGATGGGCTGAGCGCCGCCGGGCAGCCCGTCCCCGGCGCGCGTCCCGTGACGCACGCCGGGGCCATCGCGGCCACCCCCGCAGAGTTAGAGGGTCTCACTGAAGTTGTTGACACTCACAGAGGCAAGGAGTTACAACTTATAACGAACACAAAAGCCTCTATGGAACAGGAGGGTGCGGCCATGAGTGACCAGCGCCTGCTCGAAGTCGTCCTGCCGGGTGTGGTGGCCCCGGAGGGGCTGGAGATCCGCCGGGGTGCGGTGCCGCAGCCCGGCCGGGGCCGGGTCGTGATCGGCGTGGAGGCGACCGGCGTCTCGTTCGCCGAACAGCAGATGCGCCGCGGGCGGTACTACGACCAGCCGCCGTTCCCCTTCGTCCCCGGCTACGACCTGGTGGGCCGGGTGCTGGCCGCCGGCGAGGGCGTCGACCCGGCCCTGACCGGCCGGCGGGTGGCGGCGCTGGTGAAGACCGGCGGGTGGGCGAGCCATGTCGCGCTCGACGCCGCGGACGCGGTGCCCGTGCCGGACGGCCTCACCCCGGCCGAGGCGGAGACCGTGGTGGTCAACGGCATCACCGCCCGGCAGATGCTGCACCGGCTGGCCCGGGTGCGCCCCGGGCAGACCGTCCTGGTGCACGGCGCGAGCGGCGGCGTCGGCTCGGTGCTGGTCCAACTCGCCCGCGCGGCGGGCGCGGCGGTGATCGGCACGGCCTCCGCACGGCACCACGACGCGCTGCGCGAGCTGGGCGCCGTCCCGGTCGACTACCGGGCCGGTGACGTCCCCGCCCGGGTCCGGGAGCTGGCGCCCGGCGGAGTGGACGCGGTGTTCGACCACGTCGGCGGGCGCAGCGTGGTCGACTCCTGGCACCTGCTCGCCCCCGGCGGCACCCTGGTCGCCTACGGCAGCGCCTCCACCCGGGACGACACCGGCTCCAAGCAGTGGCCGGTGCTCAAGATCCTGGCCCGCACCTGGTTCTGGAACACCCTGCCCAACGGGCGCCGCGCCCACTTCTACAACATCTGGGCGGGCCGGGCCCTGGGCCGGGACGGCTTCCGCGCCCGTCTGCGGGAGGACCTCACCGAGCTCTTCGACGCCGTCCGCCGCGGCGAGGTCTCTGCCCGCGTCGCCGCCGAACTCCCGCTCACCAGCGCCGCCGAGGCGCTGCGCCTGGCCGAGTCCGGAACGGTCAGCGGCAAGGTGGTCCTGGTCCCCTGACGCCCGCGCGGGGCACCCGGGCCGGAGGGGCGCGCCGCCCTAGGATGGGCGCCATGCCGGACGCCGCCTCCCGCGTGGAGCCCTTCAGCCCGCAGACCGCCCCCGCGGAACTGGACGACCTGCAGAGCCGGTTGCGGGCGACCCGATGGCCGGACGCCCCCGAGGACGCGGGGTGGTCGCTCGGCACGGACGTCGGCTACCTGCGGGAACTGGTCGCGTACTGGGCGGACGGCTTCGACTGGCCGGCCCAGGAGCGGGCGCTCGCCCGGCTGCCGCGGTACCGCACCCGGGTGGGCGGACTCGGCGTCCACTTCGTTCACGCGCGCGCCGTCGCACCCACCGGCCCGGTTCTGCCGCTGGTGCTCAGCCACGGCTGGCCGGACTCGTTCTGGCGCTACTCCAAGGTCGTCCCGCTGCTGACCGACCCCGGCGCGCACGGCGGCGACCCGGCCGACGCGTTCGACGTGGTCGTGCCCGACCTGCCGGGCTTCGGCTACTCCGACCGGCCCGTCGGCGCCCCGCTCGACACCGTCGCCGTGGCCGGGCTGTGGGCGCGGCTCATGGACGTGCTCGGCTACCCGCGGTTCGGTGCGGCGGGAGGGGACCTCGGCAGCCATGTCAGCCGCTGCCTCGCCCTCGACCACCCCGGGCGGGTGGTGGCCGTCCACCGGATGGACGCCGGCCTGCCGGTCCCCGGCGGTGATCCGGCCGGCCTCACGCCCGAGGAGCGCGCCTGGTTCGCGGACGTCGCGGCCTGGGGCGCGAGCGAGGGCGCGTACGGCGCCGTCCACCGCACCAAGCCGCAGAGCGCCGCCGTCGGCCTGACCGACTCACCGGCCGGGCTGGCGGCGTGGATCGTCGAGAAGCTCCAGGCGTGGAGCGACAACGACGGCGACCTCGAACAGGTCTTCAGCCGGGACGAGATCCTCACCAATCTGACGATCTACTGGCTGACCGGGACGATCGCCTCGTCGATGCGGATCTACCACGCCAACGCCGCCATCCCGGCGGAGCAGCTCGCCCGCCGCGTCGAAGTGCCGTCCGGCTTCGCGCTCTTCGCCGGGGACGTGCTGCGTCCGCCGCGCGCCTGGCTGGAGCGCACGACGAACCTCGTGCACCTGAGCGAGCCGGCCCGCGGCGGCCACTTCGCGCCGTTCGAGGAGCCGGAGCTCTACGCGGAGGAGCTGCGGACGTTCTTCCGCCCCTACCGGGCCGCGGCACAGGGACGCCGGTAGCCGCGACGAACCCCTGCGACGACCCCCTGCACCGTCAACTGTCGGTGCCGGGGCCTATGGTGTGGGTGAACGGTTCCGTTGCCGCTGTTTCCAGGGGGGAATGCCCGATGTCCGTGGACGGGTTCGAGTTGCTGACCGAGGCGCACGACTACTTGCTGGCCGCGGTGCGCGGCGTTCCGGAGGACGCCTGGGGTGCCGCCACGCCGTGCAGCGAGTGGACGGTGCGTCAGGTCTTCCAGCACGCCAGGCTCGACCAGCTGGCGCTCGTCATGCAGATCACCGGGGACGCCCCGGCGGGCGACCCGTTCGCGCCGGCCGACGCGCTGGACGGCGACGGCCGCGACGCGGTCGCGCAGTTGGAGACGGCGCTGGAGGGTTCGATGAAGGCGTGGGAGTCGGTCCGCGAGGCCGGGGCCGTGCCGACCCCGATGGGCCCGATGCCCGCCCAGGCCGCGACGGCGGTCGCGGCGCTGGACGCCGCCCTCCACGCCTGGGACATCGCCCGCGCCACCGGCCAGGACCGCCCGCTCGGCGAGTCCCTCGCGGAGCGCCTGGAGACCCCGGCGGCCCAGATCGTCGAGTTCGTCCGGACCTCCTTCGGGAAGTTCGGCGCCGTCGTCGACGTACCCGCCGACGCCGACCGCGCCGCCAAGCTCCTCGCCTTCACCGGCCGCGACCCGCTGTGGGCACCGCGGGCCGTCTAGGGCGTGCCCTGACGCCGCGGACCCGGGCTGATCCACAAGGCCCGCCCTGGAGATCGTCTTCAGAGATGATCGAGTGATGATGGATCATGCCGGTCCCGGTGCGTCGTCATGCACCTCGTCGAAGGAGCCCGGCGCGCCTTCGACGAGGTGCATGCGGGCCGGCCGTCGTCCGGTCCGGTCCGGTGGCAGGGCGGGCGTCGTGGCCGACGCGGAGGCGCTGCGGTCACGGCCCTCCGTCGCCGAGCCGGGAGCCGGGCGGCGACCGAGGGGTGGCTCAGGAGGCGGACGGTTCGATCTCCCCCGCGAAGACGATGATCTGGTCGATGAGGTTCCGTCGCAGATGGACGACGTCCGTTCCCGCCAGGCGGGGGCCTCCGTCAGGCGTGGTGAAGACCCACTGGTACCGGGCCCATTCGTCGGGCATGTCCACCGCCGAGCAGCGCACCATCGTGCCGGTCCCCGCCGGGTGGCGTCGGATGTCCAGCACGAACCGCTCGACCGCCGCGATTCCTTCGCTGCGGCCCAACGGACCCCAGAAGACCACGTCCGAGGTCAGGGCCTGCGGGAGCAGGGCGGTCACATAGCTGTCGTCCGAGGCGTTGAACGCGGAGATGAACGTGTCGATCGCGGAGCGTGCGGTCTCTTCCTGCATGCCTCAGTCATACCAGCCGGTGCGCGTGTTCCGGTCCCACAAGCCGTCTTCCGGTCGCAGCACAAGCGATCCGACGAGGCCCGGTGCGCACCGGACTGCTCCCGTCGCCGGTGAACGGCCGGAGCCGGTACAGGGGCCACGGCAGCCAGGCCCGGCACCGGACGACAGGACGCTCCGCCGACGGTTCGCCGCCCGACGGGCCTATGCGGTCACCGCACCGGGGCCGGCCGCGGCGAGGTGTTCGCGGGCGGCCGCCAAGTGGCGGGCGGCGGCGGCGAAGTGGTGGGAGACCAGCGGGAGGACCTGCGGTTCGAGCCTTCGGGTGAAGGCCTCGGCCGCCTCCAGGGGGACGGTGGCGCGGAGCAGCAGCTCGGCGGTCTCCGGCCCCTGCGGACCGGCCCCTGCGGCGGCCTTCAGGCCGGCGGCGGTGCGGCGCAGCAGGATGAGCGCGTCCTCGGCGTCCGGCGGACCGTCCGGGAACTCATGGCCCCACCACGACAGTTCGACGGTGACCGCGCGCAGGTGCACCTCGCAGCGGCGGAACCACCAGGTGGTCCACGAGGCGGGCAGGATCGCGGTCTTCGGACTCACGTTGTTACTCGGCACAGGCCGATCATGTCCCACAAAGTCCGCTTGCACGCGGGTAATCCGGAAAAGTCGGTCCGGTTGTCATCAGCCGCCCGTCGGCCACCTCGGCGCGTGCCGAGGTGGCCGACGGGGTCACAGGGTGCCGTGCACCGCCCGGCCGTCGAAGAGGGTGAGGTCGACCGGGAGGTCGGGCAGGTCGTGCGGGGAGGTGTCGGCGAGGCGTCCGCCGAGGACGCAGAGGTCGGCGACCTTGCCGGGTTCGAGGGTGCCCTTCCAGTGCTCGGCGAAGTCCTGGACGGCCGGGGCGGAGGTGTAGGCGCGCACCGCCTCGGGGAGGCCGACGCGCTCCTGCGCTCCGCTGGTGCGGCCGGTCGCCTTGGACTCGCGCAGCAGCATGGAGGCGACGCCCTGCCGCCAGTCCGGTTCGGTGATCGGCGCGTCGGAGCTGGCGCAGAGCCGCACGCCGGCGGTGAGGGCGGAGCGCACCGGCCACATCCGACCGGAGCGTTCGGTGCCGACGACCTCGTCCATCAGGTCGGAGATCGTCCATTTGATCGCCGGGTTCATGTTGACGCCGTAGCCGTGCTGGGCGAGCAGGGCGAGGCTGCGTTCGGTCGCGAAGTCGCCGTGGATGAGGTAGTGCCGGGCGTCGGAACGGGGGTGGGCGCGCTGGGCGGCGGCGAAGGCGTCGGCCACCGTGTCGATCGCCCGGTCGCCGGTGACATGGACGCCGATCTGGTGGCCGGCGCTGTGCACGGCGGCGATCATCGCGGTGAGTTCGGCGGCCTGGAGCGCCGGCGCGGCTCCGTGCACGCACAGCGCGCCGTGGCCGCCGCCCTGGTAGGCGTCGTGCATCCAGGCGGTGCGGTTGGGCGGCACGCCGTCGGCGAAGAGCTTGACGCCGAGGACGGCGAGCCGGTGCGGGTCGATGCCGTCCAGCGGCAGTGCGGCCAGTTCGGCGAGCCCGGCCCGGACGTCCGGCAGGCCGCCGCCCATCGGGGAGGGCAGCAGCAACAGGCTGACCCGGGCGTGCAGTTCGCCGCCGCGGGCGAGGTCGAGGTAGCTGTGCAGGGCGCCGGTTCCCATCGCGCCGGCCATGATGCCCTCGCCGCCCGGTCCGAGGCCGGGTTCGGTGTAGCTGGTGGTGCCGAGGGCGTGCAGGGCGCTGATCGCGCCGGTGATGGCCGCGCGGCGGCGGTGCCCGTCGGCGCGCGGGATGTGGGCGTGGACGGCGCGCTGGGCGGCCTCACGGAGGATGCCGGTGGGGTGGCCGGCCGGGTCGGCGTCGATGGTGCCGCCGGGCGGGGGCTGGGTGGCGGGGCCGATGCCGGCCGTGCGCAGGGCCGCCGTGTTGACCCAGGCCATGTGGTCGGAGAAGTCGGTCAGGCAGACCGGGTTGTCCGGGGCGGCGGCGTCCAGGTCGGCGCGGTCGGGCAGGGTCCGGCTGCCGTCGCGGCACTCGGCGAGGTAGCCGACGTCCCAGCCGCGGCCGACGATCCACTCCCCCGGCGCGGCGGCGCGGGCCGCCGCGGTGACGGCCGCCACGATGTCCGCGATCGAGCGGACGGCGGGGAAGTTGAGGTCGAGGGCGAGCGGCGGGCGGTTGAGGCCCCAGGCGTGGCCGTGCAGGTGCGAGTCGTTGATGCCGGGCAGGACGGTCCGGCCGCGCAGGTCCACCACCCGGGTGGCGGGCCCGGCGTGGCCGAGCACGGCGGCGGTGCTGCCGACGGCGGTGATGACGCCGTCGCGCACGGCCAGGGCCTGGGCCGTGCGGAAGCCGGCGTCGACGGTGAGCACATCGCCGTCGACGAGCACGAGGTCGGCGGGGCGGGAGCCGGCGGGGCGGGAGTCGGCGGGGCGCGTCGCGGCGGGCATGGAGTCGGCGGGAGGGTTCACGGGTGTCAGGGCCCCTCGGGGGAGACCACGCCGCGGTCCGCCCAGTACGGCTCGACCAGTTCGCGCACCCGCTCGGCGCCGACCCGCTCCAGCAGGGCCAGGGCGCCGACGTTGTCGGTCAGCTGCTGCATCCGGCTGGCGCCGAACAGCACGGTGGCGGTGGCGGGGTGGGTGAGCGCGAAGGCGACGCACAGCTGCGCGGGGGTCGCGCCGAGGTCGGCGGCGACGGCGGCCAGCCCGCCGGCGGCCTCGGTGATCCGGTCGCGGATGCCGCCCGGGTCACGGCCGATCTCGCGTGCGGGGCTGGTGCGCCCGGCCAGGATGCCGCCCTCCAGGATGTCCGAGGCCTGGAGCGAGAGGCCCTCGGCGAACAGCTCGGCGAAGGGCTCGCCGTCGGGGATGGCGCGGCGGCAGGGGCTGTACTTGAGCTGGGCGAGCTGCGGGCCGGGCGAGCCGGCGGCGCGGGCGTGCTCGCCGATGGTGCGAACCGCCGTGGCGGACCAGTTGTTGACGCCCCAGCAGCCGATCAGACCCTCCTTCTCCAGCTCGGCGAGTTCCTCGGCGATCGCGCGCAGGTCGAGGTCCTCGCGGCGGATGTCGCCGAGCACGGCGAGGTCGGCGTGCTCGACGCCGGCCCGGAACAGGGCGTTGGCCAGCTGGTCGCGCAGCGAGAGCTGCGGGTAGGGCTCCAGCCAGAGCTTGGCGGAGAGCAGGTAGTCCTCGCGGGCGAGGCCGCCGGCCCGCACGATGGCGGAGAACAGCACGTCGGTGAAGACCGGCGGGTGGCCGGGGATGCCGTAGACGGCCACGTCGAACAGGTTGATGCCGAGGTCCACGGCGTGGCGGACCATGGCGACGGCGTCGCCGAAGTCCATCCGGTCGTAGGTGTGCCAGGAGCCGAGGGACAGCGCGGACACCTCGGGTCCGGCGGTGCCGAGCCGGCGGCGGGGGACGACGGTCATGGTGGTCCTCACGGGGTCGGGGGATGACGGAGGGAGCAGGCGGTCGGGTGCTCGAAGGTGGCACCCGGCGCCCCGGGGCGGGACACAGGGACATGAGGGGACGCCCCGGGGCGCCGGGCGGATCGGGGGCGCCGGCGGCGGAGGGCCGCCGGCGCGGAGCGGGCCGGGGTCAGGGCAGCCAGGGGTGCACGACGGCCTTGGTCTGCTCCAGGCGGGCCATCGCCTCGATGGCACCGCTCGCACCGCTCAGCCCGACCGGGTCGCTGAACAGCGCGTCCCAGTCGAAGTGCGAGCGGAAGGCGGCCAGGAACTCCACGGCCCGGTGGTAGTCGCCGACGTCGCCGTTGAGCGAGCCGAGCACGGTCAGCTCCTTGCCCATGACGGTGCCCAGCGGCAGCTCCTGGAGGGCCGGGCCGGTGGTGCCGACGACCACGAACCGCCCGCCCCAGGCGGCCAGGTCCACCGCCTCGGCGCCGACGCCGGGCGCGCCCGCGAGGTCGATCACCAGGTCGGCGCCGCGCCCGCCGGTGGCGGCGAGCACCGCCTCGCGGCGGGCCTCGGGGCCGTCGGCCAGACCCAGCGTCAGGTCGGCGCCGAACTCGGCGGCGAGTTCCAGGCGGCTGTCCGGCGCACCGATGGTGATCACCGGACCGGCGCCGCCCGCCTTGGCGACGGCGGTGGCGACGATGCCGAGCGCGCCCGCGCCCTGGATCACCACCGAGGAGCCGGGGCGGGTGCCGCCGGCCCGGTCGAAGGCGTGCAGCACGGTCTTGACGGCGCAGCCGGCCGCGGCGGCCCAGGCCGACTCGACCTCGTCGGGCAGCAGGTACTTCTGCGCGTTCGGGACGACGTAGTTGTACTCGGCGAGCCCGGCGGTGGCGTAGGGGTGGCGGTCGGCGCGCTGGCGGAAGCCGTAGCCGCGGTCCTCGCAGGCCACCGGGGTGCGCAGCACGGTGCAGCCGTAGCAGTACCCGCAGGTGGACTCGGACCAGCCGATCCGGCGGCCCACCGCGACCGGGCGGCCGAGCGCGTCCACGGTGCCCTCCCCCACCGCGACCACGGTGCCGGCCATCTCGTGGCCGAGGACCAGCGGCAGCATCCCGGGCAGCGACATCGCCCCGCTCCACAGGTGGACGTCGGTGGCGCACAGCGTGGCGCAGTCGACGCGCACCAGGGCGGCGCCCGGTTCGATCCGCCGGGGCAGCGGCAGTTCCTCGATCACCAGCGGCTCGCCGTGGGCGTGCAGCACCGCCGCCCTGGTGCTCGTCGGAATCGTCATGGTCCTCGTTCTCCTTCGGTTCCCTGGTCCACGGTCCGGGCGGGTGCCCGGTCCGGTCATCTGCTGTGGGCGGTGTCCCAGACCTCGTTGCGGCTGCGCCACCAGAGCAGCACCACGATGACCAGGAAGGGCACCACGCCCTGGTACTTCTGGATCGCCTCGACGGAGGCGGACAGGCCCTCCAGGCAGCCGAGGACGAGGCCGCCGAGCAGGGTCAGCGGCAGGCTGCGGAAGGCACCGAGCATGGCGACGGCCAGCGCGGTGTTGATGAGCTTGCCGAGGGTGGAGAAGTCCCCGCCCAGGCGCGGCGCGGCCAGCACCACGACCAGCGTGGTGACGGCGCCGATGGCGGCCCACACGGCGACGGCGAGCTTCGCCACCGGGATCCCGACCACCTCGGCGGTGGCGGGCTGCTCGGAGAGCGCCTGCAGGCGCAGGCCGAGCCGGGTGCGGCCGAGCAGCAGGCCGACACCGACGGTGATCAGCGCGGCGAAGGCGATGGTGACCAGCACGGACTGCGGGATCACCACCCCGCCGAGGGTGAGCACCGGCTTCTCGAAGGGGCTCGGGAAGGTGTGCGCGCCGGTGGTGGTGGAGCCGAACAGTCGCAGTCCGGCGGCCATCACGGCGACGTAGACGGCGACGGTGACGGCCGCCTTGGTGTTCTGCGAGTGGCCGGCGAACCAGCGCACCAGTACGGTGCCGAGCAGGGCGGACAGCGCCGCCCCGGCGAGCACCCCGGCGGGCAGGGCCAGCCAGAGGCTCACGCCCTCGTCGGTGAGGCTGACCATGACGAAGGCGCCGATCGCGCCAACGGCGGCCATCGCGAAGTTGACGGTGGCGACGAGCCGGTAGGTCAGGACGACGCACAGGCCGAGCAGGGCGTAGACGCCGCCACCGGTCAGGCCGGCGAGCGTGGAGTTGAGCATGGGACGCCTCCTGGGGTCCGGCAGGGGTCCTGCGGGGTCGGGGTCACTTCTTGCCGGGGACGACGAAGCCCTCGGGCAGGACCTTCCAGGCGCCGTCGACGGCCTGGACGAAGCGGCTGCCCTGGACGGCGTTGTGGCTGTCGCCCTCGCCGAACACCCAGGGGGTGCCGACCATCGGGTACTCGATCGGCTGCATGGTCTTGAAGGCCTTGGTGACGGACTCCCGGTCGATCGTCCCGGAGATGCCCTTGAGGACCTGAACGAAGAGGTCGGCGGCCATCACGCCGCCCTGGCTGAAGGCGGTCTTCTGGATCTTGTTCTTGTCGACCAGCTGGGACCAGCGCTCGTTGCCGGGCAGGGTGGTGTCGGTGTAGGGCTGCCACTCGGTGCCGGCGTAGACCTTGAGGCCGGCCGGGATGGCCTGGGCGTTGGCGTCGGTGTAGGTGTTGGCGCCGACGATGAAGTCGACGTCGTCCATGCCCTGGGTCTTCGCCTGCGCGAAGTAGGGGCCGACGATGCCGTTGTAGAGGACGGCCTGGCAGCCGGCGCCCTTGTCGGCGACCAGGTACTTGGTCGGGTCGCCCTCGGCGATGGCGAGTTCCTTGTGGGCGAGCTGCTTGCCGGTCAGCTCGGTCCACTTCTTGATCGCGTCCTCGATGCCGCCGCCGCTGCCGGGCAGCACGGTGTAGTCGAGGCAGACCTTGTCGTGCTTGAGCACCTCGGAGGCGTAGTAGAGGTTGGCGGTGAGCAGGTTGAACGGGCCGGGGTTGACCGGGGCGATGTTGGGGCTGGTGAAGCAGGCCGGGTCGACGCCGACGGCCGGGATGGAGACGATCTTCTCCTTGCTGTAGGCCGCGCGGTTGAGGCCGCAGTCGACGGCGCTGGAGGAGCCGACCAGGGCGACCACCTTCTTGGACTTGACCAGGTCGACGGCGGCCTCGGTGGCGCGCTGCGGGTTCATCGCGTCGTCCATGCTGACGAGTTCCAGCTTGCGGCCGTTGATGCCGCCGGCGGCGTTGACCTCGTCGAAGACGGCCTTGACGGCCTGGGGGACCTCGGGGGTCTGGAAGAGTCCGGTGATGCCGTTGATCGAGCCGACCTTGATCGGGCCGGACTCCGAACCGGAGCCGGAGCCGTCGCAGGCGGTGGCGCCGAGGGCCAGTGCGGTGGCGGCGGCGAGGGCGGCGAGCGGCCGGGCGTGCGTCATGGTGCACTCATTCCGTTCAGTGGGGGCGCGCCGGAACAGGGGGTACAACGCGGTCCCGCGCGAGGGTGGGTGTGGGGGGTGTGCGGGAGGCGGCGCCGTGCGGGGCCGGTCAGCCGACCGGGACGTCCGCGGTGCCGAGGTAAGCGGCCATCACGGTGGGGTCGGCGAGCACCTCGCCGGTCGGGCCGCCGGCGATGACGTGGCCGAAGTCCAGGACGGTGACCTCGGAGCAGGCGGCCTGGACGAGGTCCATGTCGTGCTCGACGAGCAGGACGGAGACGCCGTAGCGGGCGGGCACCTGGGCGAGCCGGCGGCCGAGGGCGAGCGATTCGGCGGCGGACTGGCCGGCGGCGGGCTCGTCGAGCAGCGCGACGGCGGGGCGGGCGGCGACGGCGGCGGCGACGTCCAGCAGGCGGCGGGCGCCGGCGTCGACCAGGGAGACCGGCAGGCGGCCGGGCGGGCAGCCGAAGAAGTCGAGCAGTTCGTCGGCCTCCTCGGTGGACAGGCTGCGGCCGGCGCCGATCGTGAGGTACTCGTACTGGGTGAGCTCCGGGGCGATGGTGGTGGTCTGGAAGGTGCGGCGCAGGCCGCGGGTGGCGCGGGCGCTGGGGCTGAGCCTGTCGAGCGGCGTGCCGGCGAGCGCCACGCTGCCCTGGTAGCCGCCGACGAAGCCGGTGACGGCGGCGATGAAGGTGGACTTGCCGGCGCCGTTGGGGCCGATCAGGCCGACCACGGCGCCCCGGGGGACGGTGAGGTCGACGCCGTCGAGCGCGGTCACCGGGCCGTAGCGGACGGTCAGTCCGCTGACGGTGAGGGCCGGCTCGCCGGTGGCGACGGTGGCGGGGGCGACGGGCGGTTCGGGCACGGCCGGGCGGTCGGCGGCGGTCGCCTCGTGCTCCTTCAGGAAGGCACGGGCGGCGCGCTCGCGCTTGCGGGAGCGGGTGAAGTCGGTCTGGCTGACGCCGCTGCGCAGCGCGAAGACGGCGCCGACGCCGAACAGCATGCCGCCGAGGTCCTGCGGCAGGTCCAGCTTCTCCAGGATCGTCGCCATCACCGCGCCGAAGATGCCGCCCATCACGGCGCCCTCGGGGTTGTGCGGGCCGATCATGATGGCGACCGCGAACAGTGCGAGCGACTGCATCATGGCGAAGTTGCCGGGGACGACCAGGCCCAGTTGGCCGGCCATCAGGCCGCCGCCGACGCCCGCGACGAAGGCGCTGATCGCGAACGCGGCGAGCTTGCTGCGGGCGACCGAGACGCCGTGCGCGGCGGCGGCCCGCTCGGAGTGCCGCAGTTCGGTCCAGGACATCCCGAGCCGGGTGCGGTTGAGCAGGGCGAGGCCCAGCGCGATCAGCGTGAAGACGATGACGACCAGGACGAAGTAGGCGCCGTCCTCCTCGAACAGGGCGGGCCGCTCCAGGGTCCTGAGCTCGGCCATGCCCGGCATCTGGTTGGCGTTCAGCACGATGTCGGCGGAGACCGCGAAGCCGAAGGTGACCACGGCCAGGTTGACGCCCCGGATGCGCAGCGCGGGCAGGCCGATCGCGACGCCGACCGGGACGGCGGCCAGGCCGCCGAGCACCAGCCAGACCAGGAAGCCGCCGGGGGCGTCGGCGACGTTGAGCCGCAGCACCACCCAGGCGCCGATCGAGGCGAAGGACATCTGGCACAGCGACATCACGCCGACCCGGCCGACGATCACGCCGTAGCTCTGCATGATCACGGCGCTGACCACGGCGGTGATCGCCAGGTAGACCCAGTAGGCCGGGAGCAGGGTCGGGACCAGGACGCAGGCGGCGACGGCGGCGCCGAGGCCGGTGAGCAGCGCCCGCCGGTCGCCGGCGAGTCTTTCGGTGAGGCTCATGCTCCCCCGCTCTCCGCCGGGCCGCTGCCCGGGCCGTGGTCCGCGACCGCCGCGCCGACGGGCTGCGGGGTCGCGCCGAAGTAGAAGTCGTGCAGCCGGTCGGCGTCGCCGCGCAGTTCGGCGCAGGGGCCGTCGTAGGCGAGCCGGCCCTTGCTGAGCACGTAGGCCCGCTCGCCGATCTCCAGCGCGAGGTGGGCGAACTGCTCGATGAGGAGCACCGCGATGCCGAGGTCGACCAGGTCGGCGACGGCCTTCATCAGCCGGTGGACGACCACCGGCGCGAGGCCGGAGGACATCTCGTCGATCAGGACCGTCTTCGGCCGGGAGACCAGGGCGCGGCCGAGGACGAGCATCTGCTGCTCGCCACCGGAGAGGTGGCCGGCCTGCAGGCCGCGGCGCTTGTCCAGCTCGGGGAAGAGCCGGTAGGCGGTGTCGAGGTCGGCGCCGTCCCGCTGGGCGACCAGCAGGTTCTGCTCGACCGTCAGGGTGCGGAAGACGCTGCGGGCCTGTTCGACGTAGGCGAGGCCGGCGGTGGCGCGGCGGTAGGTGGACAGCTTGTCCAGGGGCGTGCCGTCGAGGGTGACGGTGCCGGAGGTGCAGCGCACCAGGCCGGCGATGCCGTCCATCAGGGTGGTCTTGCCGGCGCCGTTGGCCCCGAGCAGGACGGTGACCGAGGCGGGGGCGACGTCCAGGCTGACCCCGTGCACGACGGGGGCCTCGGCGCGGCTGATGTGGACGTCGCGCAGGGCGAGCGCGGGTGTCATCGCTCGGCTCCGCAGGCGGCCCGGATGGCGTCGGCGACCAGGGCGTGGGCCCGGGGGGCGTCGGTGAGGTCGGTGGCGAGCAGGCCGAAGAAGCCGTGGATGAGGCCGTCGAACTGCACCAGCGAGGTTTCGACGCCGGCGGCGGCGAGCGCCCGGGCGTACTCCTCGCCCTCGTCGCGCAGCACGTCGTACTCGGCCTCCAGGACGAGCGCGCGGGGCAGTCCGGACAGGTCGCGGGCGCGCAGCGGGAGCAGGTAGGGGTCGGCGAGGTCGGTCTCGTCGCGCGGGTACTGGGTGAAGAACCAGTCCATGCTGTCCTTGGACAGGAAGTAGCCCTCGGAGTAGTCGTGGTAGGAGATCCGGCCCTCGTCGGGGTGGGCGACCACCGGGGAGACCAGGACCTGGAGGGATATCCGGGGTCCGGCCTGGTCGCGGGCGCGCAGGCTGGTGACGGCGGCGAGGTTGCCGCCGGCGCTCTCGCCGCCGATGGCAAGGCGCTCGGGGTCGACGCCGATCGTGGCGGCGTTCTCGTGCAGCCAGCCGAGCACGGCGTAGCAGTCGTCGGCGGCGGCCGGGTAGCGGTGCTCGGGGGCGAGCCGGTAGTCGACGGAGACGACCACGGCGCCGGCCGCGGCGCACACGGCCCGGCAGGAGTACTCGTTCTCGTCGAGGCAGCCGATGGTCCAGCCGCCGCCGTGCAGCCAGATGAAGGCGGGGAAGGGGCCCTCGCCCTCGGGGGTGTAGATCCGTACGGGGATGTCGCCGGCCGGGCCGGGGACGGTGGTGTCGGTCACCGAACCGACGGCCGGCAGGGTCTCCGGCATGATCCAGGTGGTGCGGAACTGCTCGCGCATGGTCGCTGCATCGAGTTCGACGGGCTGGGCGGGCTGCTCCGCCGCACCGGCCCGGTCGATGATCAGCTGTGCCTCGGGGTGCAGGGGCATCGTTTACCTCCGATTGCCCGGGTGCCGCTGGGGGTTCGGCACTCGAAAATCGTATCTGATTCCATGTACGTTAAGCAGTCACAATCCACGGTGTCCAGAGCTGGGAGCAAGATGATGCGCAACGGATTCCAGGCCGGAATCACCACAGCTGACCTGGTCATGCAGGGTGGCCGCGTGCACACGATGGACGGCGCCCGCACGGTCGCCGAGGCGCTGGCGGTGCGCGGGGGCACCGTCGTCCGGGTCGGCACCGACGCCGAGGTGGCCCCGCTGATCGGGCCCGGCACCAGGGTGGTGGAGCTGCGCGGGCGCTCCCTGCTGCCCGGGATCAACGACTCGCACCTGCACGGCGCGTGGCTGGGCACGATGTGGCCGGACACGCTGATGGCGCAGCTGGCGGCGGCACCGGACGGCGGCTTCGGCGACCACGGGCACGGACACGACCACGCGGGCGAGGGGCCGGCGCTGGCCGCGCTCGCCACCTCCGCCGAGCGGCGCCGGGCGATCCTGCGCACCGGCGAGCTGCTCTCCTCCCTCGGCATCACCAGCTACACCGAGCCCGGCCTCGGACCGGGTGAGGACGGCGGGCCGACCGGCTGCTTCTCCTCCGCCGTGCTGGCCGAGTACGCCGAGCTGGCCGCCGAGGGTCGACTGGGGGCGCGGGTCACCGCGCTGCTGCTGTTCGGCCTGCTGGACGGCGCGAGCAGCGCCGCCGACCTGCACCGCGGACTGACCGGGTTCGCCGCGCCCGCCGAGGTGCCCGGCTGGTTCCGGGTGGCCGGGGTGAAGATCTTCGCCGACGGCATCCCGCCGATGGGCAGCGCCTGGAGCGAGGAGCCGTACGCCGACGGCGGCCACGGCGCGCTGCTGGTGGACGGCGCGGACGCGGGCGAGCGGGAGGCGAACCTGCGCGCGATGATCCGGGCCGCGCACGCGGCCGGCCACCAGGTCGGCGTGCACGCCACCGGCAGCCGCACCACCCGGGTGGTCACCGAGGCCTTCGCCGAGGCCCGCGCGGCGGACGGCCGGGACGGGCGGCACTACCTCATCCACGGCGACGTGCTGCACCCGGCGACGCTCGCCGCGATGGCCGCCGCCGGGGTGGGTCTGAACACCCAGCCGGGCATCGCCGCCGCGACCGCCCCGATGCTCGCCGGGGCGCTCGGCGCGGACGCGCTGGCGCACGCCTGGCCGGTGCGCGACGCGCTGGCCGCGGGCGTGCCGCTCTGCCTCAGCTCGGACGCGCCGGTGCTCGCCCCGGACTGGCAGGCCGGCGCGGCCGCGGCCGCCACCCGGGCGGTGGAGGCCACCGGCCGCGACCAGCGGATCGCCCTGGCGGAGGCGCTGTACGCGTACACCGCGGCCCCGGCCCGGCAGGACGGCGCCGAGCACTGGAAGGGCACCCTGGAGGCCGGGATGGCGGCCGACCTGTGCCTGCTGGACGCGGACCTGAGGGAGCTCGCCCCGGCCGCGCTGCCCGAGGTGCCGGTGGCGATGACCGTGCTGGCCGGCCGGGTGGTGCACGAGCTCTGACCCGGCGGCCCGGGCCTCCCGCGCGGGAGGCCCGGGCCGGTCCGCGCTCAGCCCGTCGGCGCGTCGGTGCCCCAGGAGGCCCCGGGGTGGACGACGTCGCGGTCCAGCCAGAGGCCGGCGACCGCGGCGCGCAGCTCCTCCCCGTGGCGCTCCAGCAGCTCCAGCGCGCCGAGGTTGGCCTCGAACTGCTCCGGGCTGCTGGCGCCGAACAGCACGCTCGCGGCGGCCCGGTGGGTGAGGGTGAAGGCGAGGGCGAGCTGCGCGGGCGTGGCGTCGAAGCCCTCGGCGATGCGTTGCACCTCCGGGTAGGACTCCCGGATCCGCTCGCGGATGCCGCCCGGGTCGGCCCCGATCTTGCGCTGCGGGTGCAGCTTGCCGGCCAGGATGCCGCCCTCGAAGACGTCCGAGGCCTGGAGGCCGAGTCCGGCCTCGTCGAACAGCCGCCCGTAGGGCTCGCCCTCGGGCACCGAGCGGCGGGCCAGGCTGTACTTGAGCTGGGCGAAGGACGGCGCGACCAGCCCCTCGGCCCGCGCGAACCGGAAGGCCTCGGCCAGGTCGTCCGCCGACCAGTTGTTGACGCCCCAGGCGGTGAACCGCCCGGCCCGCACCTGCTCGGCGACGTCGGTGACCACCGCCGGGACGTCCAGCGCGCCGAGGTAGTCGCCGACCACCACGAAGTCGGCGCGGTCGGTGCCGACCCGGGCCAGCGAAACCTCCAACTGCTCGGCGAAGGAGGCCTTCGGGTAGTCCCAGAGCCACAGCTTGCCGCAGAGCAGGTAGTCCGCGCGGGACAGGCCCGCGTTGCGCACGGCCTCGCCGAAGAGGATGTCGGTGACCGCGTTCTCCGCGTGCGGGCCGAAGTTGTAGTGGGCGACGTCGAACAGGTTCACCCCGCGCGCGACGGCGCGGGCGACCAGGTCGGCCGCCTCGTCGGTGGTCATCCGGTCCCAGGTGTTCCACGAGCCGAGGCCGAACACCGGCACCTCGGGGCCGTCCGCGCCGAGCCTGCGCCGGGGCACCGCCTGCGGGCCGCTGTCCGGGGACACGGTTTCCGAGAACTCCACGCCAACCTCCTGAGGATCCGAGTGGTCCGGCTCTGGCCGCCGGGAAGGCGATCGTATAGCATCCGGCATATTCTTTGACCGTCAAGGAGGACGCGATGTCCCTTCGCCCGGAATCCCCCCGTTCCGCGGACCCGGCCCCGATCGTCGAGGTGGCCGTCGGCTACATGGCCGCCAAGCAGCTCTTCGCCGCCGCCGACGCGAACCTGTTCGCCGCCCTGGCCGACGGCCCGCTGGACGTGCCGCAGATCGCCGAGCGCACCGGCCTGCCCGAGCGCACCAGCCGCATCCTGGCCGACGCGATGGCCGGCCTCGGCCTGCTGGAGCGCACCGACGGACGCTACGCCAACTCGGCCGGCACCGCCACGTACCTCACCGGCGCCGAGGGCCAGATCGACCTGCGGCCGTTCCTCACCTTCCTCGACGAGATCAGCTACGGCCACTGGCTGGGCTTCGGCGACACCAGCCGCACCGCCGAGCCCCAGCAGCTCGACTTCGGCGGCGAGCGGATGACCACCTTCCTCGGCGGCGTGATGACCTACAACGCGCTGCACGCCCGCCAGCTGGCCGAGCACTACGACTTCACCGCCCACGAGCGGGTGCTGGACCTCGGCGGCCTGTCCGGCTCCTTCCTGGCCGAGGCGCTCACCGCCGCCCCCGGCCTCAAGGGCACCTTCTTCTCGGCCGGCGAGCTGGTCGGCCACGCCCGCGACGTGCTGGCGGCGGCCGGGGTCGCCGACCGGGTGGACATCGTCGAGGGCGACGCGGTCGCCGGGGACGTCCCCGGCGGCTTCGACCTGGTGCTGCTGGAGCACGTGGCGCACCGCTTCGACGCCGAACAGAACCTCGCCATCGTCCGCCGGGCCCGCGCGGCGGCGGCCGAGGGGGCCAGGCTGGTCCTGCTGGACTTCTTCCTGGACTCCGACGACCAGCAGCGCGCCATCGACGCCCTGCACGCCGGCGAGTACCTGGTGATCGACGGCACCACCGTCTACCCGGAGGACGAGGTCCGCGGCTGGCTGCGCGAGGCCGGCTGGGAGCCCGTCGAGACCCGCGCGCTGCCCGGCAGCCCGCGCATCATCATCGCGGAGGCCCGATGAGCACCGAGGAGAGCACGGGCACCGGGGGCCGGGTCGTCCTGGTCACCGGGGCGGCCAGCGGCATCGGCCGGGCGGTCGCCGAGGCCTTCGCGGCGGCCGGGGACCGGGTGGTGGTCGCCGACCTCAACCGGGCGGCGGCCGACGCCGTGGCCGGGGAGATCGGCGCCGCCGCACTGGCCGTCACCATGGACGTCACCGACCGGGCGAGCGTGAGCGCGGCGCTGGCCGAGGCCACCGAGCGGTTCGGCCCCGTCGAGGTACTGGTGAACAACGCGGGCCTGGCGGGCGGCGGCGGTGCGCTGATCGACCTGCCGGCCGAGGTCTTCGACCTGGTCGTCTCGGTGAACCTGCGCGGCACCTTCACGGTCACCCAGGTCGTCGGCCGGCAGATGGTGGACAGCGGCCGGGGCGGGGCGATCGTCAACATCAGCTCGATCGGCGCCCGCCAGCCCACCCCGGGGCTCGGCCACTACGAGGCCACCAAGGCCGCGGTGGACGCGCTCACCCGCACCGCCGCCCTGGAGCTGGCCGGGCACGGCATCCGGGTCAACGGGGTGGCCCCCGGGCCGGTGCACACGCCGATGACGGCGCCGCTGATGGACGACGCGGCGGCGCGCGGCGCCTGGGAGGCGCGGATCCCGCTCGGCCGGATCGCCGAGACCGGCGACCTGACGCCGCTGGTGCTGTTCCTCGCCTCGGCGCAGGCCCGGCACATCACCGGCGCGGTGGTGCAGGTGGACGGCGGCCAGCTGCTGGTCTGACCTCCGGGAACCCGGAAGGGGCGGGAGTCCTCGCGGACTCCCGCCCTTCGGGCCGTACGGAAGGGCTCAGCCGGACGGCTTGGCCTGGTGCAGCGCGTCGGCGGTGGCCGCCTTGTGGGCGCAGGCCACCCGCTCGATCTCGGCCGCGTCGGCGCCCCGCTCGATCAGGTCGAGGATCTGCTCGTGCTCCACCACCGAGCGCCGGGCCCGGCCCGGCACATAGGTGAAGGTGGAGCGGCGCATGTGGTCCAGCCGGGCCCACTCCTCCTCCAGCAGGGCGCGCAGGTGCGCGTCCGGGCAGTGCTGGTAGATCGAGAAGTGGAAGGTGCGGTTGAGCGCGGTGAACGCGGCCGGGTCGAACTCGTCCAGCGCGGCCACCATCCGGGCGTTGATCTCCCGTGAGGCGGCGATCTGGTCCGGCGTCAGCAGCGGTGCGCAGACGGCCGTCGCGTACCCCTCCAGCCGGGCCAGGATCTGCAGCGAGTGCTCGACCTGGACGGCCTCGAAGACCGCCACCCGGGCGCCGATGTTGCGCACCACCTCGACCAGGCCGTCCGACTGCAGCCGGCGCAGCGCCTCGCGCAGCGGGATGGTGCTGACCCCGGTCTCCTGCGCGAGCTGGTTCATCACCAGGCGGTAGCCCGGGCCGTACGTGCCGTCGAGGATGCGCGAGCGGAGCAACTCGTAGCTCTGCTCGGCCTTCGACCCGCCACCGCTGGTTCGGTCCTTCGCGGAACCCAACGCCGTTCCCTCATCCTTCCTCAGCACGGCCTTCGCCCCCGTGGCGGACCGCCGGGCGGTCCGCGCGCCCCCGGCGGTCACCGGGCGAGGGCCTTCAGCACGACGCCGCGGAACTCCGCACCGGCCAGGGCCCCCAGGTGGTCGCCGGGAACGGTCACCAGCTCCGCCCCGTCAAGGGGAGCAACGATACTCTCGATGCCCCGCGTCATCACATCGTCCGCGCCGACGACCACCACCGGGGCGGTCCTTCCGGCCCAACGCCCGGGCGTGAAGGGGGTGTTGCGCAGGCCCTCGACGCAGCGGGCGAGGGCGGCGGCGCGTTCGCCGCGGGAGCGGACCAGGCCGGCGATCATGCCGGTGAAGGGGTCGGCCGGCTCGCCGCCGTCGGCGACGGCCCGGTGCAGCGCCTCGACGTCCACGCCGGCGAACGGCTCGAAGGGGCTGAGCCCGCCGAGCACCACCCGGCCCACCCGTGCGGGCGCGGCGAGCGGGAACTCCCAGGCCAGCCGGGCTCCGAGGGAGTAGCCGACGAGATCGAACGCTCCCACCCCGGCGGCGTCCAGGGCCGCCAGCAGCCGGGCGGTCAGGGCGTCCGCGCCGGCCTCGGCGGCGTCGGCCGGGTCCGGCGAGGCGCCGTGGCCGGGCAGGTCCGGCACCAGCACGGTGCGGCCGGTGGCGGCGATCGCGGCGGCGGTGCCCGGCGCGATCCAGTCGGCCTCCCCGTCGGAGGCGAAGCCGTGCAGCAGGACGACGGGCGGCTCGCCTCCGGGGCCGCCCGTGTCGCCCTCCTCCGGCGTGATGATCCGCACCGCCAGGTCGTCGCTCCGGTTCATGAGCACTGCACCTCTCCCCTGTTTTCGCATACGATTTTTGATAGTACTGCACGCCCACCCACCCTGCCATCGCTTCGGCCGGGCCGGTCGCGCCCACGGATCATGTGCGAATTCACATCCGATCAACCATGGTCAGCGTCGATCACGTCCGCTATCGTGCATGATGCCGTATACGATTCTAGGAGGGCAATGTGGCACACCCCCTCGGACTGTCGCCGGGAAAGATCATCGCGGTGCACCTCAACTACCGCAGCCGCGCGGCCGAGCGCGGGCGGACCCCCGACGTCCCCTCCTACTTCCTGAAGCCCCCCTCCTCGCTCTCCTGGAGCGGACGGCCGGTCGTCCGCCCGGCCGGGTGCGAACTGCTCGCCTTCGAGGGCGAGATCGCGGTGGTCATCGGCCAGCGGGCGCACCGGGTCACCCGCGAACAGGCCCTGGAGCACGTGGCCGGCTACGCCGCCGCCAACGACTTCGGCGTCTACGACCTCAAGCACGCCGACCTCGGCGCCAATCTGCGGGCCAAGGGCCGCGACGGCTACACCCCCGTCGGCCCGGCGCTGCTGACCGGCGTCGACCCCACCCGGCTGCGGCTGCGCAGCTGGGTCAACGGCCGGCTCGTCCAGGACGCCTCCACCGAGGAACTCCTCTTCCCCGTCGACCTGTTGATCGCCGACCTGTCCCGCTCGACCACCCTGGAGCCGGGCGACGTGCTGCTGATCGGCACCCCGGCCGGTTCCACCGTGGTGCAGCCCGGCGACCTGGTCGAGGTCGAGCTGGAGGACAGCGGCCGGCTGCGCAGCGAGGTGGTGGCCGAGGAGGACGGCGTCATCGAGTACGGCGCGCTGCCCCGGGTCACCGAGACCGCCCGGCGGGCCGCCTACGGCTCCGTGCCGCCGCCCGGGCCCGCCGCCGAGCCCGACGCGCCCGCCCCCGCGGGGCTGGACGAACGGACCGCCGCCCTGCTGCGCACCGTCTCCACCGCCACCCTCTCCGCCCAGCTGCGCAAGCGCGGCATCGACCACCACTTCATCGAGGGCGTCCGCCCGGCCCGCCCCGACCTGCGGATGGTCGGCACCGCCCGCACCCTGCGCTACCTGCCGCTGCGCGAGGACGTCTTCGCCGAGATCGGCGGCGGGATGAACGCCCAGAAGCGCACCGTCGAGGAGTTGCTGCCCGGCGAGGTGCTGGTGATCGGCGCGCGCGGCGAGCACGGCTCCGGCACCCTCGGCGACATCCTGGCGCTGCGCGCGCTGCGCCGCGGCGCCGCCGGCGTGGTCACCGACGGCGGCCTGCGCGACAGCCCCTCCTTCGCCGGCCTCGACCTGCCCTCCTACTACGCCGGGCCGCACGCCGCCGTGCTCGGCCGCCGGCACGTCCCGATGGACTCCCAGGTGCCGGTGGACTGCGGCGGGGTGCTGGTGATGCCCGGCGACGTGCTGGTCGGCGACGCCGAGGGCGTCGTGGTGATCCCGCCCGCGCTGGCCGCCGAGGTCGCCCGGGACGCCGCCGCCCAGGAGGACGAGGAGCGCTTCGTGCTGCGGCAGGTGGACGGCGGCGCCGGCATCGACGGCCTCTACCCGATGAACGCGCACTGGCGCGCCCGCTACGAGCGCGAGCGCCAGGGCGACTGACCCTTCCTCCCCCCTCTCCCCCACTCCCCCCACGGAGACCCGATGAAGTTCCGAAGCGACCCGTCCGTGATCCGCGGCTCCCTCGCCCCCGTGGTCACCCCCTTCACCGACGGCGGCGCCGTCGACCACGATTCGCTGCGCGCCCTGGTGCGCTGGCAGCTCGACTCCGGCTCGCACGGCATCTCGCTGGGCGGCTCCACCGGCGAGCCGAGCGCGCAGAGCGTCGCCGAGCGGATCGCCGCGATGCGCACCGCCGCCGAGGAGATCGCCGACCGGGTGCCGTTCCTGCCCGGCACCGGCTCCGCCAAGCTCGACGAGACCCTCGAACTCACCGCCGCCGCGGCCGAACTCGGCGCCGACGCCGCCCTGGTGATCACCCCCTACTACGCCCGGCCCACCCAGGAGGCGCTCTACCAGTGGTACGCCACGGTGGCCCGGGAGTTCCCCGACCTGCCGCTGGTCGTCTACAACGTGCCCTCGCGCACCGCCGTGGACATCGCGCCGGAGACGGTGCGCCGGCTGTTCACCGACTTCGACAACATCGTCGGCGTCAAGGAGACCACCAAGGACTTCGAGCACTTCTCCCGGGTGATCCACGCCTGCGGCCCCGAGCTGCTCGTCTGGTCCGGCATCGAGCTGCTCTGCCTGCCGCTGATGGCCCTCGGCGGGGCCGGATTCATCAGCGCCGTCGCCAATCTGGCGCCCGCCGCCGTGGCCCGGATGTACGAGCTGTGGGAGCAGGGCGACCACGCCGGCGCCCGTGAACTGCACTACCGGCTCCACCCGCTGGTCGACCTGCTGTTCGTGGAGACCAACCCGGCCCCCGCCAAGTGGGTGCTGGCCCAGCAGGGCCGGATCGCCTCCGGCCACGTCCGACCGCCGCTCACCGCGCCGACCGACGCCGGCCTGGAGCGGATCCGCGCGCTGCTCGCCGCCGGCGGCGACCTCACCCAGCAGCTGTGACCGCGGGCTCCACGGCCCCGCCCACCACGAGAGCAGGAGACGAGATGACCACCACCACCGAGGCCGCCCCGCAGGGCGCCGCCGACCCGGCCGGTGCCCCGGCCCGGCCCGCCGGGCTGCCCGGCGAGATCACGCACTGGATCGGCGGCGCCCTGGTGCCGTCCGCCGACGGCCGGGTGCTCGACGTCGCCGACCCGGTCTCCAACACCGCCTACGCCACCCTCGCGGCGGGCGGCGCGGCCGATGTCGACCGCGCGGTGGCCGCCGCCCGGGCCGCCTTCCCGGCCTGGTCGGCGCTGGGCAACCGGGAGCGGGCCACCGTGCTCAACCGGATCGCCGACGCGGTCGAGGCCCGCGAGGAGGAGCTGGCCGCGTTCGAGTCCTTCGACACCGGGCTGCCGATCACCCAGGCCCGCGGCCAGGCCCGGCGCGCCGCCGAGAACTTCCGCTACTTCGCCGACGTGATCGTGGCCCTCGGCGAGGAGGCGTTCCGGGTCGGCACCCAGCAGCTCAACTACGTGGTGCGCACCCCCGTCGGCGTGGCCGGGCTGATCACCCCGTGGAACACCCCGTTCATGCTGGAGAGCTGGAAGCTGGCGCCGGCCATCGCCTCCGGCTGCACCCTGGTGCTCAAGCCCGCCGAGTGGACGCCGCTGTCGGCGAGCCTGTGGCCGGCCATCCTGGCCGAGGCGGGCCTGCCGGCCGGTGTGGTCAACATCGTGCACGGCCTGGGCACCGAGGCCGGGCAGGCGCTGGTGGACCACCCGGACGTGCCGATCCTCTCCTTCACCGGCTCCACCGCCACCGGGCGGCACATCGTGCGCTGCTCGGCGGACCGGCTGAAGACGGTCTCCATGGAGCTGGGCGGCAAGTCCCCGGTGGTGGTCTTTGCGGACGCCGACGTGGAGGCGGCCCTGGACTCGGTCGTCTTCGGCGTGTTCTCGCTCAACGGCGAGCGCTGCACGGCCGGCTCCCGGGTGCTGGTCGAGCGCCCGCTGTACGAGGAGTTCACCCGCCGGCTGGCCGAGCGCGCCGAGCGGGTCCGGGTCGGCGTGCCGGGTGACCCGGCGACCGAGGTCGGTGCCCTCGTCCACCCCGTGCACTACCGCCGGGTGCTGGACTACGTCGAGGCCGGGAAGTCCGAGGCGCGTCTGGTGGCCGGCGGCGACCGTCCCGCGCACCTGCCGGAGGGCAACTACCTCCAGCCGACCGTCTTCGCTGACGTTCCGCGCGACGCCCGGATCTTCCAGGAGGAGATCTTCGGCCCGGTGGTGGCGGTCGCGCCGTTCGACGACGAGCAGGAGGCCATTGACCTGGCCAATGCCACCGCATACGGTCTGGCCGCATACGTGTGGACGTCCGACCTCAAGCGGGGTCACCGGGTCGCCCACGCGGTGGAGTCCGGCATGGTCTGGATCAACTCGCACAACGTCCGCGACCTGCGCACGCCGTTCGGCGGGGTGAAGGCCAGCGGCCTCGGCCGCGAGGGCGGTGCGCACAGCATCGACTTCTACACCGAGTCCAAGATCGTCCACGTGATGCTCGGGGACGTCCACACACCGCGCTTCGGCGCCGACGAGCAGCACTGAACCCGCCCATGGGAGTCACGCAGATGGAGGTCACGCCGATGCCCACCCCGCCGGACGTCGTACGGTCCGCCTACGCCCAGCTGGTCGTCACCGACCTGCCCCGGGCCCGCTGGTTCTGGGTCGACATGCTGGGCTTCCACGTCCAGTACGAGGACGAGCGCGCGCTGTACCTGCGCGGCACCGACGAGCTGACCCACCACAGCCTGGTGCTGCGGGTGGGCGAGGCGCCCGCGCTGGACCACATCGCCTACCGGGTGCGCACGCCCGAGGACGTGGACCGCGCCGAGGAGTACTTCACCGCGCTCGGCTGCCCGGTGCGCCGGGTGCCGGCCGGCACCGGCACGCGCGGCGTCGGCGACGCGGTGCGGGTGGTGGACCCGCTCGGCTTCCCGGTCGAGTTCTTCCACGCGATCGACCGGGCCGAGCGCCTCATCCAGCGCTACGACCTGCGGCGCGGCGCCGAGGTGGCGCGGATGGACCACTTCAACATCGTGGTGCCGGACATCCCGGCCGCCTACGAGCACTACCGCGCGCTGGGCTTCGGCTGCTCGGAGACCATCGAGGGCGACGAGCACGAGCTGTACGCGGCCTGGATGTTCCGCAAGCAGACCGTGCACGACGTGGCGTTCACCAGCGGCGCCGGCCCGCGGATGCACCACGTCGGGGTGTTCGCCCCCGAGGCGCACCAGGTGCTGCGCACCGCCGACATCTTCGGTTCGCTGCGGGCCGAGCACCACATCGAGCGCGGTCCGGGGCGGCACGGCGTGTCCAACGCCTTCTACCTCTACCTTCGCGACCCGGACGGGCACCGGGTGGAGATCTACACCTCCGACTACTACACCGGTGACCCGGACCACGAGACCTATCGCTGGAACGTGCACGACGACCGGCGGCGGGACTTCTGGGGCAACGCCGTGATCGAGTCCTGGTACAAGGAGGCCACGCCGGTGCTGGACCTCGACGGCCGGCCGCAGCCGGTGGTCTCCGGAGCGCTGGACGAGTCGGCCGTGCAGGTCGGCGCGGACGGCCTCGGCATCATCCCGGCACAGGCCGCCGAGCACTGATCCTCCGTCCGCACCCGTTCCACCGCCGCCCCGGGCCCGCCGGCCCGGGGCGGCGCCGTCGTCCCCGGTCCCGGGCAACGGGAAGGCCCCGCCGCCCGGGATCGGGCGGCGGGACCGGCGGGCGGGTGCTCAGAGGTGGTAGCCGTACTCGCGGAACTCCCAGTCGGTGACGTGGCGGGCGAAGCGCTCCAGCTCGGCGCGCTTGAAGGCGAGGAAGGCCGAGGTGAAGCCCTTGCCCAGCGCCTCGCAGAGCGCCGTGTCCGCCTCCAGCGCGTCCAGCGCCGCGCCCAGCGAGCCGGGCAGCACCGGCGCCTTGGCGGCGTCGTAGCCGTAGCCCTCCAGCGGCGCGGGCGGCTCCACCGCCTCCTCGACGCCGAGCGCGAGGGCGGCGGCCAGACCGGCCACGGCCAGGTAGGGGTTGGCGCCGGCGTCGCCGAGACGCACCTCCAGGCGGGTCGCGTCGCCGCGCTCCGGGGGGATGCGCACCATCGCGCTGCGGTTGTCCAGGCCCCAGTCGATCAGCCAGGGGGCAAGGGTGTCCGGCCCGAACCGCTTGTAGGAGTTGACCGTGGGGTTGAGCAGCGCGGCCAGCGCCGGGGCGTGCCGCAGGACGCCGCCGATGGCGTGCCGGGCGGTGGCGGACAGGCCGTCGGGCGCGTCGGCGTCGGCGAAGACGTTGCGCCCCTCGCCGTCCAGGCAGGAGACGTGCAGGTGGAAGCCGGAGCCTCCCTCGGCGTTGAACGGCTTGGCCATGAAGGTGGCCAGCCGGCCCTCGGTGCGGGCGATCTCCTTGACCGCGGCCTTGAAGCGGAAGGCCCGGTCGGCGGCGTCGAGGGCCTCGGAGTGGGTGAGGTTGATCTCGAACTGGCCGCCGGAGAACTCGTGGTTGCCCATGGTGGTGCCGATGCCGAGCGCGGCGAGCAGGCGCAGGGTGCGCAGCAGGTGGCCGTCCGGGTCGCCGCGCCGGCCGGCCACGTAGACGTTGCCGGGCGCGCCCGCGTACGGGCGCCAGCCGCTGGGCGCGGCCGGGTCGGGCTCGCAGAGGAAGTACTCCAGCTCCGGTCCGACGACGGCCGTCAGGCCGAGTCCGGCGAGGCGCTCGGTGACGGCGTGCAGGACCTCGCGGGGGGACTCGGGGCACGGGCGGCCGGTGCTCGGGTCGGTGGTGCGGCCCAGGCACCAGGCGACGCCGGGCTCCCAGGGGAGTTCGACGAGTGTGGCGAGGTCGGGGTGGACGGTGATGTCGGGCAGGCCGGCGTCGAGGCCGCCCTCGACCGGGACCACCTCGCCGAGCGGTCCGGTGTGGTAGATCGCGCGGCAGAAGGTGAGGCCGTGGCGGACGGCGGCGGGCAGGGCGTCGACCAGGACGTCGCGGCCCCGGTCGGTGCCCATGAGGTCCGGGTAGCCGACCCGGACGACGTCGATGCCGCGGGCCCTCAGCGCGGCGGCGACCGCCTCGGGGTCCTGTGCGGCGGGGGCTTCGGGGGTGGCGACCTGGTCGGTCACAACGGGCCTCCTCGTGAGGCGGGCGTGGGGGTGGGGAGTTCACCGTGGTCCGGGCGGGCGAACGGTCAGCTCCGGCCCGGGACTCTCGTTTGGGATCAAACAGTAGGCCCGACCGGCATCGCCGGACAAGCCCCCCGGGCCGATCCGCGCGATCCGGCCGGACGGGGTGACAGTCCGCCCGCCAGGGCATATCGTATGGCCCCAAACGAGAGACCGTGCGGCGCCGCTCCGAACCGCCGCCCGCCGCTCTCCCCGGCCCCCGCGATCCAGGAGGTGCCGTGGCCACCGTGCACGGCTTCTTTCACCCCAGGACGGCCACCGGCCGCTCCTCGCTCGTCCCCGCCCCGCCCTGGCACTACTCGGGCGACCTGCTGACGGTCGAGTACCGCACCGACCCCGCCCGGGTCGCCGAACTGCTGCCCGCCCCGCTGGAACCCGCCGAGGAGGACCCCGGCGCCGTCGCGCTGATCTGGGCCGACTGGCAGTCCTGCGCCGCCGACGGCGCCGAGCTGCTGGACCCGGTCCGCGCCCAGTACAAGGAGTGCTTCGCCGTGGTGCGCTGCTCCTACCGGGGCCGCACCTACTCGCGCTGCGTCTACATCTGGGTGGACAAGGACTTCGCCATCGCCCGCGGCCTGCACCAGGGCTACCCGAAGAAGCTCGGCTCGATCCACCAGACCCGCCCGCACCCCTACGGCCCGGCGCCCCGGCTCGCCCCCGGCGCCCGGTTCGGCGCCACCCTGGCGGCGGCCGACCGCCGGCTCGCCCAGGCGGTGGTGACGCTGCGGGAGGAGTCCGCGACCAACGGCTTCGTCAACGGGCACCCGATGGCCCACCACCGGCAGCTGCCCGCCATCGACCGGCCGGGCATGCTCGCCCTGGACGAGCTGGTGGAGAGCGGCGCCGCCGCCTTCGAGGCCGGGCCGGCCTGGCGCGGCACGGCCGAGCTGGAGCTGTTCGAGGCGCCCACCGAGGAGCTGGCCGCGCTGCGGATCGAGGAGCCGATCGCCGCCTACTACCGGCAGGTCGGGGTGGTCTGGAACGGCGGGCGGGTGCTGGCGTCACCCACCGGCGGCTGAGCCCCCGTGCGGGCCCGGCGTGGGCCCGCACGCAGGCGTCGAGGAATCGTACGGGTGCAAATGGAGTACCCGGCGCGCTAGATTCGGCCCCACGACACGACCGCGGTCCGGCCGCGGGGAGGGGACCACCGGTGACCAACCGCACCATCGAGGAGACCGAGCTCGCCGTCCAGGCCAAGCTGGGGCAGGTACCGCTGCTGCGCGCGCAGATGGCCGCTGTCGGCAACATCCACCGCGCGGCGGCGGCCGTCCGCCAGCACCTGGAGAACTCCGTCCTGCGCGGCGCCCAGCTGACCTGGACGTCCTTCGTGGTGCTCTGGGTGGTCTGGATCTGGGGCGAGATGGAGACCCGCTACGTCGCCGAGGAGGCGGGCATCTCCAAGGGCACGCTCACCGGCGTCGCCCGGACCCTCGAATCGCGCGGACTGGTCGAGCGGGTCGGCCACCCCTCGGACGGCCGGATGGTGCTGCTGCGGCTCACCCCGGCCGGCGAGGAGCTGATGGCCGGGCTGTTCCCGCGCTTCAACCAGGAGGAGGCCTTCGTGGCCGGCGCGCTCTCCGACGAGGAGTGCGAGCAGCTGGCCGGCCTGCTGCGGCGGGTCGTCGGCACCCTGGAGCAGGACGGCGAGGCCCGCCGCGCCGAGCTGACCGCCGACGCTCCCCCGCCGCCGCGCCCCGGCGGGCGCCGCCGGCGCGACGCCTGACGCTCC